>JANMBN010000373.1:0-3095 GCA_031360485.1 Betaproteobacteria bacterium | reverse complement strand
CGCACTTCCTGATGGAGCTGCACGTGTCGCTGACCGCGGCGGTGCCGAACGCCGCGTGGGTCGAATACATCCCGCAGCTCGACGACGTCACGACGTCGCGGCTCGTGATCGCCGACGGGTACGCATGCGCGCCGTCGGTAGCCGGCCATGGCATCGAAAGGGACTTCGCGTCGATCGACCGCCGTGCCGTCGCGCGGGCCCGGATTCCCGCCTGAGAGAGGAGACAACATCATGCTGACCCCCACCTCGCTGACGATTCGTCTGCACCCGAACGACGATGTGGTGATTGCGCGGACGCAGCTCGTCGGCGGCACGCTGCTCGCCGAGGAGAACGTGACCGTTTCGGGACTCGTGCCGCCCGGGCACAAGGTGGCGACCCGGGCCATTCGCGCGGGCGAGCCGGTGAAGCGCTACAACCAGATCATCGGATTCGCGTCCCGCGACATCAAGCCCGGCGAGCACGTGCACCTCAACAGCCTCGTGATGGGCGCCTTCGATCGCGACTACGCGTTCGGCGCCGACGCGAAGCCGACGCGCTATGTCGACCCGCCGGCGACGTTCATGGGCATCGTCCGCGCCGACGGCCGGGTGGCGACCCGCAACTACATCGGCCTCCTCTCGACCGTCAACTGCTCGGCGACCGTCGTGCGGGGCATCGCCGACGCGTTCCGCGGCGAGGCGCTCGCCGCGTTCCCCAACATCGACGGCGTGGTCGCGCTGACGCACGGCTCGGGCTGCGGCATGGACACGCACGGCGACGGAATGACGCTCCTGCGGCGCACGCTCGGCGGCTATGCGCGGCACGCCAATTTCGCCGGCGTGCTCGTCGTCGGCCTCGGTTGCGAGGCGAACCAGATCAGCTCGCTGTTCGGAGCGGAAAATCTCACCGAAGGGCCGCTGCTGCGCACGTTCAGCATCCAGGATACCGGCGGCACGGCGAAGACGATCGCGCACGGCGTCGGCATCGTCCGCGAGATGCTGCCGCATGCGAACGTCGTCACGCGCCGGCCGGTGCCGGCGTCGAACATCACCGTCGGCCTCCAGTGCGGCGGGTCCGACGGCTATTCCGGCATCACCGCCAATCCGGCGCTGGGCGCGGCGGTCGACCTGCTGGTGCGCCACGGCGGCACGGCGATACTCTCCGAGACACCGGAGATCTACGGCGCCGAGCACCTGCTGACGCGCCGCGCGGTCTCGCGCGCCGTCGGCGAGAAGCTCATCGCACGGATCAAGTGGTGGGAAGACTACACGGAGCGCGAGAAGGGCGAGATGAACAACAATCCGTCGCCCGGCAACAAGGCGGGCGGCCTGACGACGATCCTCGAGAAGTCGCTGGGCGCGGTCGCGAAGGGCGGGACGACCAACCTCGTCGACGTCTACGAGTACGCCGAGACGGTGGCGGCGAAGGGCTTCGTCTACATGGACACGCCGGGCTACGATCCGGTCTCGGCCACCGGGCAGGTGGCCGGCGGCGCGAACATGATCGTGTTCACGACGGGCCGCGGATCCGCCTACGGCTGCGCGCCGGCGCCATCGCAGAAGCTATCCACCACCACCGCGCTGTGGACGAAGCAGGAAGAGGACATCGATCTCAATTGCGGCGAGATCGCCGACGGCGACGCGAGCGTCGACGAGATCGGCGGGCGGCTGTTCCGGCTGATGCTCGACACGGCGTCGGGCGCGAAGAGCAAGAGCGAGCGGCACGGATATGGACAGAGCGAATTCGTCCCGTGGTATCTGGGGGCGGTGATGTAGCTCGAGGCAGGTCCGCGTCGGATTGCGGGAGGTCATCTCCAGGGACGACCTTTGGTTCACCGGCGCGATCGCGCACTCGGATGGGGCACGAAAAGACGGTCATTGACACCTGTACGGGCCGCCCTTACGCTGCGGGGAGGCCCTACGATTCGGGCGGCGACGCCTGCAAAGGCAACACGAACCACAGGAGGAGTTTCATGAAGATGATTTCAAGGCTTGGCCTCGCGCTCATCGCCGCGACGGCACTCGTCATGGCAAATCAGGCCATGGCGCAGGAGAAGCTGACCGTGTGGTGGGTGCGAGGGTTCTACAAGTCGGAGGACGACGCGCTGTTCGCGGCGATCAAGAAATACGAGGACAAGACCGGCGTCAAGATCGAGCTGTCGCAATACCCGGTGCAGGACATGATCCCGAAGACGGTGGCGGCGCTCGACGCCGGAACGCCGCCGGATGTCGCCTACGCCGACGTCTACGATTTCCAGGTGACCGGCAAGTGGGCCTACGACGGCAAGCTCGAGGACCTCTCCGACATCATCACGCCGATCAAGGACAAGTTCCTCAAGAACACGATCGAAACGACGTACCTGTACAACGACAAGACCAAGAAGAAGGCGTACTACGCGTTCCCGATGAAGCAGCAGACGATGCACATCCAGTACTGGAAGGACATGCTGGGCGAGGCGGGCTTCAAGGAATCCGACATTCCGACGGCGTGGAAGGCGTACTGGGACTTCTGGTGCGACAAGGTGCAGCCGGCGCACCGGACGAAGACCGGCAAGCGCACCTATGCGATCGGCCAGCCGATGGGCGTCGATTCGAGCGACTCGTTCTACTCGTTCCTGACGTTCATGGACGCGTACAACGTCAAGCTGGTCGACGACAATGGGAAGCTGCTGGTCGACGACCCGAAGGTGCGTGCCGGCCTCGTCAACGCGCTGCGCGATTACACGAGCATTCGCACTCGCGGCTGCACGCCACCGTCGTCGACGTCGTGGAAGGATCCGGACAACAACGTGTCGTTCCACAACAAGACGATCCTGCTGACGCACAACGCGACGATCTCGATCGCCGCCAAGTGGCTAGACGACGCGAACAACGAGACGCTGTCGACCGAGCAGCGCGCGCAGGCGAAGAAGAACTACGACGAGCTGATCGCGACCGCCGGCTTCCCGAACAAGCCCGACGGCTCGAAGTACGTCTACCGCGCCGCCGTCAAGACGGGCGTGATCTTCGAGGCGTCGAAGAACAAGAAGCGCGCCAAGGAATTCGTGGCGTTCATGCTCCAGGACGAAAATCTTCAGCCGTACGTCGAGGGCTCGCTTGGACGGTGGTTCCCCGTG
>JANMBN010000354.1:0-13470 GCA_031360485.1 Betaproteobacteria bacterium | reverse complement strand
CGAATTTATGACCCGCAAACGAATTTGATCCACTACCCGTATGTTTACGAAAGCGGGAAGCGAATCACCATCGAGCCCAACCCGCTTTCCGACAAGGGCTTTGCGGCGCATGTTCTGCGCACCCGCGAGACCATCGCCGTCAACCGGAACATGGCTGACGAGGTCGCGAAGTACGGCAGCCGGGTCCTTCCCGGTACGCACATGGAGAAGTCGGCGATCTTCGTACCTTTGCTGGCGGGCGACCAGGCTCGCGGACTGATCGAACTGGGCGACATGGAGCGGGAGGACGCGTTCAGTGCTTCGGATGTCCGGCTGCTGCAGACGCTCGCCAACAGCATGAGCGTGGCGCTCGAAAATGCCCGCCTGTTCGCCGAGACGCAGCGCCGTACGCGCGAATCCGCCGCATTGGCCGAGGTGGGACGCGACATCTCGTCGACGCTCGACCTGCCAACCGTCATGGACCGAATCGCGCGTCACGCCAAGGACCTGCTCGCCGTCGACAACAGCGCGATCTTCCTGCCCAATCCCGGCGGACGGACGTACCGGGCGATCGTGTCGATCGGCGACATCGCCCAGGCCCTCCAGGCTACGGAGATCGAGGTCGGTGCGGGAATCATCGGCAGCCTGCTGCAGAGCGGCCGTCCCGAGTTCATCAACGACACGGGCTCGGATCCGCGCGCGGTCCAGATCGCCGGCACCGATCGAAACGAAGACGAGCGGTTGATGGTGGCACCGCTGATGGCGGGGCAAACCGTGAAAGGTGCGATGGCCGTCTGGCGGACGGCGGGCAAGCCCTTCGACAAGACCGAGCTGGAATTCCTCGTCGGCCTGTCGTTGCAGGCTACCGTGGCCATCGAGAACGCGCGGCTTTTCGCCGAGTCGCAGCAGCGGGCCGCCGAGCTCGCCACGATCAATACCGTATCCCAGCAACTCGGCGGCAAGCTCGACCTCGTCGCGCTGCTCGACCTGGTGGGCGAGCAGGTCCGTGCGGTCTTCAAGGCCGACGTCGCCTACGTGGCCCTGCTCGACCAGCGCAAGGGCAGAATCGATTTTCCGTACCAGTACGGCGACGAGATCAGGCCGCTGAAGTACGGCGAGGGGTTGACGAGCCGGATCATAAAGACGGGCCGGGCGCTGATCATCAACAACGAGAAGGACCGCCGCGATCTGGGGCTCGGCACCAGTGTCGTCGGCCGGCGAGCACTCTCTTATCTCGGGGTGCCGATATTGGTGGGTGGCACGTCCCTTGGTGCGATCAGCGTCCAGAGCACGCAAACGGAGGGCGCGTACGACGCCGACGACGAGCGCCTGCTCGGAACCATCGCGGCGAACGTCGGCGTCGCCTTGCAGAATGCGCGGCTGTTCCAGGAAGCCCGGGAAGCGCGTGCGGCGGCCGAAGCGGCCAACGAGGCCAAGAGTTCGTTCCTCGCGACGATGAGCCACGAGATCCGCACACCGATGAACGCGGTGATCGGCATGAGCGGGCTCCTGCTCGACACGCCGCTCAACACCGAGCAGCACGACTATGTGTCCACGATCCGCGAATCGGGCGATGCGCTCCTCACCATCATCAACGACATCCTGGACTTCTCGAAGATCGAAGCCGGCCGGATGGACATCGAGGCGCAGCCCTTCGACCTGCGCGAGTGCGTCGAATCGGCGCTGGACCTCGTCAGCACGCGCGCCACCGAAAAGCACCTCGACACCGTCTATGTATTCGAAGGCGATGTCCCCGCGGCGATCGTCGGCGACGTGACACGCCTGCGCCAGATCATCCTCAACCTGCTCTCCAACGCGGTGAAGTTCACCGAGCACGGCGAAGTGGTGATCACCGTGACTTCGTTGCCGATCGCGGGGGGCAGCGTGGAACTGACATTCGCGGTTCGCGACTCCGGCATCGGGCTCTCGGCGGAAGGCATGAGCCGGCTGTTCCAGTCGTTTTCGCAAGCGGATTCGTCGACGACGCGCAAATACGGCGGCACGGGATTGGGCCTCGCGATCAGCCGGCGCCTCGCCGAGTTGATGGGCGGGCGCATGTGGGCGGAGAGCGAGGGTCCGGGCAAGGGGTCGACGTTCCTGTTCAGCATCAGGGTGCCGGCGGCGGAGATGCCGGCGGCGCGGCAGCGCGAGTTCGTGGGCGTGCAGCCCGAGTTGAAGGGCAAGCGCGTGCTCGTCGTCGACGACAACGCCACCAACCGGCGCGTCCTCGTCCTGCAGACGGCCAAATGGGGGATGGCCTCGCGCGCCACCGAGTCGCCGCTCGAAGCGTTGCGCTGGCTCGGAGAGGGCGAGGCCTTCGACCTGGCGATCCTGGACATGCACATGCCGGAGATGGATGGCCTGACACTGGCGCGCCAGATTCGGCAAATTCGCGCCGCCTTGCCGCTGGTGCTGTTCAGTTCGCTCGGCCGGCGCGAGGCGGGCGACAACGACAAACTATTCAACGCTTACCTCGGCAAGCCGATTCATCAGTCGCACCTCTACGACACGCTGGTGGGCTTGCTTGCACTGGAGCCCGCTCCCAAGTCGGCCGCCATCGTTTCGGCCAAGGGCCGGCTGGACCCGGAAATGGCGACCCGGCATCCGCTGCGCGTGCTGCTGGCCGAGGACAACGTCGTCAACCAGAAGCTGGCGCTGCGCATCCTGCAGCAGATGGGCTACCGTGCCGACCTCGCGTCGAACGGCCTGGAAGCCGTCGAATCGGTGCAGCGCCAGACCTACGACGTGGTGCTGATGGACGTGCAAATGCCCGAGATGGACGGGCTGGAAGCCGCGCGCCAGATCTGCGCGCGATGGGAGCCGCAGGCGCGGCCGCGCATCGTCGCGATGACGGCCAACGCCATGCAGGGGGACCGCGAGATGTGCCTCGCCGCGGGCATGGACGACTACCTCACCAAGCCGATCCGTGTCGAGCGGCTCGTCGAGGCACTGAACCTGGTGCCGGCACGCGATGACCGATGAGATGACCGAGCCAGCGATCGATCTCGCCACATTCGACGAGCTCAAGGAGACGGCGGGCGCCGATTTCATCATGGAGCTGGTCGATACTTTCCTGGCCGAAGCGCCGCTGATGCTGGACGGGCTGCGCAGTGCGTTCGCGGCGCGCGACGCCGATGTATTCAGACGTACGGCCCATTCGTTGAAATCCAACAGCAACACCTTCGGCGCGCATGCGCTGGGCGCGATGGCCAGGGAACTGGAGCTGACCGGGATAGCGCCGGTCGCGGAAGCCAACGGTAAGCCGCTGGAGTCGCTGGCGCAGGAATATGCACGCGTGGCGGCGGCGCTGACGGACCTGCGCGGTGCGTGAGACCGCGCACGGGGCCGCCCGGCTGCTGGTGGTCGACGACAACAAGGTCAACAGGCTGCTGTTGACGCGCAGCCTCGAATTGCAGGGCCATAGCGTGGCTTCGGCCGAGAACGGACGCGTCGCGCTGGAAATGCTTCGGCGCGAAAGCTTCGACCTGGTGCTGCTCGACATGGAAATGCCGGAGATGGACGGCTTCCAGGTGCTCGGAGAGATGGTCAACGACCTACAGTTGCGCGAGCTGCCCGTCATCGTCACCTCGTCGCTGGAGGGCATCGAAAGCGTCGTGCGCTGCATCGAGCTCGGCGCCGAGGATTACCTCAGCAAGCCGGTCAACCCGGTGCTCTTGAAGGCGCGCATCGGGGCGAGTCTCGAAAAGAAGCGGCTGCGCGATCAGCAGAAGGAATGGATGCGCCGCTTCGCCACCCGGGAGGTGGCGCAGGATCTGCAGCAATCCGGTTTCTCGCTGGGCGGGAAGCGCGTGCACGGCGCGGTGATGTTCTCCGACATTCGTGGTTTCACGGCGCTGGTGGAAACGCAGCCGCCGGAGGAGACGATCGAATTGCTCAACACGTACTACACGCTGATGTTCGACGCGATCGGCAGCCATGGTGGCGTCGTCACGCTGATGGCCGGCGACGGGCTGATGGCCATTTTCGGCGCGCCGCTGCCGCTCCCGGACCCCTGCGCGAACGCCGTGCGCACCGCGCTGGAGATGATCGAGACGATGGACCTTTTCAACCTGGAGCGGGTCGCCGCCAACAAGCCGCAGATCAAGATCGGCGTCGGCATCGCGTCGGGCGAAATGGTGGCCGGATACGCGGGCACCAACGAGCGGGCGACCTACACGTGCATCGGCGACACCGTCAATCTCGCGTCGCGGCTCGAAGCGCACACCAAGGTTGCCGAACGCACCATACTGATCGACGGTGCGACGCGCGCGGCGTTGCACGAGCGCGTGACCGTGGAATTGCTCGGCCCCGTCGCGATCCGGGGCAAGGCGGCGCCAGTCGAGGTGTTTTCGGTGAACCTCGGGCAGAAGGTCTAGCGCTGGAGTGCAACGGGCGCCCCGGACTTCGCCGACTCGACCGCAGCCTCGGCAATCCGGAGGGCGCGCCGCCCGTCGTCGAGACCGATGCTCGGCACGCGCTTTTCGTCGATCGCGCGGACGAAGTCATCGAGCTCGCGCAGGTAGGACTCGGCATAGCGCTCGATGAAAAAACGCAGCAGCGGGTCCTGGCGGATGCCGTCGGCGCCGTAGCGCTCGAGTGTCGTCGGCTGGCGGTTGCGCGAGATCAGCATGCCTTTCTCGCCGAACGCCTCGATTCTCTGGTCGTAGCCGTACACGGCGCGAAAGCTCGAATTGACGTGGACCAGCGCGCCACCGGCCATGCGCAGCATCACCATCGCGGTGTCGGGATCGCGGTGGGGATTTTCCTTCGCGTCGAGCATGCACGCCGTGCGCGCGACGACCTCCACCGGCTCGTCGGCCGTAAGCCAGCGCACCATGTCGAAGTCGTGAATCATCGTGTCGTAGAAGATCCCGTAAGGCATTGCCGCCACGTAGTCGGGCGGCGAGATCTCGGGGTCGCGGCTGCTTAGGATCAGCATTTCCGGCCGGCCGATTTCGCCGGCGCGGATGGCGTCGAACAGCGCGCGATGGCTGGGATCGAAACGCCGGTTGAAGGCGACGAAGAACGGCGTGCCGGTTTTCTGCAGAACCTTCGCACACGCGTCGACCCGGTTCATGTCGAGGTCGACCGGCTTTTCACAGAAAACGGCCTTGCCGGCGCGCGCCGCGCGCTCGATGAGCGCCGCGTGCGTGCGCGGAGGCGTGCAGATCATCACGGCCCCGACGGCCGGATCGGCGAGCGCCGCGTCGAGGCTCGCGGTCGCCCGGGCGCCGTGCTTCGCCGCAAGCCTTTCGGCCACCGCGACGTCGAGATCGACGACCCACGACAGCCTCGCCGCCGGATGCGCCGCGATGTTCGCGGCGTGCAGCGGTCCGATGAAGCCGCCGCCGACCAGGCAGAATTCGATCATCCGATTCTCCGTGCGAGTCTTTCGATCGAATTCGTCATCGCGACGCGACCGCGAGACCGGCCTCGCCGGCGGCACGTCTCAGGTTTTCGAAGCCCAGCCGGGCGTAGGTGAGGGGATGCGCCTTGGCGGGATCCTGCTCGGCCTCGACCACGAGCCAACCCGCGTAGCCCGCTTCGCGCAGTTCCCGCAGCACGGCGGCGAAGGGGATCGAGCCGTCGCCGGGAACGGTGAAGACGCCGTCGAGAACGGCTCTCAGGAAACTCCGGTCGTCCCGCAGGACCTCGGCCAAAACCGGCGCCCGAACGTCCTTGCAATGCACGTGGACGATGCGCGCGCCGTGGCGCCGGGCCACCGCGGCCGGATCGCCGCCGGCAAAGACCAGATGGCCGGTATCGAGCAACAAGCCCACGTCGTCGCCGGTGTTTGCCATCAGGCGGTCGATCTCGGCTTCGGTCTCAACCACCGTGCCCATGTGGTGGTGGAACGCGAGGCGCACGCCACGGCGCCGCAGGTGGGACGCGAGCTCGTTCAGCTTCGCGCAGAATTCCGGCCAGGCCGCGTCGGCCAGCACCGGCCGGCGGGAGAGGGGTTCGGACGGGTTGCCGTCGGTGCTGCCGTGGCCCTCGGCGAACACCATGACCGGACATCCCATCCCGGCCAGCAGATCGAGGTGATCCGCGATGGCGGCGATCTCGTCCGCGACCGAGCGGCGACAGAGCTGCGCGCTGTACCAGCCCGAGACGAGCTTCAATTGATGCCGCGCCAGGATCGGCCGCAACACCGCGACTTCGCGCGGAAATTTTCCGCCGAGCTCGATGCCCGCGTAGCCGGCGGCACGCGCCTCGGACAGGCAGGTCTCGAGCGGAATGTCCCCGCCCAGCTCCGGCATGTCGTCGTTGGTCCAGGTGATCGGGTTGATGCCGAGCGTAACGGCCATCGGATCCTCAGAGAAGGTCGAGCGCTTCGAGCTCGCGGCGGAGGAGTTCGGGCGACCGGAAATGGATGCCGTGGATTCCCAGCGACGCGGCCGCTTGGGCGTTTCCCGGATTGTCGTCGATGAACACGGCCTGGTGCGGCGCGATTTGGTAGCGATCGAGAAGAATGTTGTAGATGCGGGGGTCGGGCTTGATCACGCCTTCGTCGCCGGACACCACGATCCCGTCGAACCACGACAGGAACGCGAAGCGCTCGCGCTGCGGGGGGAATGTCTCGGCCGACCAGTTGGTCAGCGCGTACCGCGGCACGCCGGCGCGCTTCAAATCGGCCAGGATGTCGACCGTGCCTTCGATCGCACCGGGAATCATCTCGCCGAAACGGCGGCCGAACGCTTCGATGAGTTCGACCTTGTCGGCGTGCCGCGGGAGGAGCTCGGCCATCGCGTCGGCAAAACTCCGGCCGGCGTCCTGGCGCTCGTTCCACTCGACCGTGCAGACGTTCGCCAGAAAATCCTCCATCGCCGCGTCGTTGCCGTTGAAGAGCTTGCGATAGAGATGGCGAGGATCCCAATTGAGCAGGACACCGCCCAGGTCGAAGACGACAACGCGGCGCTGCTTTGACGCTTCGGGCATCGGCGACGCCTCAGGCTGCCGCGGCCGGCGCACGCCTTTCCCTGACGCCGATCACGCGGCGCAGCAGCGCGACCGATCGCTCGACGCCTTCCACCGCGCTCATCGCCGGATCCTCGTGCTCGATCGAGAGCACGCCGTCATACCCGGCTGCGGCGAGCGCGGCAACGAACTCGCGCCACCACGGCTCGCCATGGCCGAGCCCGAGCGTGATGTAGGTCCACGCGCGCGCTTCGAAATCGCTGCCCGGGGTCGTGTCGATCACGCCGTTGATCCCCGCGATCAGGGGATCGATGCGCGTGTCCTTGGCGTGGACGTAGTAGACGGCGCTTCCCAGCGCGCGGGCCGCCGCGAGCGGATCGGCGCCCATCCACATCAGGTGACTGGGGTCGAGGTTGGCGCCAACCGTTTCGCCCACCACGTCGCGCAAGCGGCGCAGCGTGGCGACGTTGTACACGTTCTGGTATCCGTGCAGCTCGAGGCAGAGCCGGCTCACGCCCTGATCTTTGGTGTAGCCGACCAGGTCGCGCCAGTAGGGAATCAGCACGTCGTCCCATTGCCAGCGCAGGATGTCGCGGACCTCGGGCGGCCATTCGGTGGTGATCCAGTTAGCATGGCTGTCGCCGGGGGCGCCGGGGCAACCGGACATCATCACGACGCGGTCGACGTCGAGAAGCCCGGCGAGCCGGATCGTCTTGCGCGTGACCTCGGCATGGCGGCGGCCCGCTTCGCCCGGATGCAGGGGGTTTCCCGAGCAATTGAGCGCGCTGATCTCGATGCCGTGATCGGCAAGGCGGGCCTTGAAGTCGCGCCGCGCGGGGGCGCTCTCCAGAAGAGGGTCGAGCTTGAGATGCGGCGCGGCCGACCAGTTGCCGCAGCCGAATTCGAGCATGTCCATCTCGAGGCGGGCGGCGACACCGAGCATGGTGTCGAAATCCGCGTCCGGCAGGCTGTCGGTGATCATTCCAATCTTCATTGTCGTGCTTTCGGTTGTCGGCGGCAGGGCTCGTCAGCGGAGACGAAACCCGACGCTACCATATCGCAGGGCCGTTTCATTGGTGCGGCACGAGGCGCAGCCCCTCGGGGATCAGCCATCGCTCGCCCACGCGGAAGCCGCCTTCGATCAGCAGCGCGAGCGCCGCGGTGGGAATCGCACCCGCGAGGAGCAGGGCGTGGTCGTTGAGCGCAAGGCCGGTGACGATGCGCTCGCCATAGCCGCCGGCGCCGATGAATGCGGCGATTGTGGCGGTGCCCACGTTGATCACCGCGGACGTCTTGATCCCGGCCAGGATCGTCGGCGCGGCCAGCGGCAATTCGATCTTGTGCAGGATCGTTCCGGCCCGCAACCCCAGCGATTGGGCGGCCTGCGTCATTCCCCGCGATATCTGCGTCAGCGCGCTGTGCGTGTTGCGCACGATGGGCAAGAGCGCGTACAAGGCGAGCGCGATGAACGCAGGCACGGCGCCGATGCGCCCGGTCAGCGGAATCAGGACCGCGAGCAGAGCAAGCGCGGGAATAGTTTGCACGACGCCGGTCGCACCGAGGATCACCCCCTCGGTCGCGGGGCGCTTGGCGGCGAGAATCCCGAGCGGAATGCCGACGACGATGCTTGCCGCGAGCGACAGGAACACGAGCCCCAGCTGTTCGAGCGTCAGACGCGCGAAGTCGGGACCGAACAGCTTTTGCCAAAGATCGGCGACCGCGCCGGCTTTGGCCCGCGGCGATGCCGCAGCCGTCTTGGCCTCCGGATGCCCCGCCAGGAAGCTTGCGGCAACGGTTGCGAAGTCCTTGCCGTCCAATTCGACCGCCGCGTTCATGCGGCGCATCGAAGCGTCATCGATCGTTCCTTCGAGTTTCCCGAGCGCTGCCCAGGTCCTCGGAAAGCGCTGCGGCAGGTCCGCGCGGTACAGCAGCACGGCGTCGTAGCGCGGAAAGTAACGGCGGTCGTCGTCGAGCACGGCCAACCCGTATTTGTCGAGCTTGGCATCGGTCGAGTAGATGTCGATCGCATCGACCTGTCGCCCGGCGATGGCCTCGTAGGCGAGCCCGTGGTCGAGTCCGCGCGGCGTTTCGAAAGGGAGTTCGTAAATTCGCTTCAATCCGGGCCACCCGTCGGCGCGGCCCAGAAACTCCTGCGACAGGCCGAGCTTGAGTTCCGGGTGCGCCTTGAGATCGGACAGCCGCGCGAGGCCTTTCGCGCGCGCGTCGTCCGCCCGCAACGCCAGCGCATAGGTGTTGTTGAAGCCCAGCGGAACGCCGACAGCGAGTCCCATCGGCGCGAGCCGGGCATTGAGGTCGGCGAGCGAGGGCACCGCATCGAGCTTGAGAATCTCGCGGGCAATGGTGCCCGTGTACTCAGGGTAGACGTCGATGCTGCCGGCCGTCAGCGCATTCAACACGATCGCGGTGTTGCCGAGTCCCTGCTGATGCGCTGCGGCGGACTCGCCGGCGGCCTCCGCGGTCTGCTTGAGGATTTCGCCGAGGATGTAGGATTCGGTAAAGCGCTTCGAGCCGACGTTGAGCGACGGCGCGGCCGCAGCCAGCGTCGCACAGAAGGCGGCCACTACGGCAACCGATACCCTGCCGACGTGATGGTTCGTTCGCATGAGTGTCGCCGGACGGCGCAGGAACACCGCGACAATTTACACTATCGGCCGGGCCCGCGATGCCGCTCGAGAGCCGGTCTCGGCGGACAGGGGTACCTACATGCGACACTACGTCGATGCTCGCCAACTTCGTCCTTTTCCAGATCGGCTGGTTCGCCTGCGTGCTTGGCGGCGCGCACGATCGCCCCTGGTTCGGCACGAGCATCGCCTTGGCGATTGTCGCGTGGCACGTCGCGCGCGCCGTCCGTCCTCGCGACGAACTGGTCCTGATCCTCATTTCCGCCGGCGTGGGTGCGGTATTCGACAGCGCGCTGGTCGCGGCCGGCTGGGTGATTTTCCAGTCCGGGACGCTCGTCCCGCGCACGGCGCCGCACTGGATCCTCGCGCTCTGGATGCTCTTCGCCACCACGCTCAACGTGAGCCTGCGCTGGCTACGGCGATGGCCGCTCGCTGCGGTCGTTCTCGGCGCCCTCGGCGGCCCGCTCGCGTATTGGGGCGGCGCCCGCCTGGGCGCCATGGTCGTCGTCGCGCCGGTCGCGGCCACCGCGGCATTGGCGCTCGGCTGGGCGGTGGTGACGCCGTCGCTCGTCTGGCTTTCGCGGCGCTTCGACGGATACGCGCCTGTGGCGAGTCCGGTTGCGGAACCCGCGCCGCGCCATGCTTGAGATTGCCGCGGCCCTCGTCGCCCTCGGCGCGCTCGTTGCCGGCGGATTCGCGCTCTGGCTTTCGAGCGTCGCCAAGCGCGACGTTTCGATCGTCGACAGCGCATGGCCGCTCTTCTTTCTGCTCGCGCTCGTCGTCTACGCGTCGACGGCGTCGACGCCCGTCGGTTCGCGCGGCCTGCTCGCGCTTGTCCTGGTCGCGGTGTGGGCGGGCCGGCTGTCGGTCTACATCACGTGGCGCAACCATGGAAAGCCCGAGGATCACCGTTACCAGGCCATGCGGCGGCGAAACGATCCGGGCTTCGTCTGGAAGAGTCTCTTTCTCGTGTTCGGGTTGCAGGCACTTCTCGTCTGGATTATCGTCGCGCCGCTGGCGGTGGCCGTTTCGGGACGCTCGCCGCTCGGCGGGCTCGATGCCGCGGGAGTCGCCGTGTGGGCGTTGGGCTTCCTGTTCGAGACCGTCGGCGATGCGCAGCTCGCGCGTTTCAAGGCCGATCCCGCGAACGGCGGCAAAGTGATGGATCGCGGCCTCTGGCGTTACACGCGGCATCCGAACTACTTCGGCGAAGCCTGTCTCTGGTGGGGCTACTGGCTGATCGCGGTTGCCGCCGGCGGCGCGTGGACCGTGTTTGCGCCGCTGCTGATGACCGTCCTCCTGCTCAAGGTTTCGGGTGTGGCGCTCCTCGAATCGGACATCGCCGAGCGCAGGCCCGCCTATCGGGACTACATCGCGCGCACCAACGCCTTCATCCCGGGGCTGCCGCGCGCGAACGGAAGGGCACGATGATTCCGCTGCTCAACGAACGCGTCGCCCAGTTCGATTCGCCGTTCCGCCGGCTGGATGCGCTGCTCGCGAACATCGCTCCCAACCCGCAACTGGCGCCGATCGTCATGTCGGTCGGCGAGCCGCAGGACACGCCGCCCGCGTTTTTGGCGGAGGCGGTCGCCGCACACGCCGGCGAGTGGAACCGCTATCCCCCCGTATTCGGCACCCCTGAGTTCCGGCGCGCCGCACTCGGCTACCTGGAGCGCCGCTATTCCGGTACGCAGGGCCGGATCGATCCCGATACCCAGGTGTCGCCCGTCACGAGCACGCGCGAGGGCCTGTATCTCGCCGCCTCGATCGCCACCAGCCCGTCGCGCCCGTCGCCTCTGGCGCTGATGCAGAACCCGTTCTACCAGACCTATCGCGCCGCGGCGATCATGGCGGGCGCCGAGCCCCGTTACCTGCGCCACAGCGGGTTCCCGGACTTCGCGCTCGACCTCACCGATCTCGACGAGGCCACGCTCGCGCGCACATCGATCCTCTACCTTTGCTCGCCGTCCAATCCCGACGGGCGCGTGGTCGCGCCCGAAGTAATCCGGCGGTCGGTCGGGGCGGCACGCCGGCACAACTTTCTGGTCGTCTTCGACGAATGCTACGCGGAGCTCTACGACGCCGAACCGCCCGGTGGCGCGCTGGACGTCCTCGCCGCGATCGATTCCTCGGAGCGCTGGCTCGACAACGTCCTGGTGCTGCACTCGCTGTCCAAGCGCTCGAGCGCCGCCGGGATGCGCTCGGGATTCGCCGTCGGGCCGTCCGCCGTGATCGCCGCACTCAATCGGGTGCGGTTGAACGGCACGGGCTGCACACCGCTGCCGTTGCTCGCCGCCGCGACGGCGCTGTGGTCGGAGGATACGCACGTCGACGCGATGCGCGCCCGGCTCGCACGGAGAAAGGACACCGCCGATCGGCTGCTCGGCGGCTACGCCGGCTACTACCGACCGCCGTGCGGTTTCTTCCTGTGGATTCGCACCGGCGACGGGCTGGCGCTGACGCAGCGTCTCTGGCGCGACTTCGCACTGAAGGTCCTGCCCGGCGCTTATCTCACCCAGCCGGCCGCCGATGGAACCGACGACGGCGACGCGTACGTCCGCATTGCCCTGGTCCACGACCCGGAAACGACGGTCGCCGGACTCTCGCGGCTCGCTTCGGCTCTGGGAGTAGCCGCCCGCGGCGCCCGCGTGTCGGCCTAGGTGCGGGCCCCTCGCCAATTTTCGGCCGCGGGCTTAAACTCGTCTCGCAGGGAGCCTGCAACTGCCCTTTGGCCTATCACGGAGAGGAAAACATGTTCAAGAAACTGACAGTCGCCGCGGCACTGTTGACTGCAATCGCGGGAACCGCTCAAGCCGGAAAGACCCTCGACACGATCAAGCAGAAGGACCAGCTCGTCTGCGGCGTCAATCCGAGTTTGCCCGGGTTCTCGGCGGCCGACAGTCAGGGCAATTGGGCGGGTCTCGACGTCGACGTCTGCAAGGCGATCGCGGCGACGATACTGAGCGACACCAAAAAGATCAAATGGGTGCCGCTCAACGCCTCGCAGCGGTTTACCGCGCTGCAATCGGGCGAGATCGATATCCTGTCGCGCAACACCACGTGGACGCTGACCCGCGACGCTTCGCTCGGATTGCATTTCACCGGCACCACCTACTACGACGGTCAGGGCTTCATGGTGACCAAGAAATCGAAGATCACCAGCGCCAAACAGTTGAAGGGTGCGACCGTGTGCGTTCAATCGGGCACCACGACCGAGAAGAACCTGACCGATTACTCGAAGTCGGCCGGCCTCAACATGAAGCCCGTGGTGTTCGAGACGCAGGAAGCGACCAACAAGGCGTACTTCGCCGGCCGCTGCCAGGCGTACACGACCGACGCTTCGGGCCTCGCGTCGGTGCGCAACAAGGAAGCGAACAATCCCGAGGATCATGTGATCCTGCCCGAACTCATTTCGAAGGAGCCGCTGGGCCCGTCGGTCCGGCGTGGCGACGACGAGTTCTTCGCCATCGTCAAGTGGGTCGTCTTCGCGCTGATCGAAGCCGAGGAGTACGGCATCACGCAGGCCAACGTCGACCAGATGAAGACGAGCACCGACCCGGTGGTGCAGCGCATCCTCGGCACGTCGGAGGACACCGGCAAGCTGCTCGGGCTCGACAAGGATTGGGCCTACCGCGCGATCAAGGCGGTTGGCAACTACGGCGAGATATTCGAGCGCAATGTCGGCCCGACGTCTGCGTTGAAGCTGCCGCGGGGCGCCAATAATCTGTGGAGCAAGGGCGGCTTCATGTACGCGCCACCCGTTCGCTGAACGTCACGCCGCCCCGGACTGTCAGCGCCCGGTTTCACGCCGGGTGCTGACGGCCCGGAACTTCCGGCCTGCCGGATTCATCGTGTTGCAGTTCGGGCAGTGGATCTGGGGCGCGAGGCTGGCGCCACCTATCTCACGTCGTCGTGCAGCGGCATCGGTGTC
>JANMBN010000321.1:0-1924 GCA_031360485.1 Betaproteobacteria bacterium | reverse complement strand
GCGTGGAAGCTCGCGCCGGCGCTGGCCTACGGCAACACCGTCGTCATGAAGCCCGCCGATCTCGTGCCGGGTTGCGCGTGGGCGCTCGCCGAGATTCTGGCGAAGGCGGGGCTGCCGGCCGGCGTCCTCAACCTGGTGATGGGACGCGGCTCCGTCGTCGGCGAGGTGCTCGTCACGCATCCGGACGTGTTCGGCATCAGCTTCACGGGCTCGGTCGAGACGGGGCGTGCGATCGCGGCGAAAGCGGTCGCGCGCATGGCGAAGGTGCAGCTCGAGATGGGCGGCAAGAATCCGCTGGTGGTCCTCGACGATGCCGACCTCGCCATCGCCGTCAACTGCGCGGTCCAGGGCGCCTACTTTTCGACCGGGCAGCGTTGCACGGCTTCATCGCGGCTGATCGTGACCGAGGGCATCCACGACCGCTTCGTCGCGGCGGTGAAGGAGAAGCTCGCCGCGCTCAAGATCGACGACGCGCTCGCGCCGGGCACGGACATCGGGCCGGTTGTCGATCAGAGCCAATTGGACACCGACCTCAAGTATGTCGACGTCGGCCGGAGCGAAGGTGCGACGGTCGCGTTCGGGGGCGATCGGTTGCGGCGCGCGAAGGAAGGCTTCTACCTCGCGCCGACGCTGTTCACCGGGGCGACGAACGCCATGCGGATCGCGCGCGAGGAGATTTTCGGGCCCGTGGCGGCGGTCATCCGCGCGAAGAACTACGACGAGGCGCTGGCGATGGCCAACGACACGCCGTTCGGGCTGTGTTCGGGCATCGTGACGACCTCGCTCAAGCACGCGTCGCACTTCAAGCGCCATGCCGAGGCGGGCATGGTGATGGTCAATCTGCCGACGGCGGGCGTCGACTACCACGTGCCCTTCGGCGGCCGCAAGGGTTCGAGCTACGGCCCGCGCGAGCAGGGGCGCTACGCCGCCGAGTTCTACACGGTGGTCAAGACCGCGTATACCGCGCCCTGACCCGTATCGTTCGAACGTCGAGGCAGGGACCTAGCGTTGCCAGTACCCGTTGCGCAAATGCCAGCGGCCCTCGCGTTCTTCCCAGCGATGCGGCACCCAGCGATAACCGACGCGTGCGCGTACCCAGTGCCCGGCGACCCAGGCGTGGCGGCCGTTTCGCCAGCCCCAATAACCGGGCGCCCACACGTATCCTTTGCGTTCCGCGGGCACGACTTCCACGCGCGCGGCCGGCGGAGCAATCCTCACGATGTACTCCTTGGCCTGGCTCGCCGCCGGAACGCTCGCCGTGCTCAGCGCGAACGTCGCTAAAAGGAGCATTCTTCGCATGGACATGACATTCCTCCACGAGTGATTTCACCTGCCGCCCCGGCGGCGTTCCGCCGGCCTAACCCTTAACGATGGCGGACGCGCGCCGGTTGACGGCGCCGGGCGCGGCCGCTTCAGTCGGCGTGCAACGGAGCTGACATTCGCCATTCCGGTTGACACCAGATCGCGGACTCCGGATCGCCGAAGTCGACCGCATCCTCCCAGGCATTTTCGCGCAGGGACAAGGCCTCGGCTCTCTCGTTCAACGCCGCAAGTTCCTTTTCGCCAAATGGGACCACGGTGGCACGGTGCATGGTTGCCCTCCTCGGTTTGGGGTCTGCACTCGAACCTTATTCGCCGCAACCCGCGGGCGCCAGAGGAAGAAATCCGATTGCCGTGTAGTCCCGGGCAAGCCCGGGGTGTAGGATTTTGTCCGACAGGTGCCGGCTGACCGATTGGCTTGCTAGTATCCGGGCCATGATGGAAAAACAGGCGCCGCCCAAGTGATCCGTTGGGAAGCCCACGCCTGCCTGCCGCTCTCGCCGCGGGCGGAGTTCGGCCCGCTGGACCGGTACCGGGCGGCGGGCGTCCATTACGTGACGATCAACGTCGGCATGGACATGAATCCGCTGTCGCAGATTCTGTC
>JANMBN010000295.1:0-6691 GCA_031360485.1 Betaproteobacteria bacterium | reverse complement strand
ATCAGCAGCGACAGGCGCGCGCCGTATATGAGCCGCGAGAGAATGTCGCGCCCGATGGCGTCGGTGCCGAGCGGAAACGCCCAGGTGCCGCCCGTCTGCCATGCCGGTGGTTGCAGGAATGCCGCGTTGTTCGTCAGGGTCGGCGAATAGGGCGCGAGCACGTTGGCGAACGCAGCCAGCAGCAGCACCGAGATGACGACGACGAGCCCCGCCACCGCACCGCGGTTGGCGCTGAAGTAGCCCCAGAACTCGCGCAGTGGCCCGGGCGGCGCGACGGCGGAGTTCGCGGATGCGAGCGACTCGGCGATCATGGGGCCCATGCGAACGTGGGGCCGCCTTCAGGCGGCTTACAACCAGTCGCCTGAAGGAGTCCGGCTGAAGCCGGACCCACGAGAGCCGGACCTGCGACCGTGGCCTCCGTGGGGCCGCCTTCAGGCGGCGTGCAACCGGTCGCCACAAGGAGTCCGGCTGAAGCCGGACCCACGAGAGCCGGACCCACGACAGCCGGACCCACGAAAGTCGGAGGGCTCATGTCGCGCGCCGGATTCGCGGGTTGATGATGCCGTAGGCGAGGTCGACCAGCAAATTGACCAGCATCACCACGACGCCGAGCATCAGGAGGCCGCCCTGCAGGACCGGGTAGTCGCGGCGGTTGATCGCCTCGATCAGCCACTTGCCGACGCCGGGCCACGAAAAGATGGTCTCGGTCAGGATCGCGCCGGTGAACAGCACGCCGACCTGCAGGCCGATCACGGTGATGACCGGAATCAGCGCATTGCGAAACGCATGCAACGCGACGACGCGCAGGTTCGACAGCCCCTTCGCGCGCGCGGTGCGGATATAGTCCTCGCCCAGCACCTCCAGCATCGCCGACCGGGTCATGCGCGCGATGATGGCCAGCGGATTGGTGCCGAGCACGATGGTGGGAAGGATCAGGTGGGAAACGGCGGACTTGAACGCGCCCTTCTCGCCGGAGATGAGCGAGTCGATCGTCAGGAAACCGGTCACCGGTTCGAGGTAGTACTTGACCGCGATGCGACCCGACACCGGCGTCAAGTCGAGCTGTACCGAGAACAGCAGGATCAGCAGCAATCCCCACCAGAAGATGGGCATCGAATAGCCGGTGAGCGAGGCGCCCATGACGCCATGGTCGAATACCGAGTTGCGGCGCACGGCCGCCAGCATCCCGGCCGGTATGCCGACGATGAGCGCGAACAGGATCGCGCAGACCGCGAGCTCGATGGTCGCCGGAAAGAGCGCGAGAAACTCGCGCACCACCGGTTCCTGGGTGATCATCGATTTGCCGAGGTCGCCGTGCAGGACGCGGCCGATGTAGATGCCGTACTGGACCAGCACCGGCCGATCCAGGCCATACTCCTTCAGCAATGCCGCATGCCGCGCGGCGTCGATACCGCGCTCGCCGGCCATGGTCTCGATCGGATCGCCGGGCACGATCCGGATGAGGGAGAATGCCAGCAGCGTCATTCCGAGAAACGTCGGAATGACGAGGCTGACACGGCTCAGGAGAAATCGCAGCATCGTGGAGTTGGCGGCCCCGCGCCGGCGGCTGGCATCAAACGCCGGCTGTTGGGCTCACCCTGGGCGTGCGGGCGAACAGCGAAAGCGGTATTGAACCACACTTCGCAAAGTCGCCGAGGGGGCGCAGCATTGACGCTCCACAGGCGTTTGGGCATGATCGGCCGGCGCATGGAAAAGAGAGAAAGCAGGGTCAGAGACGACTTTTTGCGCCCTACGTGGCGAACAGACGCTCTCCCAAAGGTCGTCTCTGAACCTGCTTTCCCGCTCGCTTGCTCGCCTTCGTCCTTCGCCGCGTTCTCCAATCGGTCGCCGTCATGGCGGTGGTCGCCTTCATCGCGTTCGGGTTGTTCAATTTCACCGGCGACCCGGTCAGCTTCATGGTCGGGCCGGACGCGACGCTCGCGGAGCGGGCCATCCTGCGTTCGGAGCTCGGACTCGACCGGCCTTCGTATGTGCAATTCGGCCGCTTCGTCGGCAATGCGATGCAGGGGGAATTCGGGCGGTCGCTGCGGCAGGGACGGTCGGTCGCGGTGCTGCTGAAGGAGCGACTGCCGGCGACGCTCGAATTGTCGATGGTGGCGGCGCTCCTCGCGCTCGTCGTCGGCATCCCTCTCGGTGTCTACACGGCGTTGAAGCGCGACACGTGGCTCGCCCACGTCCTGCTAGCCGCGTCGCTCGTCGGCGTCAGCCTGCCGACGTTCCTGATCGGGATTCTGCTGATCCTGCTCTTCGCGGTGATCCTCGGCTGGCTGCCGTCGTTCGGACGCGGTGAAACCGTCGCGCTCGGATGGTGGACGACCGGTCTCCTGACCAAGAGCGGCCTGAAGGCGCTAATCCTGCCGTCGATCACGCTGTCGCTCTTTCAGATGACGCTGATCATGCGGCTGGTGCGCTCGGAGATGCTCGAAGTGCTGCGCACCGACTACATCAAGTTCGCGCGCGCGCGGGGACTGACCGACCGCGCGATCCATTTCGGGCACGCCCTCAAGAACACGCTGGTCCCGGTGATCACGATCACGGGCTTGCAGCTGGGCGCGATCATCGCGTTCGCGATCATCACCGAAACCGTGTTCCAATGGCCGGGTATGGGGCTCCTGTTCATCCAGGCCGTCAACTTCGCCGACATTCCGGTGATGGCCGCGTACCTGTGCTTCATCGCGCTGGTGTTCGTGCTGCTCAACCTGATCGTCGACCTGCTCTACTATGCGGTGGACCCGCGGCTGCGCGTCGAGCGGGGCGCCGCCCATTGAAAGCGCGCATGGAAAATCCCGTCCTGCACATCGCCGGCTGGCACGCCGAATTCACCGCGCTGCGCCGCGACCTGCACATGCACCCCGAATTGGGTTTCGAGGAGCACCGGACCGCGAAGATCGTCTGCGAGCGGCTCGCCGCGCTCGGAATCGAGCACCACACGGGCATCGGCAAGACCGGCGTCGTCGCCGTGATCCGCGGCGTTGCGGACACGAGCGGCCGCGCCGTGGGTCTGCGCGCCGACATGGACGCGCTGCCGATGCAGGAGGAGAACGGGTTCGCGCACAAGTCGCGCTACGACGGCCGGATGCACGGCTGCGGCCACGACGGGCACACGACGATGCTGCTGGCGGCGGCGCGCTACCTGCACGAGACGCGCCGTTTCGACGGCACCGCGTACCTCATCTTCCAGCCGGGCGAGGAGGGCTACGCCGGCGCCAAGGCCATGATCGACGATGGTCTTTTCGAGCGCTTTCCCGCCGAACAGGTTTACGCGCTCCACAACTGGCCCGGATTGCCGCCGGGCAAGATCGGCATCACGCCGGGTCCGGCGATGGCCGCGGCGGACCGGATCGAGATCACCATCGACGGGCGAGGCGGTCACGGCGCGCATCCGCACGCGGCGATCGACCCGGTGCTCGTCGCCGGCCACATGATCACTGCGGTGCAGTCGATCGTGTCGCGCAACGTGAGCCCGATCGATACGGCGGTCGTCAGCCTGTGCGCGATGCAGGCGGGGAACCCCGGCGCGATGAGCGTGATTCCGTCGCACGCGAAGCTCGTCGGGACCGTGCGCACGTTCCGGCCGGCGACGCAGGACATGATCGAGCGGCGGCTCTCCGAGCTGGTTCCCGCGATTGCCGCCGCGTTCGGTGCGAAGGCCACGCTCAAGTACGAGCGCGTCTACCCGGCCACCGTCAACCACGTTCGCGAGGCCGAGCTGGCGGTGACGGTCGCCGAAGCGCTGGTCGGCCGCGAAAACGTGGTCCGCAACCTCGATCCGTCGATGGGCTCGGAGGATTTCTCGTTCATGCTGCAGGCCAAACCCGGCGCCATGGCGCGGCTGGGGCAGGGCGGCGCGGAAGGCGGCTGTTTCCTGCACAACAGCACCTACGATTTCAACGACGCGGTGATCCCGCTCGGCGCGGGGTATCTCGCCGCGCTTGCCGAATCCGCGATGCCGCTGGCGAAGTGACCGCGACGTGTCGGCTCGCCGCCCCCTCGATCCGTGAATTGCGTTCCTCATTTCGCGCGTAGCTACGCGGAGGCCCGCGCGAGGTTCCTCGCCGCGGCCCGGGCGCGCGATCTGGTGCTGGAAACGCACGTGCTTCTGGACCATGTCGGCGCCGACGGCGAGGCGCTGGCGATGGACGTTGCGATAATGGCATCGCCGGGCGCCGAAAGCGTGCTGGTGCTGACCTCGGCGACCCATGGCGTCGAGGGTCATTGCGGCTCGGGCGCGCAGGTCGCCCTCCTGCGCGACGACGATTTTCTTCGGGCGGCGCGCGCGGCGCGCGTCGCGGTCCTTTTCGTGCACGCAGTCAATCCCCACGGCTTCTCGTACGGGCGCCGCGTCAACGAGGACAACGTCGACCTCAACCGGAATTTCCGCGACTTCGACGTGCCGGCGCCGGCCAATGCGGCGTACGCGGACGTCCACGCGCTGCTGATTCCGCCGACATGGCCGCCGACGCCGGAGCACGAGACCGGGATCGCCGACTACATCGCCGCGCATGGCGCGCGCGCGTTTCAGACGGCGGTGACGGGCGGCCAGTACACGTTCCCGGAGGGCCTTTTCTACGGCGGAGCGCGACCCGCATGGAGCAACGTGACGGTTCGCGACGTCCTGCGCCGGCATGCCGCGGGCCGGAGTCGCGTCGGCTGGATCGACTTCCATACCGGTCTCGGTCCGCTGGGTCACGGCGAGAAGATCTTCGCCGGACGCGACCATGCGCCCGACCTCGCCCGGGCACGCGCGTGGTGGGGCCCGGAGGTCACTTCGATCTACGACGACTCGTCCTCGTCGGCGTTGCTGACGGGGCTCATGTGCAATGCCGCGTACGATGAATGTCCGGACGCAGAGTACGCGGGCATTGCGCTGGAATACGGAACGGTGCCGCTGCCCGCGGTGCTTCTCGCGCTGCGCGCCGACCACTGGCTGCACAATCACCCGGACGCGCCCGAGGCGCAGCGGGCAGCGATCCGCAACGAAACGCGCGCGGCCTTCTACGTCGACACCGACGAATGGAAGGAGCAGGTCTGCTTGCAGGCGCGCACGGCCGCACTGGGGGCGCTGGCACCGCTTGGCGCGGGCACGCCGTGAGTCCGGCTCGGGTGGCGGCCGGTATCGCGCCTTGCCGCGAATTATCGTCTGCTCCCTGTTTCGTTGCCTTGCCATGACCGACCCTCTCGCCGCCAACGCCAACGCCAACGCCACGGCAGCCGCGCCCGGCCTCGGCGCGCGCCTTGCCGTCGCCTGGGCGAGCGATGTCGGGTACAGCTTCCGCCACTCGCCGGTCGCGGTCGGCTCGGCGATCGTCCTGGCCGTGTGCCTGGGGGCGGCGCTGTTCGCGCCGTGGGTCGCGCCGCACAACCCGTTCGACCTGAAGACGCTGAATCTGCTCGACGCGCTCTCGCCGCCGGCGTGGCTGCCTGGCGCCCGGGACGGGTATGTGCTCGGCACCGACGATCAGGGCCGCGACGTCCTTTCCGCAATCATGTTCGGGGCGCGGATCTCGCTCCTGGTCGGGCTCGCGTCGGTCGCCCTCGCGATCGTCGCCGGCGTTTCGCTCGGCCTCGTCGCCGGCTACGCGGGCGGCAAGGTCGATGCGCTCATCATGCGCATCGCCGACGTCCAGCTGTCGTTTCCGGCGATCCTGATCGCGCTGCTGATCGACGGCGTCGCGCGGGCGATGCTGCCGCGCGATGCCCATTCGAGCGTCGCGCTGTTCGTGCTGATCTTCGCGATCGGCGCCGCCAACTGGGTGCAGTACGCGCGCACCGTGCGCGGCTCGACGATGGTCGAGAAGAACAAGGAGTACGTACAGGCGGCGCGCGTCATCGGCATTTCCCCATTCGGCATCATGCGGCGGCATCTGCTGCCCAACGTGCTCGGTCCGGTCCTGGTACTGGCGACGATCAACATCGCCACGGCGGTCATCACCGAGGCGACGCTTTCGTTTCTCGGCGTGGGCGTGCCGCCGACGCAACCGTCGCTCGGCACGCTGATTCGCGTCGGCAACGACTTTCTGTTTTCGGGAGAGTGGTGGATCACGATATTTCCCGGCGCTGCGCTGGTGGTCATGGTGCTCGCGATCAATCTGCTCGGCGACTGGCTGCGTGACGCGCTCAATCCGAAGTTGCGTTGAATGGGATCGAGGACCCTTCGGCGTCGGGGCGATGTATCGGATGGACGCGGACCCGCCATCGGGTGTCGATGACCGCGCGCGCTGTGTTGCCTGGCGAGCCGTTCGCGCCGCTGCTCGCCGTCTCCCATCTCTGCGTCGAGTTTCCGACCCGGCACGGGACGTTGCGCGCGGTGCACGACGTGTCGTTCGAAATCGCGCCGGGTGAGGTGCTGGGGGTCGTCGGCGAGTCCGGCGCCGGAAAATCGCTGACCGGCGCGGCAGTGATCGGTCTGATCGACCCGCCCGGCCGCATCGCCGGCGGTGAGATCCTCGGCGTCGTTGGTGAATCCGGAGCCGGCAAATCATTGACCGGCGCGGCCATCATCGGCCTGCTGGACCCGCCGGGCCGCATCGCTGATGGTGAAATCAAGCTGGCAGGCCGCCGCATCGACAACCTGCCCTATGAGCAGATGCGCCGCATTCGTGGCAAGGAGATCGGCGCCGTCTTCCAGGATCCGCTGACCTCGCTGAACCCCCTCTACACGGTCGGCCGC
>JANMBN010000159.1:0-6775 GCA_031360485.1 Betaproteobacteria bacterium | reverse complement strand
GGCAATTGCTGCCGCGTTCAATCTTGCGCTCCAAGGTGAGAACAGCCTCGCCCTCCTCCTTGATCTTGTCTTCGACTTGGTTCTTGTGCTTGGATTCAACGTACCGCCACGTGCCGTCGTCCTTGAGCAGGATGCGCCGGCCATCGGGGCCGGTGAGTTCGACGTCCGCCCTCGCCGTCTGCGAGAGTGCCATACCTGAAGCGAGAAGAATGCTTCCCGCGACCAACCAAATCGGCCGTCTCATTCCGCACCCGTTTCGCATCAAATCTGGCGGAGAGTGAGGGATTCGAACCCCCGATACGTTGCCGTATACCTGATTTCGAGTCAGGCGCCTTCGACCACTCGGCCAACTCTCCGCGAACCGGGGATTATACCGGTATCCCCCGCGCGTCCGATTCGACCATGCGCGCCGGATCGACGGACCTTCATGAAAACGGGGGCCGCAGCCCCCGACTTGCCGAATCGGCGAATCGCCGGCCGCGATGCGGCGCTACTTTTTCGCTGGAGCCGCCGCCGGCGCGGCGCCTTTCGCCGGTGCGGCAGCGGCTGGCATCGCGGTCGGCGCCATCTGCGGCGTGACCGCCTTGCCTTTGGTCTTCTGCTCGGCGATGTAGCGTGCGGCGACGCGGTCCTCGGCCTTCGCCTGCAGCGCCTTGACCGTTTCCGCGGTGGCGGCGTCCTTCGCTTTCTTTTCCTCGGCGGCGGCTTTCGCCTTGTCGTCCATCGGCGGCGGCGGCGGCAGCTTCGCTATCGCGAGGCCAAAAGTCGCGACCACCAGCCCGGCGGCGATGAGTGCCCGCGTCGTCGTCGTCATTTGCCTGTCTCCCCGTTCACGGTCACGTGATCACGCCGGCCTGGTTTGCCCGAGCGGCGTCGCGGGCTCGGCGCCGCGCGGAACCTTGCCCGACATGACATCGTTGTACCAATACTCGTGATGCTCCTTCGCCCACGTTTCGTCGACGTAGCCGTAGCGCATCGCCTCATAGGCGCCGCGCATGCCGATGGTGCCGAGATAGATGTGGAAGCACGTCGTCGCGATCGCCAGCATTGCGACGCTCATGTGCACGATATTCGCAATCTGCATCGTCGCGCGCGTCTGGTCGAAATTCGGGAAGTCGAGGATCAGGCCCGTGACGACCAGGGTCACGGAAAAGAGGCAGACCATCACCCAGAAAAGCACCTTTTCCCCGGCGTTGTACTTGCCGGCCGGCGGGTGAGTCGCGCCGGAGCGATCGAGCATGCCGCCGAACTTCGCGATCCACTCCGCGTCGTACGCCTTCGGCAGATTGTCGCGGATGAACAGCGCGATGAGAACCGGCAGGACAACCGTGAAGATCGGGCCGGTGAAGTTGTGCAGGTTTTTCGCGAGCGTCGCCAGCCACGAAAAGAGCGTATAGCCGATGAGCGGCAGAAGCACCGACTTGCCAAACGTGAGGATGAGGCCCGAGACGGCGAGCGCGACGAAACTGATCGCTATCGTCCAGTGCGCGATGCGCTTCACCGCGGAGAAGCGCTCGATGAGCCGGCCGGTCGGCCTGCCGTGAATGTCGATCGGCCCGCGCCACGCGTAGAACCCCATCAACGCGAGCAGGACAAGCGCGATCAACCACCCGCCCGCGTCCGCGATCGGAACGCGGATCGCCCGCCAAGTCTGCCCTTCCGGCTGGATCAGGACATTGGTTTCGCGGCCCAGAACCGTCGTGACCTGCGGCGCGCCGGAGCGGATTTCCTTCCACACCGGCTGGTTGTTGAGGGGCTGCGAAATCTGCTGCTTCTGTTGCTCGCCGGCGTAATCCGGCCCCTTGGCGTCGACCGCCGGGGACTGGGCCGCGGCCAATCCGGTCGCAAAGGCCACCGCGGCGAACAGCGCGCCGGGCACCCGCAAGTTGAATCCGCTCACCATGCCTCCCGTGCCGTCGTCAGCGGATCCGCTTGTATTCGTTCTGGTTCTGGTTGCGGGTCGCGAGCGCCAACTCCCAGTCCCGCTTGTTGCCGTTCCACGGCGCGGATTCGTAGGGCGGCTTGTCGGGCTTGCCCTGGTACTTGCCCTGCTTGTAATCGACGACCTGCGAACGCTCGCCGCATCCGGCGAGACCCGCACCCACCGCGGTCGCGAGCGATGCCCCGGCGAGCATCAGGAATGAGCGCCTGATCACGATTTGGGTCCTCCTGCGGGGGCGGCCGGAGCCGCCGGCGCGCCAGGCTGCTTCGACGTGTCGGGACGCCCATAGGCGGTCGCCCAACCCCAGACCTCGCTGCCTCGGCCCCGCGTGGTCACGCGCTCGCGATAGATATCCGCCAGGACGTCGCCCTCGCCGCCGAGCAGCGCCTTGGTCGAACACATTTCGGCGCAGACCGGGAGCTTGCCCTCGGCAAGACGGTTGCGGCCGTACTTCTGGTACTCGGCTTCCGAATTGTTCGCCTCCGGGCCGCCGGCGCAGAACGTGCACTTGTCCATCTTTCCGCGCACGCCGAACGCGCCGGCCTGCGGGAATTGCGGCGCGCCGAACGGGCACGCGTAGAAACAATAGCCGCAACCGATGCAAAGGTCCTTGTCGTGCAGCACCACGCCATCGTCGGTCCGGTAGAAGCAATCGACCGGGCAGACGGCCATGCAGGGCGCATCGGAGCAATGCATGCATGCCACCGAGATCGAGCGCTCGCCGGGGACGCCGTCGTTGATCGTCACCACGCGGCGGCGGTTCACGCCCCATGGGATGTCGTGCTCCTGTTTGCAGGCGGTGACGCAGCCGTTGCATTCGATGCAGCGCTCGGCGTCGCAGAGAAATTTCATTCGGGCCATGGTTGCCTCCTGTATTCAGTGCCCGCACGGCCGCCCGAAGGGCACTGACTGCCCCCTCGGGGGGCAGCGAACAAAGTGAGCGTGGGGGCGCTTCATCTCTCAGGCGAACTTCGCGACCTGGCAGAGCGTCGTCTTGGTTTCCTGCATCATCGTCACGGAATCGTAGCCGTACGTCGTCGCGGTATTGACCGCCTCGCCGCGAACGATCGGGTGCGCGCCCTCGGGGTAGTACTCGAGCATGTCCTTGCCCATCCACCAGCCGGAGAAATGGAACGGCACGAACGTCGTGCCCGGACCGACGCGCTCGGTCACCATCGCCTTCACCTTGATCTGCGCGCCCGTGGGCGATTTGACCCAGACGTATTCGCCATCGCGGACGCCGCGATCGTTGGCGTCCTTCGGGTTGATCTCGATGAAGTTTTCCTGCTGCAGTTCGGCGAGCCACGGATTCGAGCGCGTTTCCTCGCCCCCGCCCTCGAACTCGACCAGCCGGCCCGACGTCAGGACCAGCGGGAAGTTCTTGGCGACGTCCTTCTTGATGTTGTCCTCCTGGACGCTCTTGTACAGCGTCGGCAGCCGCCAGAACGCCTTCTTGTCGTCGTGCGTCGGGTACTTGGCGACCATGTCGGGGCGCGGCGAATACAGCGGTTCGCGATGCTGCGGGATTCCGTCGGGGAAGTTCCAGACGATGGCGCGCGCCTTGGCGTTGCCGAACGGATGGTTGCCGTGGTTCTTCATGAACACGCGGATCATCCCGCCGGAGAGGTCGGTCTTCCAGTTCTTGCCTTCCGCCGCCTTCTTCTCGTCGTCGGTGAGCTCGTCCCAGAACCCGAGCTTCTTCATCAGCACGTGGTCGACCTCGGGATATCCGGTCGTGAGGTCGCCGCCCTTCGGATACGACCCGTCCTCGGCCAGCAGGTTGACGCCTTCGCGCTCGACGCCGAAATTGGCGCGGAAACAGCCGCCGCCGTCCATCATCGCAACATCGGTGGCGTAGAGATTGGGCGAGCCGGGGTGCTTCAACTCCGGCGTGCCATAGCAGGGCCACGGCAGGCCGAAGTAGTCGCCGTCGCAGGGACCGCCCTTCGCCCGCAGCGTCTTCACGTCGAACGTCTGCATGTTCTTCATGTGCAGCTTCAGCCGCTCCGGCGATTGCCCGGTGTAGCCGATCGTCCATGTGCCCTTGTTGAGCTCGCGCAGGATCGATTCCGGTTCGGGTTCGTCGAATTTGTTCGGATCCGGCTTGACGATCTTGTAGTTTTTCGCGAATTCCTTTTCCCAGCCGAATTTCTTCGCGAACGCGTACATGATCGCGTGATCGGTCTGCGCCTCGAACAGCGGGCTGATCACGCGCTCGCGCCACTGCAGCGACCGGTTCGACGCGGTGACCGAGCCCGACGTCTCGAACTGCGTCGCAGCCGGCAGCAGATAGACGCCGTCCTTGCGCACCATCGCCGCCATCGCCGCCGACGCCGACGGATACGGGTCGATGACCACCAGCAGGTCGAGCTTCTTCATCGCCTCGACCATCTCCTTGCCGCGCGTCTGGCTGTTCGGCGCATGCCCCCAGAACACCATCGCCCGCAGATTCGAGTCCTGGTCGATCAGCTCGTTCTTCTCCAGCACGCCGTCGATCCAGCGCGACACCGTCATCCCGGACTTTTCCATCATCGCCTGGGAGGCGTACTGCTTCTTCAGGAACTCGTAGTCGACACCCCACACGGCAGCCCAGTGTTTCCAGGAGCCGGTGGCGAGGCCGTAATAGCCCGGCAGCGAATCGGGGTTCGGGCCGACGTCCGTTGCGCCCTGGACGTTGTCGTGACCGCGGAAAATGTTCGCACCGCCGCCCGACACGCCGATGTTGCCCAGCGCCAGTTGCACGATGCACGACGCGCGGACGATCGCGTTGCCGATCGTGTGCTGCGTCTGCCCCATGCACCACACGATCGTCGAGGGCCGGTTCTTGGCCATCGCCTCGGCGACCCGCGCCACCGTGGCCTCGGGCACGCCGCAGGCTTCCTCGACCTTGTCCGGCGTCCATTTGGCGAGGATCTCGTCCCTGACCTTGTCCATCCCGTAGACGCGGTCGTGGATGTATTGCTTGTCTTCCCAGCCGTTCTTGAAGACGTGATAGAGCACGCCGAACAGGAACGGAATGTCGGTGCCGGAGCGGATCCGCACATGTTCGTCCGCCTTCGCCGCGGTGCGCGTGAACCGCGGATCGACGACGATCATCTTCGCGCCGGTCTCCTTCGCGTGCAGCATGTGCAGCATCGACACCGGGTGCGCCTCGGCCGCGTTGCTGCCGATGTAGAGCGCGCACTTGGTGTTCTGCATGTCGTTGTAGGAGTTGGTCATCGCGCCGTAGCCCCAGGTATTGGCTACGCCGGCGACCGTCGTCGAGTGGCAGATCCGCGCCTGGTGGTCGGTGTTGTTCGTGCCCCAGAACGACACGAACTTGCGCATCAGGTACGCCTGCTCGTTGTTGTGCTTCGAGCTACCCACCCAGAACACGGCGTCCTGCCCCGACTCCTTGCGCAGCGCGAGCAGCTTGTCGCCGATCTCGTTGATCGCGTCGTCCCATCCGATCTTCTGCCACTTGCCGTTGACGAGCTTGACGGGTGTCTTGAGCCGCATCGAATGCTCGTGCATCCCGTGCTCGCGGACTGAGGCGCCCTTCGCGCAATGCGCGCCGAGGTTGAGCGGCGAGTCGAACACGGGCTCCTGCCGCGTCCAAACGCCGTTCTCGACCGTTGCATCGACCGCACAACCGACCGAGCAGTGCGTGCACACCGTGCGTTTCACTTCGACCTTGGTCGCCTCGCCTTCCTTCGCCGCCTCGGCCTTGCCGATGGCGCCGTAGGGAAGCTGGCTTGCGAACGCCCCGGCCCCGGCGACGAGACCCGAGCGTTTCAAAAACGTACGCCGGTCCATCGTCGGGAGCGGAACTCCCGCGAGGCGGCGAAGACGTGGACCGGCTGCGGCGATGGTGTCGCTCGTCTTGGTCAGCAGCATGATCCTTCCTCCTCCTGAAGCTAGATTTTGGCCGTGCGGTAGTAGTCGCGCACGTGTGCCGTGACGCGATACGCGGAATCTTCGTCGGCCGGCGAGGCCGTCGCGATGGGTGTCGCGGATGTGCCGGGCAGCGAGGCGGCAACGGTCACCGCGGTGCCGGCTCCACCCACGCCGAGCACGAACAGGAAGCGACGGCGTTTGAGATCGGTGGAGGGGGAACTCGGCGTCGCGCGGGGTGCGACAGGATGTGTGTCAGGCGTCGAGTTGCGCATGCAGGCCTCCAGGATAACCGCGCGACGTTTTCATTTTCATTCCATGGCGAGCGAGTCGCGTTCGAGCGCCAGGAAGCAGCGTGTGAATTGTGCTACGCAGCGGTAGTAGTTCGCAACAGAAGATTGTTCTATTGCAGTGCAGCAATCGAATACCCATGACGCGATATGACGTTCGAAGAACGCCCGCTGTGCCGGGATCCCGGCCGGACCGCGCTCGGCGTCGCCGGCGACGAGCAGTCGCATGGTCTCGAGGAGCACGGCGACGTGATCTTCGTATTCGCTGCTTCCGGGCCGCCGGGCGAGTCCCAGTTCGGCGAGCGCCGTCCTTATCCCGGCCAGCGGACGCCCGGACTGCGGTCCGAGATAATGCGAAGCGTAAAGGCTCACCTCGCTGCGGCCGACGCCGACGAACAAGGTCTGGAACTCGTCGATGGCGCCGTCGAGATCGATCGCGCCGCTGGCGCCGATCAGGGACCTCCACGCGGCGGCGAGCGCCGTGGCGACGTCACCGCCATCGTCGGATTGCACGGCGGGCGCGAGCGGCGCGGCGCCCGCAATGGCCGCCAGCAATCCGGCATCGGGCGCGTCGGCGAGAAGCCGCGCGGCGAGCGCATAGAAATCCGCCCGCGCCTGGTCTTCCGGCTCCAACAGGCGAGCGGGCGCAACGGGCGATTCAGACATCGCG
>JANMBN010000272.1:0-1951 GCA_031360485.1 Betaproteobacteria bacterium | reverse complement strand
CATCCGTCACGATCGTTGGATTCCGCACGCGCACTGGGTCGGCGGGTCCATTCCCTACCAGACGCAGATCGCGCCGCCCCCGGACCAGCCCGCGTACAGCTCCATGGACATGGCGTGGACATCGTTCTGGATGTTGCGCTGGCATCACGAAATCGAGCCCGTTGAGGAGTTCCTGCAACGCGCAGTTGACTGCGGCGACCTGTTGCTTAAGGCCCAGCTTCCCTCCGGCGCGATCCCGGTGTGGTTTCACAAGGACACGCTGGAGCCATTGGACCTGTTGCGTGAGAACCCGAGCTCGGCGGCGTCGGGCCTGCTGTTTAGCAAGCTCTACGAATCGACGCGCGAGAAACGATTTCTGCGCGGCGCCGAGGGAGTCGCCGGATTCATGGCCACCCATTGCTCGCCTGTGGGCTGGACCGATTACGAAAGCTATTTCGATTCGGCCGGCAAGCCGATGGACCTGGTCGATCATTATTCGCAACAGCGCCCGCAGAACACATTTCCGATGTACTGGACCGCAGAATTGGCGAAGGCGCTCTTCCGTCTCACCGGCGAGGACCGCTATCGCGAGCAGGCGCTGCGTGCTGTCGACTTCCTGCTGCTGTTCCAAGGGGTATGGAGTCCGCCGTATCTGACCGTCAAGGGCTTCGGCAGCATCGGCATCGGTAATGGGCACACCGGATGGAACGATGCCCGCGCGGGTATTTTCGCGCCGGGCATTGCTGACTTCTTTGAGCTCACCGGCGAAGTCGAATATCTGCAACGCGGCGTCGCCGCGATGCGTTCGCCGCTCGCACTGATGTACATCCCGGAGAACAAATCGGTCTCGTCGGTCTGGGACAAGGGGCCGCTCGGCTACGCCGACGAGTGCTATGCACATCGCGGCCGCGACGCGCGGCTCGGCCCTTCGACGTTCGACTTCAGTGTCGGTTACGCGCTGATGGCGTTCGAGGAACTGTACCCGAAGTACGGATCGGCGTATGTCGATCTCGCGGCAGGTCACGGCGTCGGCATCGACGGCTGCAGTGTGGAAGAAGCCACCGTCGACGGCGCGACGGCGCGGCTGACGATCAACGACAAGGTCGCGACGTCTCGAGCGTTGGCAATCGCCCTGGCGCAGCCCGCAGCATCGGCACTGCAGCTTCACATCAACGACGATCGGGTGCGATCGGTGCCGGCCGGCGCCACGCGAAGTCCGGGTTAACTCCGTTGCCCGGGGTTCCCGGTTGTATTCTTCGCCGATCAATGCTCGCATCTTTTTGCGGGTATGCGCTAACGGTGGTTGCCCGTGACCGACCGAGCGCGCTAATCCGGACAAACTCATCGGTCGTCACGCGCGACTCGCAGGACGAAGAGGCGCGCTGACTATCAATTTTTTTGGAGGTCCGCGGCGGGTGAGTTGTCAGAGGCTCGCGGGCTCGCATGGCTTGCGCACTTGGGCTGATCCCACATCCGCTGCCAACCGGTACTTCTTCGGGCCGTTCCTGGGGAAGTTCTCTCGCCTCGATTTCGATCGCGGAACCGATTAGGCCTCAAAAAGGTTGGATGGCATCGAACTGTGACCTACTCACATTGACCGTGCCGTAATTGTGCCTTGGATAGATTGATTTCGAGATTGGCAAGCGTTGCAAGTTATTGATTACCAAAGTACTGCAATACGCAGCATCCGCCGCATAACCCGAAGGTCACAGGTTCAAATCCTGTCCCCGCAACCAAACATATCAACGGCTTGCCTTCGGGCAGGCCGTTTTTGTTTGCGCGCGGGGTAGCGCTGGGGTAGCTGAAAAGCCCATTTCGCGGCCTTGGTGCGGCATTGCCATGCCGTCCATTGCTGCCGCATAGGGGGCCAAATGAAACGGGTCGTTGTGGCTGCGATTCTCCCCAGCGCGTCCGCGGTTTGTCACCGCGCGGACCTCGACTACCAATGCGTCATTAGCGAAGAGCTACACCC
>JANMBN010000153.1:0-3324 GCA_031360485.1 Betaproteobacteria bacterium | reverse complement strand
CACCTGGACGGTGCCGCCGAGGTAAACACCGCTGCGTACCTTGCGGATCACGCTCTCGTAGATCTGGCCCGTGGTGAAATTGTTGCGCCTGCCCATCTTCACGTCGGTGAAGCGCTCGTAATGGCCGAGGTCGAGGTCGGTCTCGGCTCCGTCCTCGGTGACGAACACCTCGCCGTGCTGGAACGGACTCATCGTTCCAGGATCGACGTTGATGTACGGGTCGAGCTTGAGGTGGGTGACGCGGACGCCGCGCGAGGCGAGGATCGCGGCCAGTGAGGCGGAGGCGATGCCCTTCCCCAGGGAAGAAACGACGCCGCCGGTCACGAAGACGAACTTGGGCATGGGCGACAAGTTCCAGAAATCCCTATTCTACAGGAGGCGACGGACGCAAACAATGTTGGGCGCCCGGTGTGCGGCGGCGCGGGTGAACGGTCTCCGTCCCACGCGGCGACGTCGCGCCGGCGATTGCGCCGTGCCGGATGTCCGGCACCTGCGACGACATCAATGGACCAGGCCAAGCCCCGCGCGAAGACGCACGAGGACCGATTCGCGTCCGAGCAACGCGAGCACCGCGTCGATCGCGGGCGTCTCGCGCGTGCCGCAGACGAGCACGCGCATCGCCATCATCACCTGTCCCGGCTTCAGCGCATGACGCAAGGCCACGGTTTTCATCGCCGCGCCCAGGGCGTCGCGCGTCCATTCGCCGCCGGCGAGCTCCTGCGCGAGCTCGGTCAGAGCGGCGCGGATCGTGGCGTCGACGTTTGCGGCGACGAGCTCCGGCGGCGGCCGCACCGCCTTGTAAAAGTAGTGGGCGGCGTCGGCCATTTCCGCCAGCGTCGCGACCCGGTCGCGGACCAGCGCGCCGACGGCGCCGGGGGCGGGTCCCGCCGAGGGGTCGAGCCCGGCGCGGTGGAGATACGGCACGAGGCGACCCCCGAGCTCGTCCGCGGATAGGCGCTTCAGATGCTCGTGGTTCACCCATTTCAGCTTGTCGGCGTTGAATCGCGATGGGGCCGGACTGATCGCGTCGAGGTCGAACCACGCGACGAACTCGTCGCGCCCGAACACTTCGGCATCGCCGTGCGCCCATCCGAGCCGAGCGAGAAAATTGACCATCGCGTCGGGCAGATAGCCCATTTCCTCGTACTGCATCACGCTGACGGCGCCATGTCGCTTGGAAAGCTTCTGCCCGTCCTCGCCCAGCACCGTCGGCACGTGGGCGTACACCGGCGGCGTGGCGCCCAGCGCGCGGATGATGTTGATCTGTCGCGGCGTATTGTTGACGTGGTCGTCGCCGCGGACGACGTGCGTGATGCGCATGTCGAGGTCGTCGACGACGACGCAGAAATTGTAGGTCGGCGTGCCGTCCGGGCGGGCAATGACGAGGTCGTCCTGCTCGGCATTCGCGATCTCGATGCGCCCTTTGACGCGGTCGTCCCAGACGACGCTGCCGTCCAGCGGATTCTTGAACCTGATCACGGGCGCGACGCCCGCGGGGGGCGGCTTGCCGACCGCGTTCTCGGGTCGCCAGCGGCCGTCGTAGCGCGGCTTCTCGCCGCGCGCCATCTGCGCCGCACGCAGCAGCTCGAGCTCGGCCGGCGCCATGTAGCAGCGGTAGGCGAGCCCGCGCTCGAGCATCTCCGCCAGCACCGCGCGATACCGCTCCATCCGCTGCATCTGATGGAATGGACCTTCGTCGTAGTCGAGCCCGAGCCAGGCCATCGCGTCGAGGATCGCCTTGACCGCCTCGGGCGTCGAGCGCATGACGTCGGTGTCCTCGATGCGCAGGATGAACGTGCCGGCGTGCCGGCGCGCATACGCCCAAGCGAACAGCGCCGTGCGCGCGCCGCCCAGGTGCAGGAAGCCGGTCGGGCTGGGTGCGAACCGGGTACGGACAGGCGTCATGGTCGGCAGCGGATCGCCGCTACGAATACGGCTGCCAGCGCAGGTCGCACGTAGTACTCGCCCGCCCCGGCACGAACGACGTCGACCCCCGCGATGTGCGCGTAGATTCCGCCGGGGACATCCATGCCCTTCACTTCGGACCGGTATTGCGCGTTGGCCAGCACGCGCTCCGCAGGCACCACGCCCGCCTTGAGGATCGCCTGGTCGTGATAGATGTCGCGCAGGAACGCGTTCAGCGCCTGCACGCGCTGCTTCAATCCGCGGTCGAGCAGCTTCCATTCGTCCGCGGCGATGATCCGCGGGACGAGATCGAACGGGATCAGCCGTTCGGTGCCCGAATCCTCGCCGTAAACGGCAAACGTGATCCCGACCCGGTGGAAGGCACGCTCCGCCTCTTCCCGTTTTTGCGCGATCCGTTCGGTGGCGGTACGGTCGAGCCACCCGGCAAAAGCACGGTACTGAGGCCGGATTTCCCCGTCCGGGGCCCGCATTTCGTCGTAGGGTGAGGGGGACACGAAATATTTCTCGGAGCGCTTGGCGGGGACCTGGTCGCAACGCAAGAGGCGGGCCACGACCGAAATCGCTTGTCCCGCCGTAAGCTTACCGTTTTATCCACAGGCGGGACGGCGAGGACCGCCCCAGACCGGGGCGAAATGCGCACCAACCATGGGCATTTTTTGTCCAGGACACTATACTACAAATCATGCGAACCCGTTTGACCCCCGTCTCGGCGCTATGGTTAAATTGCCGCTCCTGTCTGGGTTCGCGGGGCGGTTAGCTCAGCGGTAGAGCACCGCCTTCACACGGCGGGGGTCACTGGTTCGAACCCAGTATCGCCCACCACATGAACCAAGGGGTTACGCGCAAGTGTAACCCCTCTTTTTTTGCCCGTCGCCCAACGAAATGCCGGCATGCGCGACGGGATTTTCGAGCGGGGCCACATGACCACCCATTCCGTATTGCTCCCGGTCGATGCGCTCGTATTCGACGCTTATGGAACGCTGTTCGACGTGCATTCGGTGACGACCCTGGCAGAACGGTTGGCGCCCGGGCACGGCGCGGCGCTCTCGCAATTGTGGCGTACGAAACAACTTGAATACACGTGGCTTTCAAGCCTCATGGCAAGCCCGGCGCGGCCGCGCGAAGACTTCAGCGCGATGACGGCGCACGCGCTCGACTACGCGCTTGCGTCGCTCGGGATCGATCTCGGCGCAGGCGACCGGCTCCGCTTGCGCGATGCGTATCTGACATTGTCGCCATTTCCCGACGTCGCGAAAGCGCTTGCGGCGCTGGCGCCGCGCCCGCGCTGGATTCTTTCGAACGGAACGCTGGCGATGCTGGAACCGCTCGTGCGGCATGCGGGTCTCGCCGGGAGGATCGACGGCGTGTTGTCGGTCGATGCGGCCGGCATCTTCAAGC
>JANMBN010000203.1:0-12708 GCA_031360485.1 Betaproteobacteria bacterium | reverse complement strand
GTCGAGCAGACCGCGCGCTTTTGCGGAATGCACTGGGAGACACCGCACATCGTCCATGGCGCGGATTCCATCGACGACGCGCGGTTGTCCGAGCATGCGGCGGCATTGACGGACCGGCTGGCGCAGTGGCGCACGCGCACGACTCCGGCGCCGGCCGGGGCGGCGTCATGATGGTCGCCGCGCTGGTCTATCTGGCCGCAGCCGTCATCTGCGTGCCGCTCGCGCGGTGGCTGGGCCTGGGCTCGATCCTCGGGTACCTTCTGGCCGGCGCCGCGATAGGACCCTGGGGAATGGGATTCGTGCGGGACGTCGAATCGATCCTGCATTTTTCCGAATTCGGGGTCGTGCTGATGCTGTTCGTGATCGGGCTCGAACTCGAAACCAAGCGGCTCCGGGCCATGCGCAAGGCCGTCTTCGCGGGAGGCGCCCTGCAGCTCGCCCTGTCCGGAGCGGCGCTGGCGGCCGGCGGTCTCGCACTGGGGTTGCCGTGGCAGGCCGCGCTCGTCGGGGGCCTCGCGCTGGCGCTCTCGTCGACCGCGATCGCGATGCAGACGATGAATGAGCGCAACCTGACGCCCACGCCCACCGGCCGTAACGCGTTTGCGATACTGCTGTTTCAGGACATCGCCGCCATACCGCTGCTGGCGGCCATGCCGCTGCTCGCCGCCGGTGCCGCCGGAGCGGAAACGCCGGCGTGGCAGGAAGCCGCCAAGGCCGCGGGCGCCATCGGCGGTGTCCTGGTCATCGGCCGCTATCTGACCCGCCCGGTCCTGCGCATCGTCGCCGCGGCCAACATCCGCGAGGTGTTCACCGCGTTCGCGCTGTTGCTGGTCATCGGCATCGCGCAATTGATGACGCTGGCCGGAATCTCGATGGCGCTCGGCGCTTTCCTGGCGGGCGTTCTGCTCGCGGGCTCCGAATACCGGCACGCGCTCGAGACGGACATCGAGCCGTTCAAGGGCCTGCTTCTCGGGCTGTTCTTCATCTCGGTCGGAATGTCGATCGACTTCGGACTGCTGGAGCGCGCGCCGGCGCTGATCGCGGCGCTGCTCGCCGGTCTGATCGCATTGAAGCTCGTGACGCTGTGGCTGGTCGCGCGCGTCATGGGCGTCGAGTCGCGGCAGCGCTGGCTCTTCGCGGCGCTGCTGACGCAGGGAGGCGAGTTCGCGTTTGTCATCTTCGGGTCCGCGCGGGCGTCGGGCGTGCTGTCCGACGATTGGGCGGGACGGCTGACGATGGCCGTAGCGCTCTCCATGGCGGCGACGCCGCTCATGCTCTTCGCTCTCGACAAGATTCTCGCGCGCCGCGCCTCCGCGGCGGAACGTGCCGCCGATGCCATCGACGAAACGGGAAGCCCCGTGATCATCGCGGGCTTCGGGCGCTACGGGCAAATCGTCGGCCGCCTGCTCTTCGCCAACGGCATACGCGCGATCGTGCTCGACCACGATCCCGAGCAGATCGATCTTCTGCGCAAGTTCGGCTACAAGGTCTTCTACGGCGACGCCACGCGGCTCGACCTGCTGCGTGCGGCGGGCGCTGCGGACGCCCGGCTGCTGGTGAACGCGATCGACGACGTCGCCGACAGCCTCGCCCTGACCGATCGCGTGCGCGAGCATTTTCCCGGGCTGCCGATGATTGCACGGGCGCGCAACGTCTCGCACTACGTCGCGCTGCGGACGCGCGGGGTGACGGTGGCGGAACGCGAGACGTTCGAGTCGGCGCTGCGCACGGGGCGCCATGTGCTGGAAGCGCTGGGAATCGACCGCTTCCGCGCGCGCGAAATGGCGGACTGGTTCCGGCGGCACAACGTGGCAACGATGGACGCCCTGATACCGCACTTCAGCAACGAGGCGAAAATCCTGTCCGAGGCGAAGGCGGGACGCGAGGAACTGCGCGAGTTCTTCGCCCGCGACCGGGCCCAGTTCGAAACCGAGCAACGGACCGGGTGGAATCAGGACTGATCCCCGCGGGTTACTGGTGATTCGGCAACGCAGCGATGCGGCGGGAGCCTATTGCTTCTGCGCGACCACCCTGCCCTCGGCGTTGATGAAAACGCGGTAACGGTTGCCGTCCTGGCATGTTGCGACGTGATCGTCGTCCTTCAGCCGTGTCGCGCTGACGACCTGGCCGCACGGCAGGCCCAGGAGTGCGATCACCGACGTCAGGTCCTTCAGGAGCGCCGGATCGTCCGCCGCGCGCGATGGCGCGGCGCAAAGCAACGCCAACGCGACGGCAAGCGCCCGGTGTTTCATGCGAAGGCTCACGGCGATTCTCCGGTAAGATCCTAGACAGCCGCAAACTTGGCGGGATTCGAAAGGATTCCCCAGATGGATTCGCGCGACGCGGCGATCGCGCTGGCGAGGGGCGGATCGGCGTCCTGCAGCAGGGCAAGCACCTTGAGGACGAGCAGATCATACGATCGCCGCAGGTCCGCCAGCGACGTCTTCAGATGCCCCTGGTAGAACGCGCGGAACTGATTCAGCAGATCGTCGACCTGATTCTTGAGCGTGAGCTTGGTGAACACGCCGATTGCCTTCGTCTCCTTGAGGCGGGTCTCGAGCGACTTGAGATCCAGCGGCGACGGCGCTTCCGGTTTCGCGAGGGCCGCGGCGGGAGCCTCCTTTTTCGGAAGTTGCGCCGCGGGTGCCGGCGGTGCGGGAACCCTGGCCGGCACATTGGGAGCCGACGCATCGGGTTTGACGGGGCTTCGAGCCGCGGTGCCGGAAACGGTCGGCGCGGCGGACGTAAGTGTCGGCGCTGCCGCGACGGTCCCGCCCTGGGGGTCGCTCGTCCGCGGCGGCTCCCGCGGTGGCACGGTCGGCGTGACTCCGGGCTCGATCGAGACCATCGCGCCGTACGGTGCGACGACTTGCGGCGTCTCGCGCTGCGGAGCGCGCTCGATTCCGGCGCATCCCGCCAGCGTCAGGACGCCGACGAGGACGCCGGCCCTCGCGGCAGACATCGACGGTCGCCCGACACGAGCATGAGCCGATCCTCCCGCCATCTCGGCCGGCATGGCGGCGCCGATGCACCCATGCGCGCGCGCCGGACCAAAGGTGTTGCCTTTCATGCGATGCATTCCACTTTCATGATGAAGCGTAGTGGTCGCCACCGGATCTGGCAAGAGTATCGGCAACGCGGAATTCAAATAGGTGCCGTAGTACATGACGCGATCGTGAACGTGGCGGAGCAATGGGCCCACGCGTGGTCGTCTTCCGGCACGAACGGGGGCGAGCCAATGATGACACGGACGGCCGTCGCAGAATGGCGCGGCACGGGCGCGCCTCGCCCGAGCGCTTGACCCGCCGGCGACCGACCCAGTACCATCGATGCACTTCGCATACCGGGCACGCATCGGGCGGCACGGCTTTCCCCGGTTGATCACCCCCCCGTCATCGCTGTTCGAAGCGCGCCCGCACGCGGGCCGAACGAACCGCTGCGTCACCAAGGAGGAACCATGAAGACCCTAGTCCGCCTCGCGCTGGCCGCGTGCGCCGTGAGCCTGCTGTTGACGGCCCCCGCCCATGCGGCGACCACGCTCCGCTTCGGGCATGCGAACAGCCCCGGCGAAGTGGCTCATGACCTTTTCGCCGAACTGGCCGATCGCGTCGGCAAACGAACCAACGGCGAGGTCATGATCCGGGTGTTCCCGTCGGAACAGCTGGGCAAGGAAGCGGATCTGTTGCAGCAGGTCAAATCCGGGGCGCTCGACATGTCGGCGCCGTCGCTGCCCGTCCTGTCCTCGCTGGTGCCGGGACTCGAGATCGCGAGCGGTCCCTTCGTCTGGAACGACTGGAAGGAAGCGGAGACGATCATCCGGGGTCCGGCGTTCGAACCCTTGTTCCAGGAACTCGCCGACAAGCACAACATCGCGATGGTGAGCAAGATCTGGTACTGGGGCTGGCGCAATTTCACGTTCGGCACGAGGGAGGTCGTCAAACCCGAGGACATGGCCGGTCTCAAGGTCCGTGTGCCCGAATCGCCCGTCTGGGTCGAAATGGTCAAGGCGCTGGGCGCCGCACCCACGCCGATTCCTTTCGGCGAGGTCTACACGGCGCTTCAGCAGAAGACCGTCGACGGTCAGGAAAATCCGATCCCGACCATCTTCGCGCGCAAGTTCTACGAGGTCCAGGGCTACCTGACGATGAGCCGGCACATGCTGCAGAACAACACGATCGTCATCAACAAGCGTTCGCTGGAAAAGCTCACGCCCGACCAGCGCAAGATCCTGCTGGACGAAGCGGCGGCCGTATCGGCGTTGAACACGCAGCAGCAGCAGGGTCGCGAGCAGTCGATGCTCGAGGACATCCGCAAGAGCGGCAAGACCAAGATCGCCGACGATCCGGACCGGAAGGCGTTCGCGGCGAGGATGGACCCCGTCTACAAGAATCTCGAAGGCCGCTGGGGTGCGGACAACCTGAAGCGCGTGCGCGCCGCGATCGACGCCGGCCGCAAGCGTTGAGCGGTCTCTCGTGGGCCCGCTAGGCCGCGCGCTGATCCGCGCGGACGACGCGACAGCGAAGGTCGAAGACGCCTTCCTGGTCGCCGCGCATGCGGTGATCGCCGGGCTCGTCGTCGCGGCGGTCGTGTTCCGCTACGTGTTCAGGGACCCGCTGACGTGGAGCCAGGAATTCATCGTCGGCCTGTTCACCTGGCTCATATTCATCGGCGCCGCCGCCGCCATCCGCAGCCGCCTGCATATCCGTATCGACGCGATCGGCGGCCTCTTCGCGCGCCCGGGGCTGTCGTTCATGAACACGGTCAGCGTCGTGGTGGGGACGATGATCATTGCGGCGCTGCTGTGGGCGGGCCTCGTCAACGCGGTCGACATCGCCGGCGTCCAGACGCCGATGCTGAACGTCGCCCAGGTCTGGTTCGACGGCGCGCTGCCCGTGGCGCTTGCGCTGCTGCTGCTGCATGTGGCGCGCATCTTCGTCGAGCACCGCGCGGCGGCCGTATTCGCGGGCCAGCTCGAAGAACTCGGCTGAGGTCCGGGCGATGATCCTGCTCTTCGTCGCCTTCCTGCTGCTGCTCCTGCTCGGTCTGCCGATCTTCATCGCGATGGCGGGCTCCGCGCTGGCCGTCGTCGCGTGGGACGGCATTCCGCTGGGTGTCGTCGCGCAGCGCATCATTTCCGGCGTTCAGTCCTTTCCGCTGCTCGCCGTCCTTCTGTTCACGCTCGCCGGCGCGCTGATGAACGAGTCCGGCATCAGCGATCGCCTGTTCGCCTTCACCCGGGCCATCGTCGGGCACATCCGCGGCGGCCTTGCCCAGACGGCGGTCATCGGCAACGTCTTCCTGGCCGGCATCTCGGGATCCTCCGTCGCCGATTGCGCGGCGACGGCGCGGGTCTTCGTTCCGCAACTCACCCGCGCCGGATATGGCCAGGGGTTCGCCGCGGCGCTGTCGGCGTCGGTGGCCACACTCGGGCCGATCATCCCGCCGTCGATCCTGATGGTCATCTACGCATGGCAGGCGAACATCTCGCTGGGCGATCTCTTCTGGGCCGGCGTGATCCCCGGCCTGGTCATGGCCGCGTCGATGATGGTCGCCACCGGCTTCATCGCGGCGCGCCGCGGCTATCCCAAGGACGACGCATTCTCGGGCCCCCGCCTCTGGGTGGCGTTCAAGCACGCCGTCTGGGCGCTGCTGATGCCGGTGCTGATCCTTTCGGGATTTCGCGCCGGCGTATTCACGGCGACGGAAATCGCGGGCGTCGCGGCGGCGTATGCGCTCGTCGTCGGCACGCTGATCTATCGCACGCTGAGGTGGGACGCATTGCCGAGGATCCTGCTGTCCACCGCGAAGGAAACCGCGGTGATCCTCGTCATCGTCGGCGCCGCGGCCCCGTTCAGCTGGATCCTCGGCATCGAGGAAGCCCCGCGCCTCATTGCCGACGTCGTGACGCAACTGACGAACGAACCGTGGGTGATCCTGCTGCTGCTCAACGTCGTGCTGCTCATCCTGGGCATGTTCATGGAAACGATCGCCATCATGATCATTCTGGTGCCGATCTTGATCCCGCTTCTGACCGCCTTCGGCATCGATCTCACGCATTTCGGCATCGTATTGCTGGTGAATCTGGTCATCGGCCAGCTGACGCCGCCGGTCGGGGTGTTGCTGTTCGTCTCGAGTTCCGTGTCGCGCACGCCGCTGACCGCCATCCTGCGCGAGATGACGCCGTTTCTCGTCGCGCTGATCATTACGCTGCTCGTCCTCACGTACCTGCCGTCGCTGTCGCTTTGGCTGCCGCGATGGCTGAACCACTGATCCCCGATACAACGACATGAGCGCCATCATCCGTGTGGAAATCCACGTCTTCGAGTTCGAGGCGAACAACCTCGCGCGCGACGGCGTCGCGCAGACGATCACGTACCGCAAGGGCTCGTCGATTCGCGTCGCCAAGTCCGCGATCGTCATCAAGACCGCCGACGGCGGACGCGGTGAATACGTGACCCACTGGGTTGCGTCGGCTTCGTCGCTTGGCCAGATGCTGATGCTCGCGCCACGGCTCCTCGGCAAGGACGCGCGCGAGCGGATCGCGATCTACGAGGACCTGAAGCGCGACATCCGCCAGTACGACCACATGGGCCACGGCCCGCTCGACATCGCGCTGTGGGACTGGGCCGGCAAGCGCTACGGCGCTCCCATCCACGAGTTGCTGGGCGGCTACCGCAAGCGGCTGCCCGCGTACGCGAGCACCTATCATGGCGACCGTGCCGGCGGCCTCTCGTCGAAGGAGGCGTTTGCCGACTTCGCGCAGGTTTGCCACGACATGGGCTACCGCGCGTTCAAGATTCATGGCTGGAACGACGGCAACGCCCGAGAGGAAGCGGCGAACGTGCTGCATGTCGCTCGCGCGGTGGGCGACCGGATGGTGCTGATGCTCGACCCCGCCTGCGAGCTTCGCACGTTCGCCGATGCGCTCTATGTCGGTCGCGCCTGCGACGAGGCCGGCTACTTCTGGTACGAGGACCCGTTGCGCGACGGGGGCACGTCCGCGTTCGCGCATCGCAAGCTGCGCGGGATGCTGCGCACGCCGCTCCTGATCACCGAGCATGTCCGGGGCGTCGAACCCAAGGCCGACTTCGTGCTTGCCGGCGGCACCGACTTCGTGCGCGTCGATCCGGAATACGACATGGGCATCACCGGCTCGCTCAAGATCGCGAACATGGCGGAATCGCTCGGCCTCGATTGCGAGATCCACGCGAGCGGACCCGCGCACCGGCACCTGATGGCGGCGTTGCGCAACTCGAACTACTACGAGGTCGCGCTGGTCGGCCCGGATTGTCCGAACGTGATTCCCCCCGTGTACACCTGCGGCTACAGCGACCAGCTCGATTGCATCGGCGCCGACGGTGCCGTTGGCGTGCCGCAGGGTCCCGGGCTCGGCGTGACCTACGATTGGGACTTCATCGGCCGGCATCGCGTCGCGTTCCACGAGTTCGAATGATCCGGCACCCGGTCTTCAGGCGGCGCTCGCGTTGGCGGCGGCCGGGGCGTCGCGTCGTACTCGGCCGGCAACGGCCCCGCGCTTCGTGGCATGCTGATGCCATCGGCAGGGACACGCGCCCCTTCAATGCGCGATCACATTCGTCAACCTATCCGGGGAGATGGACATGAACATGCACTTTTGAGGCAATACAGGTCGCCAGCTGGCGCTTGCGGCGATAGCCACGTTCGCCCTGTGCAGCTTCGACGTCGCGTCGGCGCAGCAAAAAGGCACGGCGGGCACGGCGCCGGCAAAGCAGCTGCTGGGGCACTGGTCGCTGGTGTCGGTCGAGACGATCGAGAAAGACGGCAGCAAGAAGGCGGGATCCTTCGGGCCGAATCCCAAGGGGCTGTTCATCTTCCATCGCAGCGGCCGCTACTCGATCCAGATCTTCCGGCCTGATCTGCCGAAATTCGCGTCCAATGATCGAGCGACGGGAACCGCTGACGAAAACAAAGCCGTCGTGCAGGGAACGCTCGCGCACTTCGGCACCTACACGGTCAACGACAAGGAAAGCACATTTTCCGTCCGACCCGTCGGCAGCTCGTACCCGAACTGGACCGGCGTCGAGCAGCCGGCGCGCAAGTTCGTTATCGCCGGAGACGAGTTGAGGATCACCAACCCGAGCCCGTCGCGAGGTTCGGCAACTTCCTATCTGATTCTCAAGCGCGCCCAGTAGCCGCCGGATGCGCGCCGGACGGTGCGTTGCCATGCACGGAAGGGCGCTTCATCAGCCGGGGAGCATGGATCGCAGCACGCCATCGCGCAGGACGAAATGGTGGTACAAGGCTGCGGCGGCATGCGCCCCTGCGACCCACAGGATCGCGTCTCCCAGCCACGTGTGAACCGATGCGATCGCTGTGCCGGCGTCATGCGCCTCGGCAAGGAGCGGGCCGATGCGGACATTTCCGAGGAAGGTGAGGGGATGACCTTCGAGCCATGCGCCCGAGATCGCCGTCAGCGGGATCGCCAGCAGTAGGAGGTAAAGGATCGCCTGAACGATTCTCGACGACAGCCTCATCCACGACGGCATGGGCGGATCGTCCGGCACGCCGTCGAACGCGCGCCACTCCATTCCAATCAGCACGATGACGAATACGTCGGGGGCGGTTGTCAGCGCGCCCGGTCGTCGCCCTTCTTGGAGAAGCCTCCGCTGCGATATCCCGGTGCGGCGTTGCCGCCGTCCCAATCGCGGCGTCTTCCGGCTCCGGCTGTCGCGCGCGCGCGGTCTTCCCAGCGCGGCGCGGGCCGTGCGCTTGCCGGTGCAGGTGCGCCACGAAACTGCGGCTTGGAGAAACCCGTCCGCGGGGCGGCACGGTCTTCGCGCCGGCGCGGCTCGAGGCCCGGGATCACGTGCGCCGCAATGGCGGACCCCGTGAAGCGCTCGATCTGGCGCAGTGCCCCGCGTTCCGCGTGGTTCGCGAGCGAGACCGCGATCCCCGCGGCGCCGGCGCGACCCGTGCGCCCGATCCGGTGCACATAGTCTCCGGCCTGCCGCGGCAGGTCGAAATTGATCACGTGGCTGATCCCCGCGACGTCGATACCCCGCGCCGCGACGTCGGTCGCGACCAGCGTGCGCACGCGTCCGCGACGCATGTCGAGAATCGTGCGCGTGCGCTCGTGCTGATTCATGTCGCCGTGCAGAGCGGCAGCGGCATGGCCCTCGCCCTTCAATCGCTGCGCAAGCGACTCCGCGTCGCGTTTGGTCGCGATGAAGACGATGCTCTGCGTCATCGAGACGTCGGCGAGCAGGTGATCGAGGATCCGGTGCTTGTGCGAGTGATCGTCGGCGAAGTGCACGCGCTGCTCGATCGCGAGCGGCGCCGCGACGTCGCCCTTCACCTCGATGCGCACGGCGCCGCGCATCAGGCGTGCGGACAGGCGCGCGATCGCGCCATCGAACGTGGCCGAGAACAGCACGGTCTGGCGCGTCTTCGGCGCCAGGAGAGCGATACGCTCGACGTCGTCGACGAAGCCCATGTCGAGCATCCGATCCGCCTCGTCGAGGACGAGCATCTGGAGCCCGGACAGGTCGATCCGGCCGCGCTCCAGATGGTCGATGAGACGGCCCGGTGTGGCGACGATGATGTCGGCGCCGCGCGCGAGCTCCCTGTTCTGGACCGGGTACGGGGCACCGCCGTAGATGCAGACCGTATTCACGCGGAGGCTCTGCCCGTAGCGGACGGCCTGTTCGGCCACCTGCTGCGCGAGCTCGCGCGTCGGCGCGAGCACCAGGATGCGGGGGGAAGCGACCCCGTTGCGCGACGCGGTCGCGCGGGTCCCGGACGCGGCGAGCCGCTGCAGCGCAGGCAATACGAAAGCCGCGGTCTTGCCGGTCCCCGTTTGCGCCGAGCCGATGAGATCCTTGCCCGCGAGCAGCAACGGAATCGCCTGTTCCTGGATCGGTGTGGGCTCGGTGTAGCCGCACGACGCAAGCGCCTGCAGCAGCTCCGGCGAAAGCTTCAGTTCTTCGAATGTCATGTCCATCCCTTCAAACCGCCCGGAAGCGCTTGTGGCGCCGGGCGGGCACGGGCAAGAAGCGGGCGTCGCCAATGCGGCGGCCCGTGCCCAAAAATCCGGAATAGCGGAAAGGAAAGCGGCGCCTCGCGCCAGCCCAGGGCGAGATTCGCCGTCAGGAAGGACGCGTCGGGCGCGCGCAAACGGCCGCAACCGGGTCGACAGACTGCAAAGCCATCGTCGCTAACCGGATGCTGCCGTTCAGACTCGAACTGCCGGGAGAATGAACCGAAAGATTAGAAGCCGATGATCCGGTTGCCCGGGGTTTGCTGCATGCGGCGGGCAACCGTCAGAAACTCGCAGATCGCCGCACAAACAGGATATTACCACGAAATGGTGCGGCGCGACGAGCTTTCCCAACCACGGGCGACGCGAACCGCTGCCGGTCGAACCTGCAGCGTTTCCTCGTCGTCGTCCTCATCGTCGTCGTCGTAGCCTTCGTCGTCGTCGGGGTCGATATTGCCGCCGCCGCCCCCGGCGGGGTTGTCATCGTCGTCGTCATCGTCGTCGCCGGGGCCCGGGCCGCTCGCGAGCAACGACCCCGCCGCTTCCGTGACGCGGCCAGGCGGGCCCCGCTCGCCGCGGCTCCGCTCCATCGTCGCCTCGCCTGATGGCAACGTCGGCGCCGCGATCAACCTCTCTTCCATCGGCGCGGTCGCGGTACTACAGCGGAGGAATCCGCAATACCTGCCCCGGATAGATCTTGTCCGGGTGCTTCAGCATCGGCGTGTTCGCCTCGTAGATCTTCATGTACTTGTTCGGATCGCCGTACTGCGCCTTGGAAATCTTCGACAGGTGGTCGCCGGACACCACCGTGTAGTAAGTCGCTTCGGGCGCGCTCCGGTCGACGCTCATCATGTTGTTGACGGCCGCGACACCGGCGACGTTGCCGCAGCACAGAACGATCTTTTCCATCGTCGCCTGGTCGGGCGCGACGCCATAGACCGAGACCGTCGAGGTCGCCCCGTCGAAGGTCACGACCAGGCCGGTCGCCGAGAGGTTCTGCGCGTGGACATATGCGACAATGGCATCGCCCGCCGCATCGTTGGCGGCCTTGATTTTGGCCTCGTCCGCGGGAGCGGCCGCGGACTCCTGCATAGCGGCTTTCGCCTTGCCCGTTCCGAAAAGCTTTTCGCCCGCGTCCTTCACAAAATCCATCAGACCCATTTCCTTGCCCCTTCGCTTTGATTTGAAACCACCGGCCCGCGTCGCAATCGACGCACTGGGGAACCCGGATGGCGGGCGCCATTCTACATGGTCGCGGAGCGGGCCGTGGCGCGCGCGCCACGATGGTGTTCTATCGTCCCCTGCGAGCGGACATCGCTCCCGTGCGGGGTCGTCGCCGCCGCGGCGCACCCGAACGCACTCGATCACAGGAGGAAGCATGCATACGAAACTGGCCCGGTTGGCCATCGGCACGGCCATCGCCCTCATGGCCGCCGTGCCGGCCGTAGCGCAGACCTATCCCGTCAAACCGGTCAGGATCATGGTGGGCGCATCGCCCGGTGGGGGAACGGACATCATCGCGCGCGTGCTCGCCGAGAAATTCGGCGAGGCGTTCAAGCAGTCGTTCGTCGTCGAGAACCGGCCCGGCGCATCGAACACCATTGCCGCCGACGTCACCGCCAAGGCGCCGGCCGATGGCTATACCGTGCTGGCCGCGACCAACACCGGACAGTCGATCGCACCCCACCTCCTCAAGCTCGGCTATGACCCCTTGAAGGGGCTGCAGCCGCTGGGCTTGATCGTCACCGTTCCGAATGTGCTCGTCGTCAGCGACAGCGTACCGGCGAAAGACGTCAGGGAGCTGGTGGCGTTGATGAAGGCGAAGCCGAACGAGTTTCAGTACGCGTCGTCCGGCATCGGCAGCACGCAGCACATCGCCGGTGTGGCGTTCGTGATGTCGACGGGGACGAACGCCGTGCACGTTCCGTACAAGGGCAGCAGCCAGGCGCATGGCGACCTCATCACGGGGCGCGTGCAGATCATGTTCGACACGTCGTCGTCGGCGATGCCCCAGATCAAGGCGGGCAAGCTCCGGCCCCTCGCCGTGACGACCGCCAGGCGTTCCGCCGAGCTGCCGAACGTTCCGACGCTGGCCGAGGCCGGCTTCCCGGGCGTCGAGATGAACACGTGGTACGGCTTGTTCGTGACGGGCGGGACGCCGAAGCCGATCGTCGACCGCCTTGCCGCGGAACTCGACCGGATCCTGCAAATGCCCGACGTCCAGGCAAGGCTCCGCGGGCTGGGCGGCGAGCCGGGCGGAATGACGCTCGATCAGTTCGCCGAGATGAACCGCGCCGATTACGAGCGGATGGGCAAGCTGATCCGCGATGCCAACATCAAGGCCGAGGAATGACGATTGCGCCGCCGGCGCACCGAACCGACCGCCCGTTCACATGCACGCGCCCTTCATCACTCCGTACACCGCCGCGTCGATCAGGCCCGGCTCATGGGCGGCGTGGCAGGTCGCGCTGCGTCCGAAAACGCTTTGGATCGCGACCATCCCGGTGATGGTCGCCACGAGCCTCGCATGGTCGGTGGCCGGCGCATTCGATGCCGCTATCGCGCTCATCGCGCTGGCGGCTTCTGTGCTGATGCAGGTCGTGACGAACCTGCAGAACGACGTCGGCTACGCCGAGCGCCACGCCGGGACCAGCGGGCGCATCGGCCTGCCGCGCGCCACGGCGAACGGCTGG
>JANMBN010000184.1:0-2561 GCA_031360485.1 Betaproteobacteria bacterium | reverse complement strand
ATCGATAGCGTCTCGCTTGCCTTCGGCCGCCGCAGCTTTGTTGCTCGTCGTCGCCATAGTACGAACTATGACTCCTCCTCGCGCCTCGCCGCGACGTCCGATTGCGGCGCGATACTTACTACCGCTATGACTGTTACAGTCCACTAGTACCGCGACCCATAAGTTTGCGTAGATGCCGAGAACCGATTCCGCGCGCCGAGCGCGCGAAGCGAGCCGCAGCCATAGCTGGTGCTATGGCGAGGACGAGCGACAAAGCGATCGACGATGCGGATCGGTTCGAACATAGCAAAACTTGTGGGTCGCGGTACTAGCCCTTGAAGCAGCCCTTGTTCATCGCCTGGACCGTCTGGTCGACCGACAGCAGACCGCCCGGGAAGCCGGAGTTCAGCACCTGGGCATACGTTTCCTTGCATTCGCCGGTGATCATGTCGCGCGGCTGGCCGATGAAATATTTCGCGCCCTTCTGGCGGTCCATCAGCTCGGTGAAATAGGCGGCGTGCGGACCGCTGAAGTTCTTCACGTCGGCCTTGATGCCGGTCTGCAGGTAGACGGTCTCGATCCACATCTTGCCCATTTCCGGCGTCGACATCGCGTTCAGAAACGCGGCGGCCAACTCCTTCTGCTTGCTCGCGGCATTGATCGCGAAGCTCGCGCCGATCGCGGATGTCTTGCAATCGTTGCAGGCGCCTCCGTCCATCGCCGGGAACTGCATGATGCCGAGCGGAAACGTCACCGGCTGCCCGCCCTTGTCCTCCGGCACGAAGGCGCGGCCGGTATAGAAGCTGCCCATCGGCAACATCAACGCCCCGGGCTTGCTGTAGAAGTAATAGTGCGATTCGCCGAGCTTCAACGTCATGAAGTTCTTCGGATAGGCGCCGGCGTCGGCCAGCTGCTTGACCCAGGTGAGAACCTCGACGACGCGCTTGTCGGCGAAGGACAGCTTGCCGGTGAACAGCTTCTTGTAATCGTCCGGCCCCAGCTTGCGCAGCAGTGCTTCGGAGGCGATATACCCGCCGGGATAGGGGCGGTCGCCCACACCCTGCGAAATGGGCGTCATATCCGCCGCGCGAGCCTTCTTGACGAGGTCCAGGAACTGCGACTGACTGAGTTGCCCGTTGGCCGGCAACGTGACTCCGAGCTTCTTCAGCGCGTCCTTGTTGTAGTAGAGCTCGACCGTGTAGGCTTCCTGCGGAATCCCGTAGGTCTTTCCGTTGTGGATCCAGACGTTTCTCGCCCACGGTTCGATATTGTTCCAGTTGACGAGATCGTCGAGCGGAACGATGTAGTTGGCGGTGACGTATTCGACCTGGTCGGGTTCGACGTAGAAGACGTCGGGCCCCTTTCCCGCCGGCAGCGCAGTCTTCAGCGCCGCGCCCAGCGGATTCTTCTCGTACCATGTGATCTTGACCTTGGTCCCGGGCCGGAGCTTTTCGAGGGTCCTTGCCGCCAATTCGCGGAAGGCCACTTTCGCCGGCTCGTCCGCCTCGTGGCTCCAGACTTCCAGCGTGACATCCTGGGCGCCCGCGTTCGTCACCGCGCCGCCGAGTACCGCAAGCGTGACCAGCGCCATGGCCGCCGCGCACCGCATTCCGAAGCATGCATTCATCGTCTTGCTCCTCATGTATCCGCGCGGGCCGCAACCGCCAGCCGCGACGGATTGATTCAAACAGCATCTTCCACAGTTGACCGGGACGCCCCCGAGGCTCGTCCCGGTCGTCGACGATACTAGTACAAAGGGCGACCCGCCACCAGTGCGACCGCGGACGCGCGGTGTGCGCCAAACGTCGTCGCGGCGACCGGCCGTTTTGCCGATACAATTCGAACGGCCCGCGCGGCGCGGTTGGAGGCCCTTCCGTTGCGCGCGGCGAACAAGGAGTCCGCGTGAAATCAACCGATCTCACTCCGCTGGACGCGCTGAATGCCGCCGTGCTCTCCGACGTCATGGACAGTCTCGGCCTGAACCGGCAGGCGATGAAGCCATTCGTGCGCCCGCTCGACGACGATCTGGTGCTCGTCGGGCGGGCGCGCACGGGTCTCTACATGCCGGCCTACGCGCTGCGCGAAGGGGAAAACCCCTATGAAGTCGAGATCGCGCTGGTCGACGACCTGAAGCCGGGCGAGGTCGTCGTGCTCGCCTGCAACGGCCCGACCGATCGCATCGCGCCGTGGGGTGAGCTGCTGTCGACCGCTTCGCGCGCACGCGAGGCCGCCGGTTGCGTCACCGACGGACTGGTGCGCGATGTGAAGCAGATTCGGGCCATGCGCTTTCCCGTCTTCCACGGAGGCATCGGTCCGCTCGACACCAGGGGGCGGGCGCGCATGGTGGAGCGCGACACTCCGGTCGAGTGCGCGGGAGTCGCCGTCCGCTCCGGCGACATCGTGTTCGGCGACGTCGATGGCGTCGTCGTCATTCCGCGCGCGCACGAGCACGAGGTGATCGCCCGCGCCGTGGAAAAAGTGTCGGGTGAGGGCCATTCGCGCGACGCGTTGCGGCGGGGTGAATTGCTGGGCGACGTGTTCCGTCGCTTCGGCATACTTTGATCCCGCTGCCCGGAGGCTGG
>JANMBN010000183.1:0-1911 GCA_031360485.1 Betaproteobacteria bacterium | reverse complement strand
CGAGGAGAAATCCCGCGCCAAGGAACGCATCTTCTCGTTCCGCTCCGCGCAACACCGCTGGGATCCGAAGATGCAGCGCCCCGAGCTGTGGCGCCTTTACAACGCCCGGAAAAACAGAGGCGAAAGCATGCGCGTCTTTCCCCTCTCCAATTGGACCGAGCTCGACATCTGGCAATACATCCATCGCGAGAACATCCCGATCGTTCCACTCTACTTCGCGAAGGAGCGCCCAGTCGTCGTGCGCGACGGCGCGCTGATCATGGTGGACGATGACCGGATGCCGCTCGAGCCGGGCGAGCAGCCGATGCTTAAGAAGGTGCGCTTTCGCACGCTGGGCTGTTACCCGCTGACCGGTGCGATCGAGAGCACCGCCAACACACTGACCGCGATCATCCAGGAAATGTTGCTCACCAAGACCTCGGAACGCCAGGGTCGCGTCATCGACCGCGACTCCGCCGGATCGATGGAAAAGAAGAAGCTGGAGGGATATTTCTGATGGCACACGTCTCCGATCTCATCGCCCGCGACATCGAGCAGTACCTGGAGGCGCACGAGCGCAAGGGACTGCTCCGGTTCATCACCTGCGGCAGTGTGGACGACGGCAAGAGCACGCTGATCGGGCGCCTGTTGTACGAGTCGAAGATGCTGTTCGAGGATCAGCTCGCGGCGCTGGAGGCCGATTCGAAGAAGTTCGGCACGCAGGGCGGCGACCTCGACTTCGCGCTCCTGCTCGACGGCTTGACCGCGGAACGCCAGCAGGGCATCACCATCGACGTCGCGTACCGTTTCTTCTCGACGGACAAGCGCCATTTCATCGTCGCCGACACGCCGGGTCACGAGCAATACACCCGCAACATGGTGACCGGCGCCTCGACGGCCGATGTCGCCGTGCTCCTGATCGATGCCCGCAAGGGTGTGCTGACGCAGACGCGCCGGCACAGCTACCTGGTCTCGCTGCTCGGCATTCCCAAAGTGGCGCTGGCCATCAACAAGCTCGATATGGTCGGCTACTCGAAGGACGTGTTCGAGCGAATCGAGGGCGAGTACCGGGAGTTCGCGCAGAAGATCGGGCTCCACGACGTGGTCTGCATTCCGCTGTCGGCGCTCAAAGGCGACAACGTCACCGCGGCCAGCGCGAACACGCCGTGGTACCGCGGCCCGACGTTGATGGGCTTTCTGGAGACGGTGGAAATCGCCAATGCAGTGGAGACCGGACCGTTTCGCATGCCGGTGCAATGGGTCAACCGGCCCAATCTCGACTTCCGCGGCTTCTCGGGCCGCATCGTCGGCGGTTCCGTTCGTCCCGGGGATCGCATACGCGTCGTTCCCTCCGGCAAGGAAAGCACGGTCGCACGCGTAGTCGCGAAGGACGGCGACCTGGACCGTGCGGTCGCCGGCCAGTCGATCACCCTCACCCTCACCGACGAAATTGACATCAGCCGCGGCGACATGCTCGTCGCCGCAGACTCTCCTCCCGGCATCGCCGACCAGTTCGAGGCGACGCTCGTCTGGATGAGCGAGGACGAGATGCTGCCGGGGCGCCCGTACCTCCTGAAGATCGGGGCGAAGACCGTGGGGGCGTCGATCGCGCCGCCGAAGTACAAGGTCAACGTCAACACGCTCGAGCATCTCGCCGCGAAGACGCTGCACCAGAACGAGATCGGCGTGTGCAACCTCAATCTCGACCAGCCGATCGCCTTCGATCCCTATGTGGAAAACAGGGACACCGGCGGCTTCATCCTGATCGACCGCATGACCAACGGCACGATCGGCGCGGGTCTGCTGCACTTCGCGCTGCGCCGGTCGCAGAATATCCACTGGCAGGCGATCGAGGTCAACAAGCAGGCGCATGGTGCGCTCAAGGGGCACAAGCCGTGTGTGGTGTGGTTCACCGGCCTGTCCGGCTCCGGC
>JANMBN010000139.1:0-1974 GCA_031360485.1 Betaproteobacteria bacterium | reverse complement strand
TAGTCGAACGCCTTGTCCTCGCCCATCAGCTGCACCAGCGTCGCGAGCATCGTGTACGACGTGCCCGACGAATTCGGGTTCGCGACCTGGATTTCGTCCTTGAAGGCCGGCTTCGTCAGGTCGGCCCAGCATTTGGGCTCGGCGATGTTCTTCTTCTTCAGCTGGTCGGCGTTGTAGCTGTAGCCGAGCGCTCCCGCGTAGACGCCGACAGTCCGGTACTTCGACTGCTCGGCCTGGCGCACCGCCCAGTCCTGCAGCTCGGCGAGCCGCGGCGATTTGTACGGCTCGGTCAGGCCTTCCTCGGCGGCCTGCAGGTGCGGGTCGCCGGTGCCGCCCCACCAGATGTCGCCGCGCGGATTCGCCGCCTCGGCCTTGAGCTGCGCGTAGAACTCGCCCGAACTCTTCCGCGTCATCAGCACCTTGATCCCCGTCGCCTTTTCGAACGCGGTGACCATCGGCCGGCACCACTCCTCCTGCACGGTGCAGTAGACGACGAGCTCGCCCTGCGCCATGGCGGTCACGGGCGCGGCGAGCGCGAGCGCCGCGACGGCGCGGTAAAGCCAGGTGTGCCATTTCATGGGTTCCTCCTCGAGTCAGCTTGTGATGGGAATCGCGATCAGATCGGCAAGCTTAGCGCAAAGCGCATCGTTGGTCGCGATGAGGGGATTGCCCGCCGTGAGCCCGTCACCGGCGAAGAAGTCGTTGGCGTGCCCGCCCGCCTCGCGCACCAACAGGATGCCGGCCGCGCAGTCCCAGGCGTTGATGTGCATCTCGCAGTACGCCTCGCTCCGGCCGGCCGCGACGTCGGCGAGCCCGAGCGCACCGGAACCGACGCGGCGCATCGCGCAACCCGCTGCCATCACGCGCGCGACGAGGGCCACGTAATCGGCCGTGGTGCGTCGCGTCGACCAGCCGCACTCGACCGTGGCCGCCCCGAGGTCGGCGCACGAACTGACCGCGAGCCGAGCGTCGTTGCAGGAAGCGCCCTCGCCGCGTGCGGCCGAATAGAGCCAGTCGTAGCTGGGGTCGTACAGGACGCCGACCGTCGGCACGAGCCGTTCGAGGTAGCCGATCGACACGCAGTAATGCGGGATGCCGCGCGCGTAGTTGGCCGTCCCGTCGATCGGGTCGATCAGCCACACGCGCTCGCCGGCACCGGCGGCACCGCCCTCCTCCTCGCCAATGATCGAGTCGTCCGGATAGCGCCCGGCGATCGCCTTTCGGATGAACCGTTCGACCTCGCGGTCCATTTCCGTCACCACGTCGTGCCGACCCTTCATGGACGTTGCGGATTGCCCGAACGCCGAATGCGCGAGCCGGCCGGCGTCGCGTGCGAGATTCCGTGAAAACCCGAGTCGATCCATGGGTCGCGCCGAAGTCGTCCGGTTATGAGGAGCGGAGGCTGTCGGGGAATCTTACACTCGCTGCCTTCCCCGTCGATGGGGAAATGCGGCAACGGAACCGTGAAGGCCGCCGGCACCGGTGTAAGCGGCGATACGCAAGTGGGGGAGGCTCCCAAGGACGAATCCACGCCTTGGGCCAATCGACGCGCGCAAAGGAGCACACTGGGTTACATTCGATAACTCCTTGCGATACCGGATCGGACCCGACGTCGGGAATCCTTACAGCGCATTGGAAATCAGGCTGAAGGCTATTGATTCTTATACTCACGATGGATGAGTCCGATTCTTGCTTGGATATTGACCCGGGCTACAGATCCGTCGGGGTCATGGGGGGATAGGATTTGGTTTGCGCGCGTCGCAAGGGCGCGCGGTATCGTCCTGCCGTCAATTGTGCCGAGGGTTCAGCCTATTTTCCAAGCATGGCAGGCCAGCATGCCGGATGTCCGCGAGTGTCTCGTTGCCGACCTCATTCCGATTGTCATTTTGAACGTATGAGTTTTCCAAACATGTTGAAGAATCGTTTCCGGGTGTTGTCAGCCGATCTAGCGGCGACCTGCCTCTTCGTGGCGGT
>JANMBN010000128.1:0-7560 GCA_031360485.1 Betaproteobacteria bacterium | reverse complement strand
GAAATCTACGTGTCGCACCGCGGTGCGGAGCAGGTGCCGACGACCAAGATCGACAACGTTTCGCCGGCCGGATTCGTCTGGGCCGTCGCGCCGCCCAATCCCGGACTCGAGGCCGAAATGCTGACTCGGCTGATGATTCGTTTCGGCACGCCGGCACCTGAGGCGACGGCGACCGTGCAGGCTTCGACGACTGCGCCCGGGCCCGAGCGGGCGCGACTGGGAAAGGCCGCCAACGGAACGAGCGAACTCGTCGTCGACGACACCTTCGATCGCGCCTGGCGCAGGGTTGGCCTCGCGCTCGATCGCGTCGGATTCACCGTGGTCGACCGCGACCGGTCGAAGGGCACGTATTTCGTCCGCTACGCCAATCCGGAGAGCGACGGCAAGAAGGAAAAGGGGTTCCTGGACAAGCTCATGTTCTGGAAGGTCGACGCCGAGAAGCCCGAGCAGTACCGGATCACCGTTGCGCAGGCCGATCCGCGGAGCGTGGTGACCGTACAGGATCCCGGCGGCGCCCCGGACCGGACGGCGAACGGCGAGAAGATTCTCGCGCTCCTCAAAGATCAACTCAAGTAGCGGCGCCGCGCGGATGCGCTTCGCGTCACTTGGCAGCGGCAGCGAAGGCAATGGCCTCGTCGTCGAATCCGGCGGCACGCGGGTGCTGATCGATTGCGGTTTCGGCGTCCGCAACGCCGCGGTCCGCCTCGCGCGGCTCGGGCTCGAACCGTCGTCGCTGTCGGCGATCCTCGTCACCCACGAGCACTCCGATCATATCGGCGGGGTCCCCGCTTTCGCCGCGCGGCACGGCATTCCCGTCTGGGCAACCTTCGGCACGCTCGCCGCGGTGTCGGTGCGGTTCGAGGGCATGACGCAGGTCTACGGCTTCGACAGCCACGACGCGTTCGCGATCGGCGCACTGGAGATCATGCCGGTTCCCGTCCCGCACGACGCCCGCGAGCCCGTGCAATATGTGGTCGGCGACGGAGCGCGGCGGCTCGCCGTGCTGACGGACCTCGGCGTCTCGACGGCGCACGTCGAGGAGTGCCTGTCAGGGTGCGACGCGCTGGTGCTCGAATGCAATCACGACCTCGAGATGCTGGAAAGCGGCGACTACCCGTATCCGCTCAAGCAGCGAATTGCGGGACGCCTGGGTCACCTGCACAACGAGGCGGCGGCAGGGATCCTCTCGCGCATCGACACCTCGCGTCTGACGCACATCATCGCCGCGCATCTTTCGCAGCAGAACAACACGCCGGAACTCGCGCGCACGGCGCTCGCGACGGCGCTCGATTGCGCGCCGGGCTGGATCGGCATCGCCGAGCAGGCAACGGGCTTCGACTGGCGCGAGCTCTAGCGGTCGACGTTTCGCGGGGTCGGTGCCCCCGAAGCATCAGGGAGAAGCGGATGGAAACGCGGCAGGAGCTCTACAAGGGAAAGGCCAAGACCGTCTTCGCGACGGACGATCCGCGCTACCTCGTCATGCACTACCGCGACGATGTCTCGGCGTTCGATGGCGTGAAGCTCGCCAAGCTCCCGCAGAAGGGCGAAACCAACAACAAGATCAATGCCTTCGTGATGGGGCGCCTCGCCGAGGCGGGCATTCCGACGCATTTCGTCCGCGTGCTGAACGAGCGCGAGTCGCTGGTGAGGGCGATGAAGATGATCCCGGTCGAGTGCGTCGTGCGCAACGTCTGCGCGGGCTCGATGGCCAAGCGGTACGGCATCGCCGAGGGGACGAGGCTCGCCGGGCCGATCTTCGAGTTCTTTCTGAAGAGCGACGCGCTGCACGATCCCCTCTGCAACGACGACCACATCCGGGTACTGGGCTGGGCGACCGTCGACGAGATCGCAGAGATGAAGGCGCTGACGCATCGCGTCAACGCCGTATTGCGGCCGATGTTCAGCGACGCCGGCATCGACCTCGTCGACTACAAGCTCGAGTTCGGGCGCCCGAGCGACGATCCGCGCGCGCCGCTGACGCTCGGCGACGAGTTCACGCCCGACGGCTGCCGGCTGTGGGACGCGAAGACCGGCGAGAAGCTCGACAAGGACCGGTTCCGGCGCGATCTCGGCAGCGTGATCGAGCACTACCGCGAGGTCGCGCAGCGGATCGGCGCGCCGCTCTAGAGGGTCGCGATCACTCCGCGATGTAGAGCCAGGGATCCTTCGCGTCCGCGCGATGCCAGACGGTGAAGAACGGAAACACCGTCGGCGCGTTCGCATCGGTGCTCGGGGCATTTTCCCGGATAAGCCCGATCGTGACGCCGAGATCGCCGCTTGACGCGACGATCGTGCGGTCGGGCGCCCACGACAGCGTGCTGGGCTCCGCCGGTTTCCCCTCCGAAACCAACCGGCCGATCGCTTCGGCGCCAACGACGAACGCCGCGTCGCATTTCGAATGTCCCCTCGAATGCGCGGATCAGAGGCCCAGGACCGTCGCCGTAATTCCCGGCTCGCCGGTCGCCCAGATCGCTTCGAACCGCTCGATGAGCGGCTGTGCCGCAACCGGCTCTTCGATCGCGAGCACGCCGCGCGGCTGCGAGATGTGAATCCGGTGCAGGAAATGCCGATCGTCGACGATCACCATCGGATCCATCGCGTGCCTCGCTCCTTCGCCGGTCCGGTAGATCGTGATCGCGTGGCTGTAGTTCCGCAGCAATTGGGTCAGGCGCGGGCACGATCGTTCGATCCATCCGGTGTCGTGGACGACGATTTCGAGCTTGGCGGTCCGCCTCGCCCGAAGGAACGCGGCGATCATTGCCGCGCGAGCCGCATCGTTCCATCCGGTTTCCGACAGGTCGATGTCGAAAACACGGATCGACTGCTTCGCGAGTCCGATCAGCGCGTCGATCGCCTCGACCTGCGCCGAGATCGTGGCCAGTGTTTCGCGCCGCGGCAAAGGAGGTGGCGTCGCGGCGTCGTCAGGCGGCTCCGGGGTGGAGGTAACCATCGCGATACCAAGTGTAAAGGATTGCCGAGACTTCCGGGTGCAACGCGCCGCCGGAGCGGGGCGGGAGCACGCGCGCATCGGCCAGTCGCTCGAGCGCCGGCGCGCCGGTCGCCGGACGGCGCAGCGCGGTGCCATTGATGAAGACGTGCGTCGCGTCGTAGAGCAGTTGCGTACGCGGGTCCAGGCGCACGCCGCGCTTTGCGGCACTCGCGGCGAACGCGGCGCGCGGCAGCGGCGCCGACGGCGGCTGGAAGAAGACGCTGGGCTTCGGCTCCGACAGGAAGCAGCCGAGGAACCGGGCGATTGTCGTACGGTCCCACGCCACACCCTTCAACATCCGCGCGCAGCGCCGCCGCATCGCGGCATCGATCTCGGCGGGGGTCCGGGTCGGTGCGAGGCCGGGATCGGCGTAGCGCCCGGGCAAATGCAGTTCGTCGCGGAGGAAATCGAGGAAGGCGGCGGCGAGATCGGTCGCGTCCGCTGCGCGAAATCCGATCGAGTACGTCGTGCACGGATCGAGGGCCGTGCCATCGTGCGCGTGCTGCGGCGGCAGATAGAGCATGTCGCCGGGCGAGAGCACCTCCGTCCGGTCCGGCGCGAAACGCCTGAGAATCTTCAGCGGCGCCGCCGGCCGCAGCGCGAGGTCGTCCTGGCACCCGAACCGCCAGCGACGGCGTCCGAAGCCCTGCAGCAGGAAGACATCGTAGGAGTCGAAGTGCGGGCCGACGCCACCGCCGGGCGCCGCATAGCTCACCATCAAGTCGTCCAGGCGCGCATAGGGGAGAAACGCGAACCGGCGCAACAAGGCGTCGCCGGCCGGACTCACGAGGTTGACCCCTTGCACGAGCAGCGTCCAGTTGCGCGCGGGCAGCGCCTTGAAGTCCGCCCGGCGGAACGGGCCGTGCGCGAGCGACCAATGCGCACCTTCGCGCACGACGATTCGCGATTCGACATCGTCGCGGTGCGCGAAGGCAAAGAGTTCCTCCGCGCTGAACGGGCCCGCGAAACCGGCGATCGCGTTCCGGACGAGCAGCGCTTCCCTTTGCCAGTGACGGCGGAGAAAGGCCTTGGCCGAAATGCCGCCCAGCGGGGCATCGGTAGCGCCCGGCGCGAACGAGCGGGCACGCAAATGCGAGGCAGCCATAGACCGATTATAACGAGGCGACGCGGCTGCGCTGCGCTACAATGCCGCCAAAATGTCCTCCTGCCGCGGAATTTTCCGCATCGATTCGATACCGGCGCTGCATTCCCCGACCAAGACCCTCGTATCCACGGACTGCCCATGAACATCCTTGCCAACACGGTCGTCACGCTGACTTTCGAGCTCTACGATGCCGACGGGGTGCTGCTCGAAACCACCGAGGAGCCGATCACCTACCTGCATGGCGGGCACTCGGGCATGCTGCCCAAGCTCGAGGAAGCGCTCAACCTCAAAAAGGCCGGCGATTCCGTGTCCGTCGATATCGAGCCCGCCGATGGTTTTGGCGACTACGATCCCGAGCTCGTCAAGCTCGAGCCCGCGGAGCGGTTGCCGCCGGACGCCGAAGTCGGGATGCAGTTCGAGTCCTACACGAACCCCGGCGACGAGCAAGGCAGCGACACGGTCTTCACGGTCACCGACATTGCGGACGGCAAGGCCGTGCTGGACGGCAATCATCCGTGGGCCGGCAAACGGCTGCGCTTCGACTGCCAGATCCTCGAGGTGCGGCAGGCGACCGCCGAGGAGGTCGAGCACGGGCATGTGCACGGCTCCGGCGGCCATCACCACTGACCGCGGCGCGACGCCGCGGCGCGAATCGCGTCGCTGCCGGCCCGCTCGCAACGCCGTAGGCGGGTCAGCGCTCCAATAATTTCCTGAGCTCGTACAGTGCGGCCAGCGCGTCGCGCGGGGTCATCGCGTCAGGGTCGAGCGTTGCGAGCCGCTCTGCGATGGCGCTGCCTTCCGGCGCTGCCGGTGGCGCGTCGTGCAGGCTTTCCACGCGGGCACCGCCCGGCGCGAACAGGTCGGTTTGCGCCGCATCCGTCGCGCTGAATTTGTCGAGGCGCGCGAGATGATCCCGTGCCCGCCGGATCACCGCCGACGGGACGCCGGCGAGCTTCGCGACCTGCAGTCCGTAACTGCGGTTCGCCGGCCCGTCCTCGGCCGCATGCAGGAAGACGATGCCGTCCGCGTGCTCGACCGCGTCGAAATGCAGGTTCGCGCAACCCTCGATTTCGGCCGGCAGCGCGGTCAATTCGAAATAGTGGGTCGCGAACAGCGAAAGACTCCGGTTCTTCTGTGCCAGCTCCCGCGCGATCGCCCACGCGAGCGCCAGGCCGTCGAAGGTCGAGGTCCCGCGGCCGATTTCGTCGATCAGGACGAGACTCTGCGGCGTCGCGCGGTGCAGGATCGCCGCGGCTTCGGTCATCTCCACCATGAACGTCGAACGCCCGCCCGCCAGATCATCGGCCGCGCCGATGCGCGTGTGGATCGCGTCGAGCGGCCCGATCACCGCCGAACGCGCCGGGACGAACGAGCCGCAGTACGCGAGCAACGCGATCACGGCCGCCTGCCGCATGTAGGTGGATTTTCCGCCCATGTTCGGCCCGGTGACGATCAGCAACCGGCGATCGGGCCCGAGGTCGAGATCGTTCGGGATGAAATCGTCGACCTGCCGCTCGACGACCGGGTGGCGGCCGCCGCGAATCGCGAATCCCGGTGCGGCCGCGAGCTCGGGGCGCGCGAGATCGAGCGCCTCCGCGCGCTCGGCGAGCGCCGTCAGCACGTCGAGCGCGGCCAGCGCCGCGCCCGCGGCCTGCAGTTCGGAAATCGCCGGCGCGAGGTCGGCGAGCAATCGTTCGTAAAGGAGTTTCTCGCGGGCGAGCGCGCGGTCCTGCGCCGACAGCGCGCGGTCCTCGAACGTCTTCAATTCCGGCGTGATGTAACGCTCGGCGTTCTTCAAGGTCTGCCGGCGCCGGTAGTCGTCGGGAATCTTCTGGGTGTGGGCGTGCGTGACCTCGATGTAGAAGCCGTGCACGCGGTTGTATTCGACCTTGAGGTTGGCGATGCCGGTGCGCGCGCGCTCCCGGGCCTCCAGCGCGACGAGAAACTCGCCGCAGTGATCGTCGATCGCGCGCAGCTCGTCGAGGTCCGCGTCGAAGCCCGCGGCGATGACGCCGCCGTCGCGCACCTGCGCCGCCGGCTCGGCGGCGATCGCGCGCGCGAGCAGGGCCGCCCATTGCGGGTCGACGTCGAGCGCCCCCGCGAGCGAAGCGACGAGAGGCGCCTCGCTGCCGGCGAGCGCCGCGCCGATCGCGGGCAGCCGCGCGAGGGTGTCGCGCAGACCGGCGAGGTCACGCGGGCGCGCCGACGCGAGCGCGACGCGGGTGGCGATCCGCTCGACATCCGCGGTTTGCGCGAGCTCCTTCGCGAGCGCGCGTCGCGCCTCGCGGCCTTCCACCCAGCCGGCGACGGCGACGTGTCGTTCCGCGGCCGCATCCTGCGATCGCAGCGGGTGCGTGAGCCAGTGCCGCAACAGGCGGCTGCCCGCGGCGGTGCCGCAGGTGTCGAGCAACGACAGCAGCGTGGGCGCCGGCTCGCCGCGCAGCGTCTCGGTGATTTCGAGATTGCGCCGCGTTGCGGCATCGAGCGCGAGGAACTCGCTCGCGGTCTCGACGGCGAGCGTGCGAACGTGCGCGAGTCCCGCCTGCTGCGTCGCCGCGGCGTAGGTGTGCAGAGCGCCTGCGGCGCCCGTGGCCAGATCCCGGTCCTCGATGCCGAATGCGGAGAGGTCGCGCGTGCCGAAATGCTTGGCGAGCGCGCGCACCGCGGCCGCTGCATCGAACTGCCACGCCGGCAGTGCGCGCGTCGGCACGCCGTCGCCGCGGATCGGCGAGGGCACGCCGTCCGGGACGAGCAGCTCGGCCACGTCCAGCCGCTCGAGCGCCGCCGCGGTCTCGGCGGCCGGCACCTCGGCCAGCGTGAATTGCCCCGACGCGAGGTTGAGCCAGGCGATGCCGGTCCGGTGCTTGCCGGGGTTGACCGCGACGAGCAGGCTGTCGCGCTTCGCGTCGAGCAGGTCGGCGTCGGTCACCGTCCCCGGCGTGACGACGCGCAGGACCTTGCGCTCCACGGGTCCCTTGCTCGTCGCGGGGTCGCCGATCTGCTCGCAGATCGCCACCGATTCGCCGAGCTTCATCAGCTTCGCGAGGTAGCCCGCGACCGCATGGTAGGGCACGCCGGCCATCGGAATCGGCGCGCCCGCGGACTGCCCGCGCGCGGTCAGCGTGATGTCGAGCAGGCGCGACGCCCGTTGCGCGTCTTCGTAGAACAATTCGTAGAAGTCGCCCATCCGGTAGAACAGCAGCTTGTCCGGATGCTCCGCCTTCGCGCGGAGGTACTGCTGCATCATCGGCGTATGGGCTGGCACCGCCGGGGCGGCGGGGCTGGAAGAGGTCGGCACCGCCCGATTATAAGAGGTTGCCCGTCGGGAAATGACGTGATGCGCTTAGCCGCAATGCGACAGGCTTTGCGAATCCCGCGAATGGCGCGCCGGGCGCCGCTGCGGCACAATGCAGCACCGCCGGACGCGCCTGCCGCATGCAACCCCTATCGCTCAATCCCGGACACC
>JANMBN010000075.1:0-2686 GCA_031360485.1 Betaproteobacteria bacterium | reverse complement strand
AGGGCAGCGTCTCCTGGATCGACGCGGACACGATCTACGCCTCTCGAGACTATGGCCCCGGCACGCTGACGCGCTCAGGTTATCCGCGATGGGTGAAACGGGTGAAGCGCGGCCAGCCGCTCAGCGACGCGCCGACGGTTTTCGAGGTGGGCGCGGAGGATGTTGGCGCCTTCCCCGACGTGACTCTCGAGGATGGCTATCGCCACGAGGTCATGTGGCGCTCGATCGACGTGCGCCGCGCCGAGATCCACTTGCTGCGCGACGGAAAATTCGTGCATCTCGACCTCCAGGATTCGGCCGAAGCGCGCCTCGCCGCGAAGACACTCTACGTGCGCCTTCGTGACGACTGGAAGCCCGCTGCCACGGAATTCAAAGCCGGCACGCTGCTCGCCATCGAGCTCGAGCGCTTCCTGGCAGGCGCGCGCGATTTCGACGTTCTCTTCACGCCGGGCGCGCGAATTGCGCTCGAATCCTTCGCGCCGATGAAGACGATGGTGCTCCTCAACCTGCTGGACAATGTCGGCAGCCGCATCGTCGAAGCGAAACGCGGGGCCGACGGCAAGTGGGCGCAGCGCAACGTGGAGACGCCGAAATTGGCAACGATCGGGTTGAGCGCCCTCGAGCGGCGCACGTCCGACGACTACCTGATGACGGTGTCGGGCTTCATAACACCGACGGCACTTTTCCTCGCGAAGGGCGGAACCGACGCACGCGAGAAGCTGAAGAACCTGCCGGAATTCTTCGATGCCAGCGGGCTCGTCGTCACGCAGCACGAGGCAACGTCCGCGGACGGCACGAAGATCCCCTATTTCCAGGTCGCGAGGAAGGACGCGAAGGCAGACGGGAAAAATCCGACGATCCTCAATGGCTACGGCGGTTTCGAAGTTTCGCAGGTGCCGTCGTACTCGGCGTTCGCCGGCAACGGCTGGCTCGCCAAGGGCGGTGTCTGGGTGCTCGCCAACCTGCGCGGGGGCGGCGAGTTCGGGCCCGCGTGGCACGAAGCCGCGCGGCGCGAGAAACGCCAGAGAACCCACGACGATTTTGCCGCCGTGGCCCAGGACCTCATCGCGCGCAGGATCACCTCGCCGGCGAAGCTGGGCATACTCGGCGGCAGCCAGGGAGGCCTCCTCGTGACCGCCACGATGCTGCAGCGGCCGGAACTCTTCGGTGCGGTGGCCGCCACCGTTCCCCTCATCGACATGAAGCGATACCACAAACTCCTTGCGGGCGCATCGTGGATGGGCGAGTACGGCGATCCCGACAAGCCCGAGGACTGGGCCTTCATTTCCCGGTATTCGCCGTACCAGAACCTGAAAAAGGACGTCCGGTACCCGAAGATCCTCATCACCACGTCGACGCACGACGACCGCGTCCATCCAGGGCACGCGCGCAAGATGGCTGCGCTGATGCAATCGATGGGACATCCGGCGACCTATTTCGAATACACCGAAGGAGGCCACGGTGCCGGAACGACGCCGGCGCAGACCGCCTATACGTGGGCATTCATCTACACGTTTTTCGCGCAGACGCTCATGTGAGCTCCGGTGTCCGGAACCCTGCCGGGATCGGCCCCGATCCTGGCAGTCATTGCCCCCGCCGGTGCATAATCGTCATCTGTCCAATTTCTCGAGCTATTCGCATCATCGGTCATGAAACTGCGACTTGCCGGTTTGATCCTCGCGTTGAGTCTCGTTGCGTGTTCGAAAGCGCCGGACACGGCGAATGCTCTTCCAGCGGAAGCGCGCAAGGAGGCGCCAGCCGTGGCCGCGGCCACGACCGCGACCGCGCCCGGCGCGACCCCATCGGCCCATGCCGAGGACGCCATCACCTGGCGCAAGGGCAATGTCGACGCGGCCTTTGCCGAAGCCAAAGCCGACAACAAGCCCGTGTTCATGTACTGGGGCGCGATCTGGTGCCCGCCGTGCAACCAGGTCAAGGCGACGATCTTCAATCGTCAGGATTTCGTCGAGCGATCCCGCTTCTTCGTTCCCGTATACATCGACGGAGACAGCCCGCATGCGCAGAAGGAGGGCGCGCGCTTCAGGGTGAGCGGCTATCCGACGATGATCCTGTTCACGCCCGACGGCACCGAGATCACGCGGCTGCCCGGCGAGGTCGATGCCGACCAGTACATGCGCGTGCTGGCGATGGGCATGAACGGCGCGCGACCGGTCAAGGCGACGCTGGCGGTGGCACTATCGTCCGACCGGAGCGCGGGCGCCAAGCTCGCGCCCGAAGATTGGCGGATGCTCTCCTACTATTCGTGGATCAGCGACGAGCAGCAACTCGTGCCGAAAAAGGACGTCGCGACGACGCTCGCGCGGCTGGCCAAAGCCTGTCCGGCGGATCAGCCGGCCACGGCGACAAGGCTCGAACTTCACGCGGTGGCGTTCGCCGCGGACGCCAAGGGCGCCCGTCCGCACATCGACCACGCCGCGGCCGAACGCGTCGTCGCCGTGTTGGCCGACGCGAGACTCGCCCGTGAAAACTTCGATACGCTCGCTTATTACGCGGGCAGCACCGCCGCCTACCTGACGCCGGCGCGGTCCGCCGAACGCGCGCGGCTCACCTCCGCATGGAACGCGGCGCTCGACCGGTTCATCGCGGATGCGCAACTCGCCACCGCGGACCGGCTCGTCGCGGTCAATGCGAAAATCGAGTTGGCGCGACTCGAGACGCCCAAGGG
>JANMBN010000070.1:0-3913 GCA_031360485.1 Betaproteobacteria bacterium | reverse complement strand
GCCGGATCAAGGCGCTGGAGCGGATGGAGCGGATCGCCGCCGCGCACGTCGACAGCCCGTTCGAATTCACGTTCGCGCCGGTGACGGCCGCGGCGCAACAGCTCGTTCGGCTCGAGCACGTGACGCTCGGATACGACGGGTCCGCCCCCATTCTCGCGGAGCTCGATTGGGGAATCCTCAACGGCGACCGCATCGGCCTCCTCGGTCCCAATGGCGCGGGCAAGTCGACGCTGCTGAAAGCGGTCGCCGGGACGCTCGCCCCGCAGGCCGGCGAGCGGCACACGGCGCAGTCGCTCGCGATCGGCTACTTCGCGCAGCACCAGGTCGAGCAGCTGCGCGACGACGAGTCGCCGCTTTGGCACTTGTCGAAGATCGACCCCGCCTCCCGCGAACAGGAACTGCGCGACTTCCTCGGAGGATTCGACTTCCGCGGCGACATGGTGACGCATCCGGTCGGGCGCTTTTCCGGGGGCGAAAAGGCGCGGCTGACCCTCGCGCTGCTCGTGCGACAGAAACCGAACCTGCTGCTCCTCGACGAACCGACCAACCACCTCGACATCGAGATGCGCGAGGCGCTGGCCGAGGCGCTGCAGGACTACGGCGGCGCGCTGGTGGTCGTCGCGCACGATCGGCATCTGCTGCGCGCGACGACCGACGCCCTGTGGATCGTCGCCGACGGCGCCGTCCTGCCATTCGACGGCGACCTCGACGACTACCGCGATTGGGTGCTGGCGCGAAGCCGGGGTGCGGCAGAAGCGGGCGAAGGTGGTGCCGTCAGCAATCGCAAGGCGCAAAAACGCGCGGAGGCCGAATCCCGGCAGCGCGAGTACGCGAAGCGCAAACCGTATGCGGGCAAGATCGCGAAGCTCGAACAGGAGATGGCCGCGCTCAGCGCGGAGAAGAAAACCATCGAGGACTGGCTCGCCTCCTCCGATGCCTACGCCCCTTCCGCCAAGGATGCGCTTAAGGAGCGGCTTCTTCGCCAAGGCGACCTCACCTGGCAGCTTGCCCGCCTCGAGGCGCAGTGGCTCGAAATCTCGGAAGCGATCGAAAAGCTGGACGCGGCCGGGACCTGAGACAGGCGGAGCGCGCGTGTTTTTCGCGCGCGGCGCCGCGGCATCAACCGGGGCGCGGGCCTGGACGATGAAACAGATACACGGCAAAGCCCAGCGTGTCGCGGCCCCATCGCAGGTACGCGTCACGCCACCGCCGGATCCTCTCCAGCATCGCCGGCACGTCGGGGTCGTCCGGCTGCTCGCCGGCGTACCGTTCGATCGACCGGGAGTATTTCCATTCGTATCCGTCCCACTCGTCCGGCGATGCGGTTGCCGCATGCATCGGGATGAGGCCGGCGTCGATCCCCGCCTGCACATTACCGCGGTGGTCGAGGTACTGGGTGTCGGATCCGCCCAGGAACGCGACGTAATCGGAGTGCGGCTTGTGTTGCCAGTAGCCTTCGCCCACCAGCAGGTAGCCGCCTTTCCGGGTCCACGCCTTGAGCTGGCGGCAGATCCCGGGCATGCCGCCGTCGATGCCCCCGGCGCCGAGCATCACGGTCAGGTGAAAGGTCTCGGGATCGGCCCTGAAATCCCGGATGTCGCTGTCGTCTAAGTGCAACTTGTTGAGCGCCCCGGTCCATTCGGCGCGCTCGCGGGCGGCATCGAGCATCAGCTCCGAGCGGTCGACCGCAATCACCGTCGAACCGAAACGTTCGATGATCCGCAACGCGAGTTCCGCGCGACCGCAACCAAGATCGAGCACTCGCGATGCGCCGTCCAACGGGAGCAGATCGAGCACCTGTTCGATCTTGGCCGTCGAGATCGGATTGCAGTAATCGTGATCGCGATGCGCGATGTTGCTGAATTTCTCGTGGTTCATCTCGGCCCTTCGTCCCCGTTGCGGCCATTCCAGGGGGCGACACGCAAGAGCAGTGCCATGCCGGGCAGCGCCAACGCCGTGCAGATCAGGAAGAACACGAACCAGCCGGTCTGCTCGACGACCCATCCGGTCGATGCGTTGACGATGGTGCGCGGAACGGCCGCAAGGCTCGTGAACAGCGCGAACTGGGTCGCCGTATAGCGGGGGTCGGTCTCGCGGGCGATGAAGGCGATGAATGCGGCCGTGCCGAGACCGACGCCGAGCGCCTCGAACGCGATCACTCCGGCGAGCAGCAGCTTGTCGGGCCGGTTCTCGAACGCGAGCCACGCAAAGCCGAGAATCGACACGAGCTGCACGACGCCGAAAAGCCACAGGCCGCGATTGATGCCGATCCGGAGCATCCAGAGTCCGCCCAGCATCCCGCCGACGACGCTCGCCCACAGCCCTGCGTTCTTCGCGATCAGCCCGATCTCCGACTTGGTGAAACCCATGTCGAGGTAGAACGGCGTGGCGAGCGCCGTCGCCATGCTGTCGCCCAGCTTGTAGAGGAAGATGAACAGCAACACGAGGAGCGCCCGGTTCCATCCGCCGCGGCGGATAAATTCGCGAAACGGTTCGATCACCGCCTCGGCGAGCGTTCGCGGGCCCGGCCGGCGCAACTTGGGTTCGTCGACGGCCAACGTCATCAATATTCCGGGCAGCATGAACGCGGCCGTCACCCAGTAGACGCTCGACCAGGGCAGGTGGTCGGCGAGGATCAGCGCCAGCGCGCCGGGAATCAGGCTCGAAATCCGGTAGGCGTTGACGTGGATCGCGTTGCCGAGACCGAGCTCGATGTCGGGCAGGATCTCGCGCCGATACGCATCGAGCACGATGTCCTGGCTCGCGCTGAAGAACGCGACGGCGGCGGCGAGGTAGGCGATCATCCAGAGATCCTGGGCCGGGTGCAGACGCCCGAAAAGCGGAATCGACGCAAACAGCAGGAGCTGCGTGACGAGCATCCATCCGCGGCGGCGGCCCAGCGCGGGAAACGCGTAGCGGTCGAGCAGCGGCGACCAGAGGAACTTCCATGTGAACGGCAGCTGGATCAGGGCGAAGAGGCCTATCGACTTCAGGTCCACCTGCTCCGAGCGCAGCCACGCGGGCAGGAGGTTGATGAGCAGGTAGAGCGGCAATCCGGAAGAGAATCCGGTGAAGACGCAGATCAGCATCCGCCGGTTCAAGAGCGCGTCGCGCCAGCGAGGACGGGCGGGCGCGGCAGCGGAAGCGGTGTCGGTCACGCGCGGATTCTATCGTGGGGCCGCCTTCAGGCGGCGCGGCGTCGGATTCGATATCGTGGGGCCGCCTTCAGGCGGCCTGCCATCGCCGGCCTCGCCCCGTCCGGCTGAAGCCGGACCCACAGCCCGGGGTCACGCGCGGCGTCGTGGGGCCGCCTTCAGGCGGCGTGGCGGTGTCCGGCTGAAGCCGGACCCACGGCGCCGGACCCACGCCCCGGGGTCATGCGCGTCGGAACCGGTAGATCGCAAGCTCGCCAAGGAGATTCGGCAGCATCGTCACCGTCGATCCGCCGGACAGCACGACGCGGTTCGCGACGTGGAAGCCCCGCTCGGCGAGGAACGCGTCGAAGTCGGCGACCGTGCACAGGTGTATGTTCGGCGTGTCGTACCACTGGTATGGCAACGACGTCGAGACGGGCATGCGGCCCCTGACGATCTGCCAGCGGTGCGTCCAGTGGCCGAAGTTGGGAAACGTCACGATCGCCTCACGCCCGACGCGCAGCATCTCGACGACGATGTCCTCGGTGTGGCGCATCGCCTGCAGCGTCTGCGACAGGATCACGCAGTCAAATGACGCGTCGTCGAACCCCGCAAGGCCCGACTCGAGGTCGCTCTGCAGTACGCTGATGCCGCTCGCCACACTCGCGAGCACGCCAGCGTCGTCGATCTCGATGCCGTACCCGGCCGCGCTTTGCTCGCGCGCGAGGTAGGCGAGCAGGCTGCCGTCGCCGCAGCCGAGGTCCAGCACGCGCGAACCC
>JANMBN010000061.1:0-7213 GCA_031360485.1 Betaproteobacteria bacterium | reverse complement strand
GCCGGGCAGGGGTCCGATCACGTCGACGAAACCAGAGACGAAGAGCGTATCGGCGAGTAAATGATTACCAAATCGTTTGCGTGCCTGGTGTACGAGCATGATTAAATCGTCGAGCCCGCGCGCGCGGGGGCGCCTCACCGCGGTCGCGCGGCGGCGGTGGCTGCGGTCCCGGCCGAACGTCCGGCCAGCTCGATCGCGAGGTCCACCGCCGCGAAAAGGCTGCCCGGATCGGCGCCGCGCGCCTTGCCGGGATCGGCGGCGAGGTCGAGCGCCGTGCCGTGGTCGACCGAGGTGCGGATGTACGGAAGACCGAGCGTCACGTTGACGCCGCGCCCGAAGCTCGCCGCCTTCTGCACCGGCAGCCCCTGGTCGTGGTACATCGCGACGATCGCATCGTAGCGCCGCGCGATCTCGGGCACGAATACGGTATCGGCGGGCAGGGGTCCGGTCACGTCGTGGCCTGCCGCGCGCAAAGCCGCGATCGCCGGCGCGATGACGTCGATCTCCTCGCGGCCGAGATGCCCGCCCTCGCCCGCGTGCGGATTCAGTCCGCAGACGGCGATGCGCGGCGAGGCGAGCGCGAACTTCTCCTCGAGCGCAGCGCGGACGATCGCGATCGTCGCTTCGACCGCGTCACGCGTGATCGCGGCCGGAACATCTCTCAGCGCGAGGTGCGTCGTGACGAGGGCCACCCGGAGCGGCGCATCCGAGGCCCCGCCGACGAGCATCATCACGACGCGCGGCGTGTGCGTGCGCCGCGCGAAGAATTCCGTGTGCCCGGAGAACGCGATGCCGGCGTCCAGCAGCACGCTCTTCTGAACGGGCCCCGTCACGAGCGCGGAAAACGTCCCGACGGCGCAGCCGTCGGACGCGCGCGCCAGCACCCTGAGCACGCCGTGTGCGTTGGTCGGATCCGGCCGGCCGGGATTTACCGGCGCGAGCACGGCTTCGTGCCAGATTTCCACGCGGCCGTCCGGCGCGGCGATGGCCGCGGGATCGTACTCGGCATACCGCGGCGATGCGCCGATGCGGGCCGCCCGCGCCACGAGCAATTCGCGATCGCCGAGGACGACGATCCGCGCCGGATACGGCTGCTCGCAATGGCGCGCGGCAAGCAGCGTGACGAGCTCGGGCCCGATGCCGGCGGGTTCGCCGACGGTCACCGCAAGGGTCGGCACGGTCATCGGTCGCCGTCGGAGATATTTCCGGACATCGGGTGGTGTCGGAGCGGTTGTTCAGCCCTGATGCGACGGATCGAAATTCAGCCTGCCCCCAACGTGCCGATGTCGACGCCGGCCGCGTCGCCGAACAGGTCGACCTTGACTGCGGCCGTGGCGCGGATCGCGTACGCACCGTCGGTCCCGGCGGCGATCGTCGCCTGCGCGAGCCCTTCGAGCGGCCGCGTCGGCCGCCCGAATACCCACAACTGGTCCAGCGGATTCGCGGCATCGATCTCGCCGGTGTGCTGTACGGCGCGCCCCAGCGGCAACGCGTAGCCTTCGCGGCCGAACACGGGAAACTGGTCCAGCGCGGCCTTGTACCGCAGCACGCGCTGACCGGGAAAGCGCTGGCGCGAATTGAGGTCGTACCACGCGCCCGGCGGCAGCGCGACCTCGACCTCGCCGCCTTCGCGGACGATGGGCGCGACGAGCAGTGCGTCGCCGCACATGAATTGCGTCTCGTAGTCGCGCGTGAGGCCGCTGCCCGGAAACGCGAGTGCCATGGCCCGCATCACCGGCATGCCGGTCGCGACCGCCTCGGCGATCACCTGCTGCAGGTACGGAATCAACCGATAGCGGAAGGCGAGCCATTTGCGCGCGACGGCCTCCGCTTCGGCGCCGAACGCCCATGGCTCGCGCTCGCCGATGCCGTGGAGTCGGACGTGCGAGCCGAACACCGCGGCCTGAAGCCAGCGAACGTAGAGTTCCGGCGTCGGCTGCTGCGATCCGTAGTAGCCGCCGACGTCGGAACTGTAGTACGGCACGCCGCTCATGCCCCACGACAGACCGCCGCGGATCGATGCGGCCAGACCCTCCCAGTCGCTTTGCGGATCGCCGCCCCACTGGACCGGGCAGCGCTGGCTGCCGGTCCACCCGGCGCGGCCCAGGACCATCGGCGGAGCCTTCGCATCGCGCTGATACTTTGCCGTCGCGTCGTGGACGCACTGGTTGTAGAGCAGCGGATAGACGTTGTGCAGCCGGCGGCCGGTGTCGCCGTTGAAGGCCACGGCGTCCTCGGGAACCTGCTCGCCGAAATCGGTGCTCATCACGTCGACGCCGTCGGCGAACAACGGCGCGTGCGCATCGCGCCAGAATACGTAAGCCCCGGGATGCGTGAAGTCGACGATGCCGCTATCCGGCAATGGCGCAGGCACCTTGGCGGACGCGCTGTTGCCGGGCACCGAATCCCAGCCGAACACGTAAGGGTCGCCGTGCGGGGTGGTCAGCAGGTAGCCGCGCGACGCAAGCTCCGCGAAGAGCGGGGACTGCACGGACACGTACGGATATTCCCATACGCAGACACGCAGGTCGTGTTTCTTGATCGCCGCGAGCGCGGCGCGCGGATCCGGAAAACGCCCGGGATCCCACCCGAAATCGAAGCACGTCGCGACCTCGCATGCGGCGCGGGCGTCGAGCGTCAGCACATCGCAGGGAATCTTGCGCGCGCGAAGCTTCGCGGCCACCTCCTCCGCTTCCTCCGGCGTCGTGTAATGGGCGCGCGAAACCCACAGCCCGAGCCCCCACGACGGCACCGGCGCGGGGCGCCCGGTGAGCTGCGTATAGCAATCGAGGATGCCCGATGGCGTGTCCGCGGCGAACAGGAACAGGTCGAGCGCCTCGTCGTCCACCAGCAGCGCATACGAGCGGTGCGACCAGTCCGGATATCCGACACCGTGCGTGACCAGCGCCGGCGTGTTCACGAAAGCGCCCCAGGCGCCCTTGCCGATGCCGGGGCTCCACGCGAACGGCGCGTTCTTGTACGACAGGCCGGTGTTGACGCCGCGGGAATCGGCGACGTGCGAGTGGATCAGCTGTCCGCGCTTGTTGAGCGGACCGAACTTCTCGCCGAGGCCGTAGACGGGCTCGCCCGACGCGAGCGCGAAGGCCGCGGTCCACTGTCCGCCCTGCCGCAATCGGCCGAACGTCGGCAGCCGCGTCCACCCGCCGAAGTTCTCGTCGGTGATCGAACATGCGACCGCTGCGCCGCGATGGATGAGGCGAAAGCGCAGCGGAGCGGCGGCAAGCTCGAGCGTCGTGTCGCCCGCGGCAAACGTCCAGGTGCCGTCTTCGCCTTGCGCGACCGTGCAGGCCTTGGTGCGCGAAACGACGAGGCCGTAGTCGGGCTTCGTGCTGGGGCCCGCGCGCAGCCGGAAGATGCCGGGCCCGTAGCAGGAAACTTCGAAGATATCGCCGGTTGAGGTCGCGAACGCCGCGCCGGAGGCAGACGTCCCGACGCTTTGCAGCACGTCGAGGCGCAGGAAGGCGGTCGTGTCGATGTACATTCGTTGGCCGTGGTCGAAAGGTTCGGAAACGTCACCCCGCGAACGCGGGTTCGGGCAGGCCAGGCACGTCGACGGCTATCGAGAAGAGGCCGCCGGAGGCCGGCAGGCGCGTGAGTTCGTCGGCCTCGCGCATCTGCCGCGCGCTGGTGACGTAGAGCGTCTTGAGGTCGCGACCGCCGAACGCGCACATCGTCGGGCACATCGCGGGCACCGCGAACTCGGCGAGGATGCGCCCGTCCGGCGCTATCCGCAGCACCTTGCCGCCGCGGTAGAGCGCGGTCCAGTAACAGCCGTCGCGATCGACGGCGCCGCCGTCGGGGCGATCGCCGTCCGCCGTGAACCGCGCAAGCACGCGCGGGCTGGTCGGCGTCCCCGAAACCGCGTCGTAGTCGTACGCGCGGATCGTCTGTGTCGGCGTATCGGCGTGGTACATCGTTCGCCCGTCGGGACTGAATGCGAGGCCGTTGCTGATCGTCATGCCGTCGAGCAAGAGCGTCAGCGTGAAGTCGGGGTCGAGGCGGACCAGGGCGGCGGTCTTCGCGTCGCGCGTTTCGTTCATGTAGCCCGCGAGAAAGCGGCCTTGCGGATCGCAGCGGCCGTCGTTGAAGCGGTGGTGCGCCGGGTCGTAAGGCGCGCCGGCGACCTTTCGGGTCAGCGTGCCGTCGGGGGCCGCGAGCCAGAAGCCGCCGCGCAGCGCGACGACGAAGCCTCCGTCCCGGCGCAGCGCGAAGCAGCCGATCGACTCGGGCATCGGCATCGCGGTGTTGCGTCCGGTGGCGGGGTCGAAGCGATTGAGCGACGGCGCGTTGATGTCCACCCAGTAGAGAACCTGCTCGGCGACGGACCATAACGGACATTCGCCGAGGCTCGCCCGGATATCGAGCACGCAGCGGAAGGGCGACGATGCGGCGGAAGCGGCAGGAGTCATGGCAGCGCGTGGACGGAGATCCGCATCGTACAAGAAAACGCGGCTCCTGCCTCGACGATGCGGGTGCCCGTGCCATTCTCTCCGCGCTCCCAGCGGTTGAACGCGTCGGTCATGTGCGTGACCGGCTCCATGGCGAGGAAATCACGGCCCGGCGGCACGTACACGACCAGGAATCCCGCCGCGCGATCGGCGGTGATCGTGATCGCCAGGCGTCGGACCGGGTCGCGCATCGTCGCCGCGCCGTCCCATCCGGCGAAAACGTTGTCGAGCGCGACGCCGCCGATGACTCGCGGCGGATCGAAGCGCCACGCATCGGGAACCGGAATGCGCGTCGTCGGCAACTGCGTGCCGTCGGTTTGCCAGGCCGCTCCGGCGCGAAAGCCGAGTTCGGTCATCGCCGTCCGTGGAAAGAACGGATGGAATCCCAGCCCGAACGGAAACGCCGCGCGGCCGGTGTTGGCGAGGGTGATCCGGGCCAAAAGCGTCGCGCCAGTGTCGTCCGCCGCCAGCGCGAACGATTGCGTCGCGCGGAACGACCAGGGCCATGCCGCCGCACCGGCGCCCGCCGCCGTGTGCTCCAACATCAGCAGCGCGCTCGAATGATCGCTGGCAACGACACGCCACGGCCGCTGCCAGCCGACGCCGTGGATCGAATGCGGATGGTCGCCGAAGTTGCGCGCGAGATCGTAGGCGCGTCCTGCGAAGACAAGACGAGCATTCGCGATGCGGTTCGAGTAGGGAACGAGCGGGTAACACGCATAGCCGCGCGCGTTTCCCGCGGCGCGGGCCTCGACCGAAACGGGCCGCAGCACGTCGGCACCGCAGAACGCGAATTGCGCGATGGCGCCCCCGATCGCGGGCGCGAGGACGACGCGCGCGTCGCCGGTGGCGAGCGACAGCTCGTCGTTCATCGGATCGTGTCCTTGGGACTTGCTAACATTCCATTATAATCGGCGGCCTCAGGGGAGGTGCCCTCCTCCCCTTCGTCGTTTTCCGCCTCCCCGCCCGTGTCCCGAATCCTTTCCCGCATCGATTTCGTCGCGGGTGCGCGCGACATGGCGCCGCCGCTCGTAGGCATGCTGCCGTTTGGCCTGGTCTGCGGCGTCGGCGCGCAGTCGGCGGGGGCGTCGGTCTGGGAAAGCCTTGGCTTGTCGGCGCTGATGTTCTCCGGCGCCGCGCAAATCCTCGCGACGCAGCTTGTGGCGGCGGGCGCGCCCGTTGCGGTGACGATCCTCACCTGCTTTATCGTCGGCTTGCGCTTCCTGATGTACAGCGCCGCGATGGCGCCGCATCTGAAGCCGCTGCCGCCGCGTTGGCGCAACGCGCTGGCGTTCCTGCTTACCGACCAAGCCTTCGCGGCGGGAATACGGCGCTTCCGGGAGACGGGCGATACGCGGAACGGGGCCTCGTATTTCCTCGGTGCCGGCGTCTTGCTGTGGGTGACGTGGCAGGCATTCTGCCTTGCCGGCTTTTGGGCAGGCAACGTGATCCCGGCGGCGTGGTCGCTCGATTTCATCGTGCCGCTCTGTTTTCTTGCGCTGCTCGTTCCGACGCTCGAAGTCCACTCGACGCGCATCGCGGCGCTCGCGGCCGGAATCGCCGTCGTCGCGCTCGACGCGCTGCCAATGCGGCTGTCCCTGATCTGCGCCGGACTGATCGGCATCGCGGCGGGGATGATCACCGAATCGCGGAGGGGCGCCCGGTGAGCTCGACGATCGCGTGGTGGACGATCATCTTCGTGGTCGGCGGGCTCAATTTCCTGTCCCGCCTGTCCTTCATTGCGGTCTTCGCGCGGGTCGAGATGCCGCCGCCCGTCGCGCGCGCGCTGCGCTTCGTTCCGGCGGCGATGCTGACGGCGATCGTCGTCCCGGCGGTCGTCTTCGTCGCGCCGGGGACGCTCGCGTTCGCGTACACCAACCCGAAGCTGGTCGCCGCGCTCATGGCGGCGTTCGTCGCCTGGAAGACGAGGAGCACGACGGCCACGATAGTGACCGGCATGGTCGCGCTGTGGATCGCGCAGTGGCTGCTTCGGATGGCAATCTGACCACGGTCCGGTCTTCAGCGCGACGAATTTCGGCTAACATCAACGCTTTCTCCCCGGGACGCCCATGCGCTTCGAAGGCACCGATACCTACATCGCCACGCCCGACCTGATGCTCGCGGTCAATGCGGCGGTCGCGCTCGAGCGGCCGCTGCTCGTCAAGGGCGAGCCCGGAACCGGCAAGACGATGCTGGCCGAGGAAGTCGCGCGCGCGCTCGGCCGGCCGCTCCTGCAGTGGCACGTCAAGTCGACGACCAAGGCGCAGCAGGGCCTCTACGAGTACGACGCGGTGTCGCGGCTGCGCGACTCGCAATTGGGCGACGCGCACGTCGGCGACATCGTGCACTACATCAAGCGCGGCGTGCTGTGGGACGCGTTCGAGGCACCGTCGCCCGCCGTCGTGCTGATCGACGAGATCGACAAGGCCGACATCGAGTTCCCGAACGATCTGTTGCGCGAGCTCGACCGGATGGAGTTCTACGTCTACGAGACGCAAGCCACGATTCGCGCGCGCAACCGACCGCTCGTCGTCATCACCTCGAACAACGAGAAGGAGCTGCCCGACGCGTTCCTGCGCCGGTGCTTCTTCCATTACATCCGCTTCCCCGACCGCGAGACGATGACGCGGATCGTCGACGTGCATTTCCCCGGGCTCAAGAAAGCGTTGCTCACCGAGGCGCTCGAGGTCTTCTTCAACCTTCGCGACGTGCCGGGATTGAAGAAGAAGCCGTCGACCTCCGAG
>JANMBN010000015.1:0-3909 GCA_031360485.1 Betaproteobacteria bacterium | reverse complement strand
AGTCAGTACGATGAACAATACGGCGTGGCAGCGCGCGCGACGCGAAGAGGGACTGCCGGCCGTGCGCATCCACGATCTTCGGCACACGTTCGCATGCCGCTTGCGCGCCGCTGGTGTATCAGTCGAAGACCGAGAAGTGTTGCTCGGCCACGCCAATCACTCGATGGCGGGCCACTACGCGAGTGCGGATGTCGGGCGCTTGCTCAAGCAAGCGAACTTGGTCCTGAATCGCGAGGAGACGCGCACCGTCTTGCGCGTCGTCAATGCGGACACTCGCGAGCTGTGGATAAAAGGTCCGGCAACGGTCCGGCAGCCGGAAAAAGGACCTCGCTTGCGGCTCGTAAGTCCTTGAATATTGGCGCGCCCGGCAGGAATCGAACCCACGACCCCCTGGTTCGTAGCCAGGTACTCTATCCAGCTGAGCTACGGGCGCGAGCGGCAATTATATCAAGCTAAGCGCCATCGCCGCCACTTTGGCCGGGGTCGGCCACCGTCGCTTGCCCCGAAGCATTGCGGTTTCGCGCGCCGCGATGCAGTTCGTAAGCCTTTGCAAGCCATGCAACGCCGAGCCATGCGCCGAAAAACGCGAGCGGCCACGCTATCACGCGCGGCCACAACGCGGCGACGACTGCAAATCCGATGGCGCCGGCACTGACCTTCGCGAGCAAGCCCGATTCTGCTGCGCCTAGAGGCCTGCGATTCGTAAGTGCTGCGCCCAGCGCGCTGCCCACGCTGACCGCACCCGCGGCAACGCGGCCCGCGCTGCCTGATCTTGCCCGGCGCGCCGGCGGGCCCGCCCGGCTCTCCGCAAGCCGAACGCGATTGCGGCCGGTGAGCACGATCTCGGTCGACTTCGTCAGGTCGATCTCGTACTGTGCGGCCATCGCTTCGCCGAAGGGCTTGTCCTCTATGGCGACGTCGAGTTCGTAGTTGCCCATCCAGCTCGCGATATTGAGATTGGTCGAACCGATGCGCGCCCACAACCCATCGGCGACGGCGGTCTTTGCATGCAGCATCGTTCCGTTCCATTCGAAAACACGGACGCCGGCCTCCAGCAGCGCACGATAGCTCGCACGCGAAACGAGCGACAGTGCGGGAACGTCGCTGGCGCCGGGAACCAGAAGGCGCACGTCGACGCCGTCGCGGGCCGCGGCCGCGAGCGCCTGCACATACGCCGCAGTGCCGACGAAATAGGCGTCGGTGAGCCACAGCTGGTGGTGGGCGAGCGACGCGATCACGAGATCGAGACGATACGTGCTAGTTCCGTTGGGCGCGCCCGCCACCAAGCGTACGCGCACGTCGCCCGCCGGTTCACCACGATTGTTGGCGGCATATCGGTCGGCCGGCAGCGCGTGACCGCCGCATGCCAGCCAGACATCGGCGAATGCGCGCTCCATTTCCACGACCGCCGGACCGCGAATCTCGACCCCGGTATCGCGCCAGGGGTCCATCCTGCGTGCCGCGTCGCCCTGCCATTTCTTGCTGACGCACAAGCCCGATATGAAGCCAATCCGCCCGTCGACGGCTATGGTCTTGCGATGATCGCGCGAAACCCATCCCAGCGGGCTGTCGAGCCGCGGCGGATTGAACACCCGGACGCGCGCACCCGCCGCAGTCAGCAGCGATCCCAGCGCGCCCGCATGGCGCGAGCCCAGCCAATCGTAGACGACCCGAACGTCGACGCCGGCCCGCGCTTTCGCGGTAAGCGCCTCGGCGAATTCACGCCCGACGTCATCATCGTCGATGATGTAGCTCTCGAACAGGATCGAGTTCCCGGCACCGCGGATGGCCTCGAGCCAGGCCGGATAGTTCTCGCGCGCGTCGAGCAGCAGCCGCACCGCGTTGCCGTCGATCGGCTCCGAACCCGCGGCACGCGCAAATGCCCGATCAGCGAACGCCGGATACGACGATGGTTCCTGCGCGAGCAAAGGATTCACCGCTGGCCCCGGCATTGCCGTCGTGGCGGGCCGCGCCTGCCCCGAAACGGATTCGGTCGTTGATGTTTCCGCGGTGGCACCTTCATCGGGGTAAAGGGCGGCGGTCAAACGGTTCGCCCGCGATGCACACGCATCCAAGCCGACGCCACGAACGTCAGTTATAGGCAAATGCCGTGCGCGATGCAATGGCTATGAATTCGGGGAGGCGCATGGCGCATTCGCGAAACGCGGCCAGCCGTGGCGCGAGCCAGGATGCAGGACCTGCGATCGGAATCGATGCAGCCGTCGTTCTTGCGCCGCGGGGTAGAGCCTGGAAGACCTGCTGGGGCGCGCCGCGGCGACGCGGCAAGGACGCTTGCGTCTAGGGCGCTCGGGCGGATCCAGGGGGTGCGAGGAGATTCACGCCGAAACCTGCCCAGGTGCGCATTTCGGCGGGCCGGGTCGGCAAACGAGCTTGCGCCTCGAGGCCCGGCCGGCAGCGGACAAGGCTATTCGAACACCGAATCGCGCACACCCGCCTTGCGCGCGATAACCATCAAAGCGATCAGCAGCATCCCCGCGAAGCCGCCCACGACGAACGCCCAAATTAGCCACCAGACGGAAACCATGATTTGAATTGAACTCGATTTACGAAACGTTGGACGCCGTGCTCAGACACTCGCAAAACTCATGCCTTAAAATTCATCATTCGTAAGTAATTGTTTTATTTGATATAAATAACGCGCGTCGCCGAACGAGAAAATGCCGGAGGCATTTGTTGTAAATGAATCCGACAACGGTTCACGGGTCGGGCGCACCGCCCCGCCGAACATTCCAACCGGCAACCGCGATTCGCCGCGCGCTCGCATGGTCCGCCGCAGCGCGTTACCATGGCGCACGTGCATCCGCGCGCTTGCCCGGATACGTGGCCTCAACGACCGATAATCGCGAAGGGAATGCCAATGGAAAGTTTGCTGCTCTGGATAGGCCGTCTCGCGGGGCTGGCGGGCGTGTTCCTTTGCGGTTGGGCGGCTTTTACCCGCTTGACGGGCCTCTTTTTCGCCGGCGGGTTTCAGGTCGGGACGCTCCTGCTCGCCGGAATGGCCGCCATGCTTGTCGCGTGCCTCTGTTTCCTGGTGATCCTGACCAACCGGGCGCGCCGTTAGCAATCGGTTCGCGCCGATGGTTGCGCGTGGAATGAAATCGCGGTTGATCCTTCGCCCGACGATCGGGCAGCGCCGTGTCGCGGCGCGGACCGGTGAGGCAAGCCGCCGACCTGCGTTCGTGCGACATCAACTCTCCTCGACCTGGCCCATCAGACAAACGTCAGCGCATGCCCATCCCCACCGAACCCATAGGCAGCATCCCGCGTCCACTGGACCTGATTGCGGCGGTTGCCGCGAAAGGCAGCGACCACCCGAGCCTCGAACCGCTCTATGACGAGGCAGTCCGGGACACGGTAGCGCGGTTCGAGGCCACGGGGTCTCCGGTAGTCACGGACGGCGAACAGCGGAAGTACCATAACTTCTGGACGTACAGCGTCCACGGCTTGCCGAATACGGCTTCGGACGGCTTCAAGATCCCCTTCACGGCCGGACATGTCCGGCGGATGCCGCGCCTGACGAGCGGTCCGTTTCGCTACAAGCGCTATGCGGACAGCTTTCTCGACGTCGCCCTGCGCTACGCCCGCGTGCCGGTGAAACAGGCGGTCATCTCGCCGTCGGCCTTGAGCCTCATGTATCCGGCGGACGGCCTCGCCGACTATTCACGGGACGAGTTCGTCGACGACCTTCTCCGCGAGCACGAAACCGAGGTTCGCCGCTGCTTGCAAAAGGGCGCGCACATGGTGCAGATCGATTTCACTGAAGGTCGCCTGGCGATGAAGATCGACCCCTCGGGCCACCTGCTGAGCAGCTTCATCGACCTCAACAACCTGGCCCTGTCGCGCTTCTCGACAGCCGAGCGCCAACGCATCGGCATACATACCTGCCCG
>JANMBN010000002.1:0-2558 GCA_031360485.1 Betaproteobacteria bacterium | reverse complement strand
TTCAGGTCGACAGCTTGGTGGGCGGTCTAACATCGCCTGCATAGTTACTGTTACCTCAGGCTTGGTGCTGCCACGCTGAACTTGACATGAGTGGATACAAGGGAAGTGGCATCAGGCAATGGAGCGGGATGGCATGATCGGCCCCCCGCGCGTGACAAACGCGGCAGTGTCTCAGGCGCGCGAACCGCGCCCGAAGATCGTTTTCGGGGCCAGCGCCGACAGGCCGGATTCGACCTCGTCCCGCATTCGTTGCCACATTTCGGACTCATCGTCGTCCGGGTGATAGTCCATCGCCGCTGCCACGATTTGATCGATGACGGTGGCGGCATCATCCACATGGCAATGGAACCGCCCGAACGCCTCCAGCGTTTTCCGGTCAGGCCAGGCGCGCGCGCCGGCAAGCGTCAGTGCCGGCAGATCCTTGCCGAGGTACACCGTAGTGCAGACCACGTCGTAGAGCGGCGAAAGGCGACAATCGTCGGTGCCGGGATCGGTATAGAGCAGCCCGAAATTCTTGAGGTGTGCATCGCCGTTGCGCAAAACCATGCTGAGCACCAGCATGGAGAAGAACTCGCGCAGCGACTTCCGAACATGGTCCGGCGCCGCATTCAGCGCGATGGCCTTCGTCGCATTCTCGTAGGAGCCTTCGTATTTCTTCTCGTTGACGGTGCCCTGAAGCGATACCATGTCCTCGAAGCCTGAGTAGATTCCGCGGCCGCGATCGTAGTCGAAACGTTCGACGGCGAGCCGCTTTCGATCGGCGGAAAGCCAGAAATTGGGGACGACGAGATCGACGCTGCGTGCGAGGCTGCGCGCAATGCTGAGGCAGTGGAATTCGTTCTCGGTCAGATGCGGGTAAGCTGGTCCGCTGACTTTGACGATGAGCTGGCGGCCACGCAGGGTCGCGCGGTCGCCAATGGTGCTCTTGGTCGAGGGCGCGTGAGGCGAGGCATCGCTTTCCCGAGTTTCGGCGTCGTCATTGGCGGTCAGCAGAACCTTGGGTTGCACGCCGCCGACGCCCGATTGGATGAGGTAGGTATCGGCCAGGTATTCGAACAGGTCACGCGAGCCCTGGTCCGCCAGGATTTCCTGCAGGCTTTCTGCTGCGCTGGTAACGGACGCTAGGGCGCGTTCGCGACTTACCCGCAGACGGCCGATCGCATTGCCACCGGACAAGGCCAACAGCGCCATGTCGTCGACGCGCAGCACCTTGGCGAACCGCTCGTGGATTCGCTCCTTGAGATAACCTTCCGGCAGGAATGTCTGGAACACCGGCAGCATCGGCGTGGTGCTGTAGGACTCGGCGGACAAGGGCATGGTGAGTGAGATCTCGACGGCGGGATCCCCACTTTCAAGGGCACCCGTGTCGTAGGTGAAGCTGTGCTGTCCGTACTTGGCCAAGCGCCCGGAATGACCGGCCGGCACGAAGACATGCAGCAGCTCAACCCGCGGAAGGCTTGTCGAGTTCTTCGTTGCCATAGATTGATCCCAGCTGGTCGAGTGTTGGGCGTCGGCGCGGTGTCAACTCGACTTTGAGACCGAGCGCGCGCAAGGCAAGGAGCAGCGAATCAATCCGTGCCCCGGCAAAGCCGGCCTCCAGGCGCTGATAGGTCCGCCGCGGAATCCCGGCGCCATCGGCAAGTCGCTGCTGTGTGAGGCCGCGATCGAGCCGCCAGGCTCGGAGCGCTTCACCAAGTTTTGTGAGCTCTTCCATGCGCCAAGTATGGCGCATATGCACAAAATTAGTCAATAATGCGCCATTTATAGCGCATGTTTATGGTGTTCGCAGTTGAATTTTACGTCGATCGGACCGATCAGCGACCCGTGCTGCCGAATCCGCCGGCCGATCGCCTGCTTGCCGCAAAGTCGTCGACGATCTCGAATGCGGCCTGCACGACGGGCACGATCACGAGCTGCGCGAGCCGTTCGAGCGGTTGCAGCAGATACGACGCCGCGCCGCGATTCCAGCAGCTCACCATCAGTTGGCCCTGGTAGTCCGAGTCGATCAGGCCCACGAGGTTGCCAAGAACGATTCCATGCTTATGCCCGAGCCCTGAACGCGGCAGGATCAGCGCCGCAAGCGCCGGATCGGCGACATGAATCGCGATTCCGGTCGGAACGAGCTCGACTTGTCCCGCGATCAGCGTCAGCGGGGCGTCGATGCAGGCGCGCAGGTCCATTCCCGCGGCCCCTGGCGTCGCGTAGGCGGGAAGGTGCGGGCGGATCCGTTCGTCGAGGATCCTGAGCGCGATGCGGGCGGCGCGCGCCGTCATGTCGACACCGCTCAAGCGCGCTTCGGAAGCCGCTTGGCGATTTCCGCGACGAGCCGGCGAGCCAGCGAGAGCTTGGGCATGCGCGGCAACGGATGACGTCCGGCGTCATCGAACAACATGACCTCGTTATCGTCGCTGCCGAATGCGTCCTGCGCCCGGTTGGCGACGATGAGCGGCAACTTCTTGCGGCGCCGCTTTTCGTCGGCGTTGTACTCGACATCGTTGGTTTCCGCGGCGAAGCCGACGCAGTAAGGCGCGTCCGCCCGGGCGGCAACGGTTGCCAGG
>JANMBN010000526.1:0-7590 GCA_031360485.1 Betaproteobacteria bacterium | reverse complement strand
TGAATAGCCCGGCGGCCGCGACGCGGTCATGCCGCGTCGTTGTCGCTGCGAGGTATCCGCCGGGCAGGATCCCCCCCCAGCCGCCGAACAGGTACGCCGTGAGCGCCGAGGTCGCCAGCAGCAAGGGAACGTCGAGTCCGGCGTGCAGCGCGGTCGGCAGGAACGTCTGCAGGCCGATTCCCGCCATCGTCTGGACGACGAAATACGCGAAACACAGGAGAATCGGCGTCTGCAGGAACAGCGCGATGCTGCCATGAAGCGTGTGCAGGTGCGCATCCGCCGCGCGATGCGAAACGAGCAGCGCGCGTTGCGTCGCCAGGACGGCCAGCCCGATGAAGCCCAACGCACCCATGGCGGCGAGCGCGAATCGCCATCCCACGGCGGCGCCAAGCGCGAAACTGATCACGGGCGCCAGGACGTATCCGATGTTGCCGCCGATCCCGTGCGCGCTATAGGCGTGACCGAGCCGCCGCGGCGCGACGTTGGCGTTCAGGATCGCGAAATCCGCGGGATGGAAAACGCCGTTGCCGATGCCCATCAGCGCGACGACCGGGAACATCCAGCCGATCGCCGGCGCGAGGCTCGCGAGCATGGTGCCGCCCGCGAGCAGCGCGAGTCCGCCCAGCAGCACGGGACGCGCGCCCAGGCGGTCGACGACGAACCCCGAGGCGAACTGCGTGACCCCGCTCGCCGCGTAGAAGACCCCGACCAGCGTGCCGAGGACCGCGTAGCTGACGCCGAATTCGGCCTTGAGCAACGGAAAGAGCGGCGGCAGCGCGAGCTGGAAGAAATGCGACAGCGAATGCGCGAGACCGACGACTCCGATCAGTCGGGCATCGCGACGGAACGAGTCGGGACGGGCGGAATCCAATGGGGTCGGGCGGTCGCGGAAAGTCTCAACTATACTGCATCCCCACTGCGCAGGCGGGCCCGCCCTGGTGACGTAAGTTCGTGGCGGCACGGCCCGACTCTGTCATGGCATCGAGGAGAAAACCCGCATGGTCGACAAGGTCACTAAATCGGACGCCGAATGGCGGTCTCAGCTGACCGCGGAGCAGTACAAAGTGACGCGCAAGAAAGGAACGGAGCCCGCCTTTGGCGGGGAATACTGGGACAACCACGCCGATGGCACTTATCGGTGCGTGTGCTGCGGCACGCCGCTGTTCGCCGCGGAGACCAAGTTCGACTCCGGCACCGGCTGGCCCAGTTTCTATGCGCCGGTTGCGCCGGATAACGTGCGCAGCGTGGACGACGTGAGCTGGTTCATGCGCCGCACCGAGGTCGTGTGCGCCGCCTGCGACGCGCATCTCGGGCACGTGTTCGAAGACGGGCCGGACCCGACCGGACTCCGCTATTGCATGAACTCGGCGGCGCTCAAGTTCGAGCCGAAAGGCTGAACCGCCGCAATGCACCTGCCGCCGAACCCGTTCAACGCGACTATCCGCGAATCTTCATCCCGGTGACGAGCGGTTGACGGCAGCGGCGAGCGTATCCCGTCGCGGCGGACCTTCGGGTCCGTTTTTTTTCCCCTTTCGCGAGTTCCTCGATGGTTGACCGCTTGACATCGGATGATATCATTATGTTACTATTTTGATAGCATCTGCCGGCAAGCGCGGTTCAGCCGCGGCTGGACCTGCATTCACGAGCCGGGAAACGTGCAAGGAGGCAATGAATGAACACGCTCGCACGCAATGGAGGACTCTGGATCGCGGTCGGAACCGGCGTTGGCACCGCGGTCGGCGTCGCGCTCGGCGTCGGTTCGGTGGGCCTCGCGATCGGGCTCGCGCTAGGGATCGTCGCCGGTTGCCTGGCACGACGTTAGCCGCACCTCTATCACCAGGCACCGCGTCCGGCACGCGGTCCCCTCCTGGGAGTCCCCGTGCACCGCGTCCTGTCGCTGTTGTTCGTGTTGCTGCCCACCGGCTTCGCCGGCTCGCTCGAACTCCGGGTCGGCGCCTTCTGGCTGCGCTTGCGCACCCTGCCTCGATGACCGGCGGCCCGTGACGCCGCGCCGGCGTTCCCGATGGCAGACAAAAAAGCGTTCCTGCTGCGGCTGGACCGTGCCCTATGGACGGCGCTCGATCGCCTGGCCCAGGAGGACCTGCGCAGCGTGAACGCGCAGATCGAGTTCCTGCTTCGCGATGCGCTGGCACGGCGCGGCGTCGCGCCCAAGCGCCCGCGGCCTCCGCGCGTTACGCGCCTTCGGACCGGTTCGAGCTGATGCGACGGATCGGTTGCGGCGGCGGATGTTGCCATCGCCCGCGCATGACGCTCAGGCCAGCACGCGGGCGAGGAACGCGGTGAGCGCTTCGATCTCCTCCCACACGACCGAATGCGGCATCGGATAGGTGTGCCATTCGACCGCGTAGCCGGCGGCCGCGAGTGCGCGCCGCGACGCCTCCGCCCATTCGAGGCGAATCATCGGGTCAGCGGTTCCGTGCGCCATGAAGATCGGAATGTCGCGATTCGCAGCGTGGCCTTCCGCTTCAAGCTTGTCGGGCTGCACCACGTAGGTCGACAACGCGACGATGCCGGCGAGCCGCTCGGCATGCCGCACGCCGGTATGCAGGGCGATGACGCCCCCCTGCGAGAATCCGGCGACCACGATCCTCCGCGCGGCGATTCCGCGTGCGATTTCACGCGCGATGAGCGCTTCGAGCTGCGCCTGCGACGCGCGCACGCCCGCGATGTCCGCGCGGTTCGTGAGGTCGCCGGCCGAAATGTCGTACCACGCGCGCATCCGAAAACCGTTGTTGAGCGTCACCGCGCGCACCGGCGCGTGCGGAAACACGAAACGGATCGACAATGCCGCCGGCAGCCGGATCTCCTCGACGATCGGAACGAAGTCGTTGCCATCGGCGCCCAGGCCGTGAAGCCAGATGACGGAGGCGTCCGGGCGCGGCCCGGTTTCGAGTTCGATGCATTCGAGGTGTTCGTTGGTCATGGGCTTCCGGCGTGGCCGTCGCGGCGTTGACTGGACGCGCATTCTACCCGCGCCGACCGTTCGCCGCTCCGCGTCCGACGATGGGCAAAGTCTTGCTCGTACCGGCCCGGTTGCGCCACAGGCGTTGAAGTTCCGCGGCGCGGCGATGCCGGTCGCGGGGCCTCCCCCGTCACGCGGCTACATCCTCCCCGCCATGTTCGGCAGCCGATGGGCGATGCCCTTGTGGCAGTCGATGCAGGTCTTTTCCTTGCTCGCCAGGTACGTCGAGTGCTGATGCTGCGCGCGCACGCTCTGCCGCGTGAAATCCATGTACTCGTAGCCGTGGCAGTTGCGGCACTCGAGCGAATCGTTCGCCTTGAAACGAGCCCATTCGTGCTGCGCGAGCTCGAGGCGCTTGTCGACGAATTTCTCGCGCGTGTCGATCGTGCCGAGGATCGTACCCCAGACTTCCTTCGACGCCTGCATCTTGCGCGCGATCTTCGCGGTCCAGTCGTGCGGAACGTGGCAATCCGAACACTTGGCGCGCACCCCCGACCGATTGGTGAAGTGGATCGTGCTTTTCAGCTCGGCGTACACATTGTCGCGCATCTCGTGACAACCGGTGCAGAACACCTCCGTATTCGCGAATTCGAGCGCCGTATTGAAGGCGCCCCAGAAAACGATCCCCGCGACGAACGCGCCCACGACCAGAAAGCCGAGACTGAAGTGAACACTCGGCCGCGTGACCGTCCGCCAGTATTGCCTGAAAAGCTCGACCATTCCGCGCCTCTACTTCTTCTTTGTCTGCGCCCTGGCCGCTTCCCGCATCATCACGGTGTCGACATCCTCGAACGTATTGGGCACGAGCGGCGCCGCCTCGATCTGCACGACATGGCATTGCTCGCAGAAATAGCGGCGCGGCGAGACGTCGGCGCGCACGTTGCCGTCGCGATCCATGTAGTGTGTGACGCCGATCGGGATGGCCCGTGCCTCCTCGGCCCGCGCGCGCGAATGGCACATGAGGCAGCGATTGGCGTTGAGGTCGATCTGATAACTGTCGGTCCGGTGCGGAATCGTCGGCGGCTGCATCGAGTACGCGCGCGTCCGCCGCAAATCCTTGTTTTCGGGGTTGCCCAAAAGCGGAGGCGTGGTTTCGTCCGGGATCGGCACGGCACCGCGCATCGCGTCGACCAACGGGGCCGCCGCGGGCGGCGCCGCCGACGCGAGAGCGACAAAGAGCCCGCAGAGCAACATGGCCGGCACGAGTTTCATCGGGGCCTCCTAAACCTTCAGGATCTTGACAGCGCACTTCTTGAAGTCGGTCTGGAGCGAAATCGGGTCGGTCGCATCGAGCGTCACCTTGTTGATGAGCTGGCTCGCGTCGAACCACGGCACGAACACGAGTCCGCGCGGCGGCTTGTCGCGACCTCGCGTTTCGACGCGCGTGCGCATCTTTCCGCGGCGCGAGACGATCTCGATCTCGCTTCCGCGGCGCACACCGAGCGCCGAAGCGTCGTCCGGATGCATGAAGCACACGGCATTCGGAAAGGCGCGGTAGAGATCGGGCACCCGCCGCGTCATCGATCCCGAATGCCAGTGCTCGAGCACACGGCCCGTCGACAGCCAGAACGGATATTCGGTGTCCGGCGCTTCCGCCGCCGGCTCGTACGGCAGCGAGAAAATCACCGCCTTGCCGTCGGCGTGGCCGTAGAACGCGAACCCGGCGCCGGCCTTGACGTAGGGATCGGTGCCCTCGCGATAGCGCCAGAGCGTCTCCTTGCCGTCGACCACCGGCCAGCGAAGGCCGCGCACCTGGTGATAGGTGTCGAAAGGCGCGAGATCGTGGCCGTGGCCGCGCCCGAACGTCGCGTATTCCTCGAACAGCCCCTTTTGCAGGTAGAAATTGGACGCCTTGGACTCCGCGTTCGCATATTCCGGATCGACCTCGGAGAGCGGGAACCTGTCGACCTGCCCATTGCGGTAGAGCACGTCGTAGAGCGTCTTGCCGCGGTATTGCGGCGCCTTGGCGAGCAACTCGGCCGGCCACACCTCTTCCATCTTGAAGCGCTTCGAGAACTCGACGAGCTGCCACAGGTCCGAGCGCGCCTCGCCCGGCGCGTCGACGAGCTGATGCCAGAACTGCGTGCGGCGCTCGGCGTTGCCGTACGCGCCTTCTTTCTCCACCCACATCGCAGCCGGCAGGATCAGGTCCGCGGCAAGCGCCGTGACCGTCGGGTACGCATCGGAGACGACGACGAAGTTGGCCGGATTGCGATAGCCTGGCCAGCCCTCCTCCATCAGATTCGCGCCGGCCTGGATATTGTTGTTGACCTGCACCCAGTACGCATTGAGCTTGCCGTCCTTCAGCATGCGGTTCTGCAGGACCGCGTGGTAGCCCGGCTTCTCGGGGATCGTGCCTTCGGGAACCTTCCAGATCTTCTCCGCTTCGGCGCGGTGCTTCGGGTTGGTGACGACCCTGTCGGCGGGCAGCCGATGCGAGAATGTCCCGACTTCGCGCGCGGTCCCGCATGCCGAAGGCTGGCCCGTCAGCGAAAACGGGCTGTTCCCCGGCGTCGATATCTTGCCCGTCAGCAGATGCAGGTTGTAGACGAGGTTGTTGCACCAGGTGCCCCGCGTGTGCTGGTTGAAGCCCATCGTCCAGAACGACATCACCCTGGTCTTCGGGTCCGCATAGAGCTCGGCAAGCTGCACGAGGCGATTCTTCGGCACACCGGATAACCTGGCCGTGTAATCGAGGTCGTATTTCGCGACGAATTTCGCGTATTCGTCGAACGTGCTCGGTTTCGAGCCGTTGGCGTCGCCGGCGTTCTTCGCGGCCTTCTGCAGCGGATGCTCGGGCCGCAGCCCATAGCCGATGTCGTCGTTGCCGAGGCGGAAGACCGCGTGCTTGTCGACGAATTCGCGATTGACGCGATGGGTCTTGATGATGTGGTGTGCGATGTAGTTGAGAATCGCGAGGTCCGTCTGCGGCTTGAAGATCAGCGAAATGTCGGCGAGATCGTTGCAGCGGTGCTCGAAAACCGACAACACGGCGACGCGGGTCTTCGGCGCCGAAAGACGCCGATCGGCCACCCGTGTCCACAGGATCGGGTGCATCTCCGCCATGTTCGAGCCCCAGAGCACGAATGCGTCGGCGTTCTCGATATCGTCGTAGCAGCCCATCGGCTCGTCCATTCCGAACGTCCGCATGAAGCCGGTGACCGCCGACGCCATGCAGTGCCGCGCATTGGGGTCGAGGTTGTTCGAACGGAAGCCCGCCTTCATCAGCTTCAGGGCCGCGTAGCCCTCCCAGATCGTCCATTGGCCCGAGCCGAACATCCCGACGGCCGTCGGCCCCTTCTCCTTCAGCACCCGCTTCCATTGCTCGGCCATCACGTCGAAGGCCTTGTCCCACGACACGGGCATGAACTCGCCGTTCTTGTCGTATTTGCCTTCGCTCATGCGCAGCAATGGAGTCGTCAGGCGATCCTTTCCATACATGATCTTGGAAAGGAAATAGCCCTTGACGCAATTGAGCCCCCGATTCACTTCGCTGTTCGCGTCGCCCTGCGTCGCGACGACACGATTGTCCTTGACCGCGACCGTTACGCCGCAACCGACCCCGCAGAAGCGGCACGGCGCTTTCGACCACTTGAGCTTGGCCGCCTCGGCGTCGGTGATGACGTTCTGCGCCGCCGCCGGCAGCGCAACACCGGCGACCGCCGCCGCAGCGGCCGCCGCCGAGTGCCGCATGAAATCCCTACGCGAAACGCTCATTCGCCATCTCCTTCGGGCTACCCGGCGCGCCATCGTCGACCTCGCGGTCGCCGTGTTGATAGACGAGCGCCGCGTTCAGCACGCCGCGCACCCGCCTTACCTCGTCGAACAGGGACAAGACTTCGCCCGCAGCCGCCGCTTCGAGCGTGACGACCAGCTTGCCGACGGCGCTCGACGCGTGAACGCGCGCACCGGCGAGCGCCGAGATGCCGGACGCGACGCGCTCCAGGTCGGCGGGCACCGCATAGACGACGATGCCGGCAACGTGGAATTCGGAGCTCATCGGTCCGCCCCTGACGCTGCACGCCTTCCCGCCAAGCAGGAGCCAAACGGCGGAGCCGATTGCGCGATCATCAGTATGTGGGCGGCCCGGCGACCAGCTGGTACATCCAGACCAGGAACCCGTAGCCCCCGACAATTATGACGGTCAGGATCGGCGCCATGACGACCGTGAGAAAGAGAAAGCTGCGCAATTCGGCTTTCCGGGCAGACGACGTATCGGGCGGGATTTCCAACGCGCTCTCGGGTAAGTTGCGGCTCGCTACTTGCAGAGCGATCGCGGACGATTGTCGGCGCAATCATCGTGTGGCGTCAATTTTTGCGGCCAATGATCAGCCACATTCTACGCTCCCGCGTCACGTCCGCAGGAACGCGGTAACTCCGCTTTCCCCTTTGCGCAGCGTGGCCGCCGGCGGCGCATGCGCATCGCGCCGACGTGGCGGGCCAGGGTCGAATGGCGTAAACTCCGCGCCCTAGCACATCGGCGACACCATCTCCGATCGCGTGCGTCGCGGAACCTACCCGGCCATCCGCGCGTCCCAAAAACACAATTTTTGCGGAGTAACCCGTCATGTCGCCTGTCACCGCCGCCCTGCGCGAAGTCTCGCTGG
>JANMBN010000518.1:0-4897 GCA_031360485.1 Betaproteobacteria bacterium | reverse complement strand
TCCGGATGGAGGACGCCGGGGCCCTGAAGCGCCGGGCGTTTCACTACTTCATGGACGTGGCCCGCCGCTGCGGCGCGGAGATCCTGGACGGTAAGCCCGGCATCCCGGTCGCGGACCGTCTCCTTTACGCGCTCGGCGACGCCATCATCTACGGCCCGCTGCGCAACGTGCTCGGCATGAGCCGGATCCGCGTCGCGTATACCGCCGGTGCCGCCATCGGGCCCGACCTGTTCCGCTTCTACCGGTCGATCGGCATCAACATGAAGCAGCTGTACGGCGCGACGGAGACCTGTGCCTACGTCTGCCTGCAGCCGGACGGCGACATCAAGCTCGATTCGGTGGGCAAGCCGGCGCCGGGGGTCGAGGTGAAGATCGGCGAGAACGGCGAAGTGCTGGTGCGCAGCGTCGCGATGCTGAAGGAATATTTCAAGAGGCCCGATTCCACGGCCGAGTCGATCGACGGCGACGGGTACTTCCATACCGGCGATGCAGGGATTTTCGACGCGGACGGGCACCTCAAGATCATCGACCGGGCGAAGGATGTCGGGAAGCTCGCCAACGGCGCGCTCTTCGCGCCGAACTATGTCGAGAACAAGCTCAAGTTCTTCTCATACATCAAGGAGGCGGTCGCCTACGGCCATGGGCGCGACAGGGTGTGCGCGTTCATCAACATCGACATGTCGGCCGTCGGCAACTGGGCCGAGCGGCGCGGCATCGCGTATTCGGGCTACACCGACCTGGCCGGCCGCGAGGAGGTCTGCGACCTGGTCCAGGAGTGCGTCGAGAAGGTCAATGCGGAACTGGTGCACGACCCGGTCCTTTGCCACTCCCAGGTGCGCCGTTTCCTGGTGCTGCACAAGGAGCTCGATCCCGACGACGACGAGCTGACAAGGACGCGCAAGGTCCGGCGCGGCTTCATCGCCGAAAAGTACGCGGTGCTGATCGACGCGCTCTACGCGGGCAAGAAGAACCAGTTCATCGAGACCCAGGTCAAGTTCGAGGATGGCCGCACCGGCGTCATCAGTGCGGACTTGCGGATCCGCGACGCTGCGGTCTACGAACCCGTCGCCGAGGCGGCCTGACCGCCTTCGAAGCGCGCGCGCCGCGACACCCCAACGACAACCGTGCCTGCGGCATAGCGATCATGGCTCCACGAACGATGCAGGAACGCGTGATCCTGCACGATGACATCGGCGCGATGGAGGCCGATTTTTCCGGCATGTCGTTCACGACCGAGGCGCAGGTCGACGAATTCTACGACGAGGCGGACCGGCGGATGGAGGGCACCGGCAAGCGGTGGTACTTCCTCGTCATCTACACGGACTGCGTGATCGTCCCCGAGGTCTGGGACCGCTTCGCCGAGCGCGGGAAGCACACGAACATCAGGTTCGGGCTCGGCACGGTCCGTGTCGGGACCAGCGCCGGAACCCGCGAGACCATCCGCCAGCGCGCCCAGCGCGAGATGTTTCGCGCCAACATCTACGAGTCGCGCGATCAGGCGATCCTGGCGCTCGGCGAAATGCGGAAGCGCCGCGAAACGCTCGGCGGGACAGCGGGCGCCGAAACGGCCGACGTGGAAGGCATCGTTCGCGTCGACGACATCCACCTCAATTTCGGCGGCGTGAAGGCGATCGCGGGCGTCGGCTTCGAGGTCAACCGCGGTGAGATTTCTTCGATCATCGGGCCCAACGGCGCCGGCAAGAGCTCGATGCTCAACGTTATCAGCGGCTTCTACCGCCCCTCGCGCGGCCACATCTATTTCGAGGGCAAGGACCGCACGCATCTGCCGGCGCATGCGGTGGCGCGCCTCGGGTTCGCGCGGACGTTCCAGAACATCGCGCTGTTCAAGGGCATGTCCACGCTCGACAACATCATGACCGGCCGCTCGCTGAAGATCCGCGGCAATTTCCTCACCGACGCGTTGTATTGGGGATTCGCGCAGAAGGAAGAGACGGCGCAGCGCGAGCACGTCGAGAAGATCATCGACTTCCTCGAGATCCAGGCAATCCGGAAGACCCCGGTGGGCAAGCTTCCCTACGGCCTCCAGAAGCGCGTGGAGCTGGCGCGGGCGCTGGCGATGGAGCCCAAGGTGCTGCTGCTCGACGAGCCAATGGCGGGAATGAACGTCGAGGAAAAGGAGGACATGGTCCGGTTCATCCTCGACGTCAACGACCAGTGGGGCACGACGATCATCCTGATCGAGCACGACATGGGCGTGGTGATGGACATCTCGCACTACGTGGTCGTCATGGATCATGGCGGGAAGATCGCCGAGGGAACCCCGGGCGAAGTGAAGGCGGATCCGGTCGTCATTCGCGCTTACCTGGGCGCGCACTGAGATGAACGGCCCCCACGCTCACTGCGTTCGCTGCCCCCCGGGGGACACCCGCGCGAGCAGGGCGAAGCCAAGGCCCGCAGGGCGCGTCGGCGAGCGTGGGTGGCGGCCGACTCCACAGAACAATGAGTCAGGCACGACGTTGCGGAGGCCGCGCGCAGTGCCCTTCGGGCGGCCGGGCGGGCACTGGGGCGACCCATGAACTGGCAGTTCTTCGTCGAGGTGCTCGTCGGCGGCCTGCTCGCCGGCGTGATGTACTCGCTGGTCGCGCTCGGATTCGTGCTGATCTACAAGGCGTCCGGCGTGTTCAATTTCGCCCAGGGCGCGATGGTGTTCTTCGCGGCGCTCACTTTCGTGTCGCTGGTCGAGAGGGGCGTGAACTTCTGGCTTGCCATCGTGATCACGCTGGCGGTGATGGTCGTGCTCGGGATCGCGATCGAGCGCCTGGTGCTGCGGCCGCTGGTCAATCAGCCGCAGATCACGCTGTTCATGGCGACGATCGGCCTGACGTTCGTGCTGGAAGGGCTGTCGCAGATCGTATGGGGATCGCAACCGCACGGTCTCGAAATCGGCATACCCGACGTGCCGATGAAGTGGCTTGCGGACACGACGAGCATCAACATCAGCCAGTTCGACCTGTTCGCGGCGGTCGTGGCCGGGATCCTCGTTGCGGTGCTGGCGATATTCTTCCAGACGACGCGCATCGGCCGCGCGCTGCGCGCAGTGGCGGACGACCACCAGGCGGCGCTCGCGGTCGGAATCCCGCTGCGGCAGATATGGGCGATCGTGTGGACGGTGGCCGGATTTGTCGCGCTGGTCGCCGGCATCATGTGGGGCGCACGCAACGGCGTTCAATACGCGCTGACGTTCATCGCGCTGAAGGCGCTGCCGGTGCTGATCCTGGGCGGCTTCGAGTCGGTCGCCGGTGCGATCGTCGGCGGCCTCATCATCGGCGCCTCCGAGAAATTGGCCGAAGTCTATCTCGGACCGTACGTTGGCGGCGGTCTCGAGTCCTGGTTCCCGTATGTGCTGGCGCTCGCCTTCCTGCTGGTGCGGCCCGAGGGTCTGTTCGGCGAAAAACGAATCGAGCGGGTATAAATGGGGGCAGAGACGATTTTTTCCGTTGCGCGAAGAATCGACACTGGCCCTCATTGAAAAGTCGTCTCTGACTCCATTTATGCTCTACCGCGAAGCAGGACAGTTCAAGACGACCTACGCCGGCGACCAGCAGGTCTTCCCGATACGGCAGGACCGCATAGGCGTCGCGATTGTGCTCGTCGTCGCGTTCGTGGTGGTGCCGCTCATCGGCAACCAGTACTGGCTGTCGGCCATTCTCACACCCTTCCTGATATTCGCGCTCGCCACGCTCGGATTGAACATTCTGACCGGTTACGCGGGACAGCTTTCCCTCGGCACGGCGGCGTTCATGGCGGTGGGCGCGTTCATGGCCTTCAATTTCGAGCTGCGCGCGCCCTGGATGCCGATTCTGGTGTCGTTCGCGCTCGCGGGTCTCTGCGCCGCCGCCGTCGGCGTTGCATTCGGCCTGCCGTCGCTGCGTATCAAGGGCTTCTATCTCGCCGTGGCGACGCTGGCCTGCCAGTTCTTCGTGTTGTGGGCGCTGCAGCGGATCGGCTGGTTCACGAATCACAGCGCTTCGGGCGTGATCTCCGCGCAGAAGGTCGTCATCCTTGGCTACGCGTTCGCGACGCCGGTGAGCAAATACCTGCTGACCCTTGTCATCGTCACGGTGCTGGCGGTGCTCGCCAAGAACATGTTGCGCAGCGAGACCGGGCGCAAGTTCATGGCGGTGCGCGACATGGATCTGGCGGCCGAGGTGATCGGCATCCGGATGATGCAGACCAAGCTGCTTGCGTTCGCGATCAGCTCGTTCTACTGCGGAGTCGCGGGCGCCTTGTACGCGTTCACCTACCTCGGCACGGTCGAGCCGGAGGCATTCACCCTCGATCTGTCGTTCCGGATCCTGTTCATGGTGATCGTCGGAGGGGTCGGCAGCATCCTGGGGTCGTTCCTCGGCGCGGCGTTCATCACGCTGCTGCCGATATTCCTGAACACAATGGCGCACCCGATCGAGGAACTGCTCGGCATAACGCTGCCGGCGGGACTCATGTCCAATCTCGAATTGATCGTATTCGGCGCGCTGATCATCTTCTTCCTGATCGTCGAGCCGCATGGCCTCGCCCGGCTGTGGCAGATCGGCAAGGAGAAGCTCCGGCTCTGGCCGTTCCCGCATTGATGTTGCGGTGCAACATCCGGCCGGGGAATGTGCGGTTCGCGATTGCTGTTATCTTGAGGCTGGTCATTGACACGGCGTCCGGTCTTGCCAATCCTGTCCGAGGTTGGCTCGCTGTCGAAGGCTATTTCCTAGGAGGAGCAACATGAAGGCATTCAAATCGGCCCTGATGGGTCTGATGCTGGCCGGAGTCGCGATCGGGGCGTCGGCGCAGAACGAGCAGTTCATCCCGATGGCCGGGTACTGGGTCGGCCCCTATGCGCCGGGCGGGTCCGGAATCTTCGGCGGGTTCATCGACTACATCAACATGG
>JANMBN010000467.1:0-6073 GCA_031360485.1 Betaproteobacteria bacterium | reverse complement strand
TGTTCGTCGGCGACGTGCGGTGCGCGACGCTCTCGACCGGATGTTCCTGGCAGTTGTCCGGCGGAAGCCATTGGTCGTCCGGACCGACGAAGGTCTCGAAGAACGCCCAGGTCCGCCGTGCCAGCTTGCGGAGGAAGATCGTCTGGTCCATCGTCAGCCGCGCTTCGCGGCGAGCGAGCGGCCGGCTGATCCACCACGCGATTCCGGGCGAGACGAACCACAGGAAAAGTATCGGCGTGGCTTCGGCCAGAGCGGACGGGGCGGACACCGTCAAAAGGATCGCCGTGGCCGTGGCAACGACCGGGCCGATCCACATCGACTTGACCGAGGCTACCAGTTCGGAGCGGCTGGTCGAGTCGTCGAAGCGGCGCCGGTCGGGTTCGTCGGCGGCCGACGGATTCCATTCGAGAAGGTGCCGATGCGTTACGAGCATCCGCCACACGGTGCGTGCGATCGCATCGAGGTTGACGGTCGCCTCGTACGGGAGGAATGCGAGCGTCAGCGCCGTTTGCGCCGCGTGCCGTCCCGCCACGCTCGCGGTCGCGGCAAGGTGCTGCTGCGGAAGCACCTCGTCCGGCTTCTGCAACAGATCGACGATGAACTCACTTACCGACGGGAGCAGGAGGATCGCGAGCACCGCCAGCGTCCACAGCCAGGCATCCGGAAGCACCGTCCATCCGAGCAGCAGCAGCAGCGTCAATATCGCCGGAACGAGACTGCGCCGCAGGTTGTCGAGGAGCTTCCACTGCGAAAGCGCCGATAACGGATTTCGCAGCCGGTGTTTGCCGGGGCCGGGCACGAGCGGCAGCAGCCACCCGACCAGCTGCCAGTCGCCGCGAACCCAGCGATGCCGGCGGCCGATGTCCGCGCGATAGGTCGACGGATGCTCCTCGTACATCTGCACGTCGCTCAACAGCCCTGATCGCGCGTAGCAGCCCTCCAGCAGATCGTGGCTCAGGATCCGGTTTTCGGGAAAGCGGCCGTTGAGGGCCCGCTCGAACGCGTCGACGTCGTAGATCCCCTTGCCGATGAACGAGCCCTCGCGGAACGCGTCCTGGTAGACATCGGAGACGGTACGCGTATAGGGGTCGATGCCCGGGTCACCTCCGTGCATGCGCGCGTACCGCGAGCGGTTCGCACCGGGCAGGCTGATGCTCACGCGCGGCTGCAGGATGCCGTACCCGTCGATCACCCGCTCGCTGCCCGTGCCCTTGCCGGCGGTATCGAAGCGCGCACGGTTCAGCGGGTGCGCCATCACGCCGACGAACTGGCGCGCCGAGTCGCGCGGCAGCTGCGTGTCGGTGTCGAGCGTAATCACGTACTTCACGTTCGACAGCACCGCCGTCTCGCCGACCACAAGCGAGAAGCGGTCCCGCCCGCCGCCGCGCAGGAACGCGTTCAGTTCCGCGAGCTTCCCGCGCTTGCGCTCGTAACCCATCCACACCTGTTCCTGCGGATTCCACCGGCGCGGACGGTGAAAGAGAAAAAAGCTGTCGCCGGTTGCGCCGTCCTCGGCCGGGTTCGCCGCAGACGCGTACTTTTCGTTCAGGCCCTCGATTCCCTTTCGTGCGAGCCACAGCAGCGACTCGTCCTCGGGCAGCGTTTCCGCCGATGCGTCCCGAAAATCGGTCAGAAGGCCGAAATGCAGATGGTCGTCCCGATTGGCGAGAAACCGGACCTCCAGCGCCTCGACCAGGCCGTCGATGTCTTCGGCGCTGGTCAGCAGCGTCGGCACCACCACGAGCGTGCGCGATTGCGACGGAAGCCCCCGGGTGAAGTCCATTCGCGGCAGCGGGCGCGGCGTCACCAGCAACGTCGCGAGCCAGTTCACCATCCCCACGGCCAGCTGGCTGTTGGCGAGCAGCAACAGTATTCCGAGCGTCACGAGCACTTCGTCGGCGATCCCGTCGCCCTGCGCCTTCGCCAGCAGGATCGCGGTGAGCGCCACCGTGATCAGCGCGATCGTGCCCAGGTAGAGCAGCAAGGGGACCCGCCGCCCCACCCTGCGCAGAGCCTCGGGCGGAGAAAGGCGTATCTCCGCCGCGCGCTCGAGGCGCGGCCGGCCCTTGTCGACCAGATAGAAGCCCACGTGGGCGGCCCGATCGTCGTCGCCGCTTCGGCCCGCGGTGCCGGCAGTGCCCTCGTAGGCCAGCTGGATCGCCTTGCGCGCCACCTCGCTTTCGGACAGATGGCTGCCTTTCGCGATCTCCTCCACGACGTGCCGGTACCGGTCGCGCGTCGCGAAGTCCATCCCGCCGTAGAGCCCGCCGGGATCCTCGCGCAGCTTCTGCTCGACGACGCTCATCGATTCGACGAACTCGCGCCAGTCCATCGAGCCCAGAAAGCGAAGGCTGCCGATGGTGTTGCTGATCGAAACCTGGACGCCGGCCTGTTCCTGCGTTTCCGATTGCACCAGCTGCTCGATCGAAAAACCCGACTCGGAAAGGCGCTGCTCGATCCAGGTGAGCGGCAGCGCCAGCGCGGCGCTCTGTCCCTGCAGGCGGCGGGCCAGTTCGGCGACGAACGAACTCACCATCGGCGGATTCGAGCGCGCCATGTCCGCAATCACCAGGATCAGGCTCTTGGGATCGTGCAGGGCGACCTCGATCATCTGGTCCGCCCACGCTTCGGCCCGGTTCCGGTCGATCGTGCCGGCAGCAATCCGCACTCCGACGCGGCGCAGATTTTCGATGAGCGCCAGTCGCAGCATGATCGGAATGGCCCACAATTCGCCCACCTTGAGCGGCGTCACCGTCTGGTAGGCGGCCACGAAGCGGGAAAGGCTCTCCGCGTCGACCCTGCCGTCGCCGTGCGAGATCGCTTCGAACGCGAGGTCGTAGACCCGCGGGAGCTTGGCGGACGGCCCGTGCGCCAGGCGGGGAAGCTCGCGGCTGTACCCCTTGGGCAAGTGCCGCTTGGCCGTGCGGATCTGCTCTTCGATCAGGTAGAAATTGTCGAGCAGCCATTCGGCGGCGGGTGCGATCCGACGGTTGGCCGTGACCGCGGCCGTCAACAGGTCGCAAACTTCGATCAGGATGCCTTCGTTCTCGGCCAGCCGCGCGAGCAGCTGATCGGGAGCGCGCCCCGGCGCCAACCTGTGCGCAGCCGCGAGGTTCTTGCCGTGCTGCTCCATCTGATCGGCGCTGAAAAGCTCCGATCGCAGCGGCGGTTCTTCGTCGGCGTATTTCCCGAGCGAATCGGCGCGACCGAAGCGCGCCGTGACCGCGAGAAGTCGTTCGAAAATCGTCCGCTCGCCCACGTTCAATTCGGACATCCTATTCTTGGAAACGCAGGGTCACGTTCGACTGTCAAACCGGGAAAGCAGGGTCGGACTCGGTCTCTTGGCAATGCTTCTTCCTGGACAGCCGGGCGATTCGGCAACGTCGAGTCGACCCGTCGAGTCCGACCCTGCCTTGCCCTTCATTCTCCCGGCAACTTGGCCATCGGCCGCGGTTGCTCCGCCTTCGCGATGGCCCTGCCAAGCTTACGTTCTTTTTTGGCCCCGCCTGCCGGTTTTCCATCGAACATTCCGGAGAAGTACTGGTATCGGTTCCTCCCCAGTTCCTTGGCCCGATACAGCGCGTTATCCGCATTGCGAATCAGAACGTCGGCATTCTCCCCATCCGCGGGGTAAAGGCTGATGCCGATGCTGGCGGTCGAGGTGACCGCATGCCCGCGCAAGGTGAACGGTTCGCTCAACGCGTCGATGATTCGCTCGGCCACGAGGCCCGCCTCGCCCAGGTCCGTGTGTCCCGAGTTTTCCATGACGATCGTGAACTCGTCGCCGCTCAGGCGGCACACCGTGTCGACCGCCCGAGCGCTGCGGGAGAGGCGATTGGCGAACTCCTTCAGGAGCTCGTCACCGATGCCGTGGCCCAGGCGGTCGTTCACCGCCTTGAAGTTGTCGAGGTCGATATAAAGGAGAGCGAGTTTCTGCTTCGAACGGACGCAGCGTTCCAGCGCATGCGTCAGGCGATCCATGAAGAGCCGGCGGTTCGGGAGCGCCGTCAACGCGTCGTGGTTGGCCTGCCGCTCCAGTTGCTCCCGCGATTGCTCGATGGCGGTGATGTCGGTCGCAATGCGCACGTAGTTGACGGTGCGCCCCGCATCGTCGGTCACGCGCGCGACATTGCGCCATGTGGGAAACGGTTCGCCGCCTTTGCGCAGCTGCGCGCCCTGACCTGACCAGAAGCCCTCCCTTTCGACCTGCTCGAACATCGTGACGGTGTCCACCAATCCGAGGCCGGTCGTTTCGAAGTCCGTGGCCGCCCGGCCGGCGATCTCGGCTTCGGAGTACCCGGTGAGCGTGCAGAACGCGCGATTCACGGTAACGACGCGGTCCTGCGCATCGCTGACGACGATGGCCTCGGTCGCCTGCTCGAAAACAATCGACGCGAGCCGCACCTGTTCCAGCGCGGCCGCATGTTCGGTGGTGTCTTCGGCAATTCCCAGCATGTATTCCGGCTTGCCGTACTGATCCGGCAGTGGAACCGAGATGAATCGCAATTCCCGTGCAGCGCCATCGCGCCTGACGACGCGGTACGCGGCTTCGGCGGGCGGCGCCGCGCCTTGCGCACCACTGACGATCGGGTTCATGGCGGAATCGTCGCCGGGCAGAACGTCCGTGCCGAGCACGCGGCCCACCACCTCTTTCCCCGTGTAGCCCGTGATGCGCTCGGCGGCCTTGTTCCAGATGACCACTTCGCCGAAATTCCGGGGCCTCGCGCTCCGGGTGCAGATCAACAGCGGGAGCGAGTCGATGAGCGTCTGCAAAAAAGCGTTGTTCAGCCGGTTGCCCAATTCCTCCCGTTTGCGCGCGGAAATATCGCGCGCGAGGATGGCGATTCCATTCCGCGTGGCGAGGACCTGCTGGCGCACCCACCGCGCATCGATTTCCGCGAGGTTGAGTTCAAACTCTTCGTCGAGCGTCTCGCCGGTCTCGGCGACGCGCACGTATCGCTCGAACAATCCGCCACCGCGATCGATGGGGACGACCTCGCACAAACGCCGCCCGACGATGGCGTCCTTCGCGAGACCGAGCGCGGCAGCGCCGCGCGGGTTCACGTCATCGAACGCAAAATCGGTGATGCGGCCCGCCGCATCCCGCTCGCAGTGCAGGAAAAAACACACGTCGAGACTCGATTCCCACAAGTCCCGATAGACGGACCCGGCGACAGTCATCTTGCGCGGCTGCGACGTCTGCCTGCGGCTCATGGGCCTCTACGCAGCCGTCAACAGGGCGTCCCTCTGCGGCAGCAGACGGTCGGTTTCCGTCTTCACGACGCCGTAGCATTCGCAGGAGGCCCGCTCGAGGCCCGGCCGGTCGATCACGCTGATCCGGCCCCGCTTGTGGGTCAGCAGGCCGAGCGCTTGCATCTTGTCGGAAAGCGCCGACACGTCCGGGACGGACAAGCCCAGCATGTTGCCGATCAGTTCCTGCGTCATCGTCAGTTCGTTGGACGGCATCCGGTCGAGACTGAGGAGCAGCCACCGACAAAACTGCTGGTCGATCGCATGGTGGCGATTGCACGCGGCCGTTTGCACCATCTGCGTGAGCAGCGCTTGGGTATATCGGAGCAGCAGCACCGCCAGCTCGCCATAACGCTCGAATTCCGCCAGGAACGGCGGCACCTTGATCCGGTAGGCGAAGCCGGCATTCTGGACGACGCCCCGGCTGGGTGTCGTCCCGCCACCCAGATAAAGGGACGTGCCGACAAGGCCGTCATTTCCGACCACCGCTATTTCGGCGGACCCACCGTCGTTCATCACCGAAAGCAGCGAAATGATGGAGGACGTCGGGAAGTAGACGTGGCGCAACAGGCTTCCGGGCTCGTAGAGGACGCTACCGAGAGCCAACTCGATCGATTCCAGGTCCGGCCGCAGCCGGGCATAGGCAGCGTCGGGGAGCGCGCCCAGCAGACGATTGTCGAGCGGGCTGGGCTCGCGAGATACATTGCAATGCGGACGTTTGAACATGGGATCGACCAGGTTGCGCCGGGACGACTCTGGATACTGGGGTCTAGCGCCGGCTCAACAGACGACTCAGGACAAACCCGACCGCCGCCGCGATGCC
>JANMBN010000444.1:0-3209 GCA_031360485.1 Betaproteobacteria bacterium | reverse complement strand
CAGCGTGTCCAGCACGTTGAGGGCAAGGCTGCCGTGCGAATCGACCCGCTTGCCCGCCATGTTGAGCGCGGCGACTCGCGCCTGCTCCACCGCGTTGGGCTGGATCGCGTTCATGCCGCGGATGCCGGTGGAAAAATCGATTGCCGCCGCGACGTCGCCTGCGGCATAGACGCCGGCGACGTTGGTCTGCATCGTCGCGTCGACGGATATCCCGGCCTCGCAATCGATCCCGCTGCCACGCAGGAAATCCACGTTGGGACGAACGCCCGCAGCGACGATCAGCGTCTCGGCGTCTATTTCGTCGCCGGAATCGAGTTTCGCCACCAGGACGCCGCGCCCGCCTTCCGCCCGCCGGATCGCGGTCACGCGCGTCGCCACGTGCACGCGCACGCCCTGCTTTTCGCACCAGTTGCGGATCATCGTCCCCGCGGCAGGCGTCATCATGCGCGGGACCATCCGGTCGCCCATCTCGACGACCGTGAGCTCCACGCCCCGGCTCTTGAGGGCCTCCATGATGATGCAGCCGATGAAGCCAGCGCCGATCTGCAGCACGCGCGATCCGGGCACGGCGCGGGCGATGATGTGGCGAGCGTCTTCCATCGTCCAGCAAGCGTGCGCGCCGGGAAGGTCGATCCCGGGGATCTCCGGCTTGATCGCGTGTGCGCCCGTGGCGATCAGCAGACGGTCGAAGCTCATGCGCCCGCCGCTCTTCAGCCGGATGCTTCGCGCGCCGGCGTCGATCGTTTCGACGGAATCGTGCAGCAGTTCGATCGCGTGCCGCGCGAAATGACCGTCTTCCTTGCGCAGATAAGTGCCCGCCTCGGCGATGTCGCCCATCATCAGGTAGGGCAACGCCATCCGTGAATACGGCGGCTCCGGCTCGTCGCCGATCAGCGTGATCGAGGATCCCGGGTCGGCCTTGCGCAACGTCTCCGCGGCGACGACGCCCGCCGGACCATTGCCGATGATCACGTGCTTCATCCAGCGACTCCGCGCGCCGCGAGGGCGGAACGCGGCGGCTGCCGCGCCCCGGCCCTCGCTGGGCGATCAGGCAGAAAGACCCAGACGCGAGAGCGTTTCCTTCGTCGGAACGCCGCCCTTGGTCCAGCCGCGCACCTCGTAGTACTCGGGCAGCATCTTGGCGAGGCCGTTGACGAGGCCCTTGGCGGGACCCGCTTTGGCCGCTTCGGTGGTGAGCCGCGGCGGCAGGTTGTCGTCCTTCTCGGTGAAGCCTGCGGCGTTGTTGAACTGCCGCTCGAGGTTCCAGATCCGCTCGCCGACAAGCGCGAGCTTCTCCATCGACCAGTCGCCTTCGCACGCCGCCTGCAACTGCGGCTGCACGTCGGCGAGCGTCCACGCGAACGACGTGAACAGGCACAGGCCCGACGAGTCGAATACCGCGGTCGCATCCTGGAAGGCCTTGACGAGCCCTGCCTTGCCCTCGGTCACGTGCGGATCCGTCTTGACCGGTATGCCGAGAACCTCCGAGGCGACCGTGTAGCCGCGCAGGTGACAGGCGCCGCGATTGGACGTGGCGTAGGCGAGGCCCATGCCCTGGATGCCGCGCGAGTCGTACGCCGGGAACTCCTGACCCTTGACCGACATCGACAGCTCCGGCCGGCCGTACTTGGCGCAAAGCCGCTTCGATCCCTGCCCGATTTCCTTGCCGAAGCCCTCGCCGCGGCAGGTCATTTCCGTGAGGCGGGTGAGCACTTCGGCCGAGCCGAACGTCAACGGAAAGCCGACGTCGGCTTCCTTGATGAGGCCGAGGTCGTAGAGCTCCATCGCCGCGCCGACCGTCGCACCGAACGAGATCGGATCGATGCCATCCTCGTTGCAGACGAAGTTGGCGTACGTCAGCGCTTCGAGATCGCCCACGCCCGTCGCCGCGCCCAGCGCCCAGGCGGCCTCGTATTCGAGTCCTCCCGAGGCGCCCCAGTACTCCGGCTTGTTGACGACGGTGAAGTGCGTTTCGTCGATCTTGGAGATGCGGCCGCAGGCGATCGTGCAGCCGAAACAGGCCTGGTTGGTCACGAGATTGGCCTTGCCGTCGGTCGGCCGCTTTTCGTGCATCGCCTCGGCCGAAATCCTGCCCGCCTTTTCGAACTGCACATCGCGATGGTTGCGCGTCGGCAGCGCGCCCATTTCATTGATCACGTTCATCAGCACCTGCGTGCCGAACTTCGGCAGGCCCTCGCCGGTGACGGCATTGCCGGCGAGCACTTTCTTCGCCGCCACGGTCGCTTTCATGAACGCGGCCGGATCGGCGACGTTGCCCACACCCAATGTGCCGCGCACGGCGATCGCCTTCAGGTTCTTCGAACCCATCACCGCGCCCACGCCCGAACGGCCGGCGGCGCGATGCAGGTCGTTGACGACCGCGGCGAACAGCACCTGCGACTCGCCCGCGCGCCCGATGCTCGACACCCGCGTCAGCGGATCCTGGTGCTTCTTCTTCAGGATCGCCTCGGTGTCCCAGACGCTCTTGCCCCATATTTCGTCGGCCGGGAGCAGCTGCGCCTTGTCGTTCTCGATGTGCAGGTACACCGGCTTCGCCGACTTGCCCTCGAAGATGATCATGTCCCAGCCGGCAAATCGCAGTTCCGCGCCGAAATAGCCGCCGGAATTCGAGCAGGCGATCGCACCGGTGAGCGGCCCTTTGGTGATGACCGAATACCGGGCGCTGGTGGAGGCCATCGTCCCGGTAAGCGGCCCGGTAGCGAAGATCAGCTTGTTCGCGGGCGAGAGCGGATCGACCTTCGGATCGACCTCGGCGGAGAAGTACTTGGTGGCAAGACCGCGCTGGCCCAGAAAATCCTGCGCCCACTGCATGTTGAGCGGTTCGGCCGTGCAGGTGCCTTTCGTGAGGTCCACCCGCAGAAGTTTGCGTTGCCAGGCCATGACGTCCTCCTCAGGCTTGCGGTTGCGAATCGAGCTTGGCCGCCCACTGGCGCATGCGTTCCAGGCCGGTCCAATCGGCATCGACGTAGGTGATCGCGGCGGTCGGGCAGGCGTCCACGCACGCGGGATGATCGAAGCAGAGGTCGCACTTCTGCACCTTGCCCGTATCGTGGACGTAGTTGATCGTGCCGAACGGACAAGCGATCGTGCATACCTTGCAGCCGACGCAGACATCTTCATGCACGACCTTGGCGCCCGTGCCGGCATCGATCCGGATGGCGTCCACCGGGCACGCGGTCATGCACCAG
>JANMBN010000329.1:0-2537 GCA_031360485.1 Betaproteobacteria bacterium | reverse complement strand
CGCGATATCGCCGGCCACGAGGTGGCGACGGCGCGCCAGATGGGCTGGATCACGATCAGGAACGGCGAACTTCTCGCACTGGCTGCGAACGCGTTCGATGTCTTTGTTACCGTGGATCGGAATCTTTCGTTCCAGCAGAATCTTCCCGCGTTCGCCATTGCAGTCATCGTTTTGCGCGCTCGATCCAATCGTCTGGCCGATCTTCAGTTGCTGGTACCCGATCTCCTCGCCGCCATTCCGGCGGCCAAGCGAGGCGCCGTCACATATGTCGGGGGATAGCTATCGGCACCCGCCGAGGGTGGCGGCGCTCAGCGACACGTCGCACCACGATCACGGCTTCGCGTCTCGCGTCGCGACCGCGTGCCCGCCGAATCCCTTGCGCATCATGGCCAGCAGCTTGTCCGCATAGTCCGACTTGCCCTGGCTCGCGAAACGCATCATCAGCGCGAGCGACATGACCGGCGCCGGAACCCCCTGCTCGATCGCCTCCAGCGCGGTCCAGCGGCCTTCGCCCGAGTCGGCGACCACCGGAGCGATGTCGGCGAGATCGACGTCGCGACCGAGGAACTCCGCGACGAGGTCGAGCAGCCACGATCGAACGACGCTGCCGTGCCGCCACGTTTCCGCGACCGCGGCGACGTCGATGCCGAACTCCGTCTTGCCCTTGAGCAGCGCGATGCCCTCGGCGTACGCCTGCATCATTCCGTATTCAATCCCGTTGTGGATCATCTTGACGAAGTGGCCGGAGCCGCAGGGGCCGCAGTGCAGCCATCCGGCGTCCGGCGCGGGGGCGAGAATCTTCGCGTACGGCTCGATCATCGCGGCCGCCGCATCGTCGCCGCCGAACATCAGCGCGTAACCGTTGTCGAGCCCCCAGACGCCGCCCGAGACTCCGCAGTCGACGAAGCGAAGACCGGCCGCCGCCAACGCCGCGCCGCGCCGCACCGAATCCTTGTAATTCGCATTGCCGCCATCGACGATCAGGTCGCCGCGCGCGAGCTCGGGCCACAGGTCCCCGACACTCAATTCGGTGACGCGTCCGGCGGGCACCATCAGCCAGACGATGCGCGGCGCGGCCAATCGATGCGCAAGCGCGACGATCGACGGCGCGGCCTCGAGCACGCCTTCACCGGCAAGCGCCGACGACGCCTTGGCGTCTGCATCGAATCCGATGACCTCGACGCCGCCACGCGCAAGCCGTCGCGCCATGTTGCCGCCCATGCGGCCCAATCCGACGATGCCGATCTGCATTCGGGAAGGATTTTCGGGAGGGAAACCGGGATGCTACAGAATAGCCCGCCCCGAGCCAACCGTGGCGAGGTGCGAGCGCCGCGTCGCGAGGATAGCCGCCGCGACGATCAGCGCGCCTCCCGCGAGGGTTCGCCCGCTCGGGACTTCGTCCAGCAACGCGAACGCCAGCGCAATCCCGTATACGGGCTCCAACGCGGCGATAACGCTCGCTGTGTGCGCGCTAACCACAGCGAGCCCGCCGATGAACAAGGTGTGCGCCAGCGCCGTGCACACGAGGCCTAGCGCGATGAGCAGCATGATCTCACGCGCGCCGATCGTGCCGAGGGCCCACGGGCTCGCCAACGCGAAGGGCAGGAGCGCCAATGCCGCGAACGCGTTCTGCCAGAAGGCAATGTCCGTCGCCGACCGCGTCGCCGACCAGCGCCGGTTCATGACGGCCAGCAGCGCAAACGTCAGGCCCGAGACGAGTCCCAGCCCCAGACCTTGTACGACGGCATTCGCGAGCGAGAGCTCGGGCACCACCAGGATGAGGCCCGCGGTGACCAGCAATGCCGTCGCGCCTTCGCGTCGGCGCAAGCGCCGCGCCAGGAACGCGCGCTCGACGATCAGCGTGAACAGCGGGAAGCTTGCGTAGCCCAGCAGGCCAACCGCCACGGACGAGACCTGGACCGCGGCGAAGAAGCTCACCCAGTGCAGAGCGAGCACGACGCCGATCGCGACGAGGCGGACGTCGAACGGCGCTCGTTCGCCGGCACGCAGCCGCAGAATCCCCAGCGCTATCGCGGCGATCGCCGTACGTCCCAGGACAATCGCCACCGGCGACAGGGCCAGCCATTTGCCGAAGAGCCCGGCAAACCCGAAAAGCGCGACGGCGGCGTGCAATGCGACGAGCGCGGCGGCGGCGGTCACGCGGACCGCCGCAAAGACGGTGTCCTGCGAAGCGACGTCAGGAATCTGCGCTCGTTGCCCATTCGAATCGCATCCTAGCAGCACATTCCTGTGCCTGCGCTAGAATGTGAACTGCGCCACGTGGTCTGCCGCGGGCGCGCGGCGGCCCCAGAATTCGAGCCCGAACAGCCGATCCTACCCGGAGGAATGCATGCCGATCCCAACCTCGGCCGCCAAGGTTATCGCCGCGGTCCGCGCCGCGCCCGGCAACCGCGTCAAGGTCGCCGTCTCCGACATCGACGGCGTGCTGCGCGGCAAGTACCTTCACAAGGAGAAGTTCTACGCCGCGGCCGAAGGCGGCTTCGGGTTCTGCGACGTCGTGTTCGGCTGGGACATGA
>JANMBN010000301.1:0-1883 GCA_031360485.1 Betaproteobacteria bacterium | reverse complement strand
CGCCTTCCCGCCCCGAGATGCTCGTGATCTTCAGCCCGGCGGCCGGCGCCGCTTCGGCAGGTCGGGCGTCGCGATTGCGGAGGAGGCCGGCGATTCCGATCGCCAGCCCCGCGACTCCTAAAATCGCGACGATCGTCCCACCGATCAACCACGAACGGCTTCGCGCGGGGCGGGGGAGGGCGCCGACGGCGCCAACCCCACTCCCCGAACTCGTCGAGCTCGAAAGGGATTCGTAGTTGTCCGCGATCTCCCGCAACTCGATGGCCAGGTCCTTCATCGATTGGAGGCGCTGGTCGGGGCTCTTCGCCAGGCAGCGCCGCACCAGCCGGCGGAGGTCGGCGGGAGCCTTCGGGTTCAGCTCGTGCGATTCGACCGGCGCGTCGTGGAGGATCTTGTGCATCGTGTCGACGGCACTGTCCGCCTCGAACGCGCGCTGGCGTGTCACCGCTTCATAGAGGATGCAGCCGAACGAGAAGATGTCGGAACGATGGTCGACGGATTTCCCCTGGACCTGCTCGGGCGACATGTAGCCGACGGTTCCCATCACCGTCCCCGCGCCGGTGTGCGCGCTGGTGCGCGTCGGGGCGACGCTCGCGGCATCGTCTCCGGTTCTGGATTCCGTCAGCTTGGCCAGGCCGAAGTCGAGCACCTTCGCGAAGCCGTCCCGCGACACCATGATGTTCGAAGGCTTGAGGTCGCGGTGGACGATCCCCGCCGCATGCGCCTTCGCGATGCCGTCGGCCGCCTGGGCGAGGTAGCCGAGGAGGCGCCGCAGGTCTTCCTTGTCGGCGTGGATCGACTCCGCCAGCGTGTGGCCGTCGATCCGCTCCATCGCGATGAAGTGGATGGGAGCCGACGACTCGCCCTCGCGCTCGATCGCGCCCGATCCGATCTCGTAGATCGTGACGATGCCCGGGTGGTTGAGCGACGACGCGGATTTCGCTTCGATGACGAAGCGCCGGAGCCGCTCCTCGTTGTGGACGAGCCGCGGCGGAAGGACCTTGAGCGCAACGCTTCTTTCTAAGGTGAGATCCTGGGCGAGGTACACCTCACCCATGCCGCCGGTTCCCAGCGCGCCCACGATCCGATAGTGGGAAATGACGTCGCCTGCTACGAGAGTGTGGTCCATGGCGGTCGGATCTTAGCAGCCCGCTGAGATTCGATGTTGAATTGAGCGGAGGGATTGACATCGCCGCAGGTGCGAGGCGCACGGCTACAGGTCGAGGCCGGCCAGGCCTCTCAGGAACGATCGCCCTGGCGCCGCCAGTAGTCGCGGAATGAACGCAGTCGGGGCAAGGACTCGCGGTCCTTCGCGCGGCCGGTGGCTTCCTTGCTGGCGATGATGTCGTCGAGATGACAGACCGGAAACCCCTCGACGTCGATCCGCCGCCGCCAAGCATCATCGAAGCGCTCGATGCCGTCCGGTGCGAAGACCAAGTCGAGGTCGAACGGGCCGTTCTTGAGCTGCACGAAGTCCTTCCCTCCCGCAACCTGCCCGGCCTGCTCGACATCGAGCGCGAACCCCAGTTCTTGCAACGCGGCGACGATTGCGCGACCGTTCTCGGGGCTCTTCTCCACGAAAAGATCGGCGTCCTGGGTGGTGTCGGGGAAGCCGAGCAGAATGGCGCCCGATTTGCCGATGAAGAGATACCGCACGTGGTGATGCGCGAAGACGTCGCGGATTTCCTCGGCTTGCCGGTACTCAAACGCGCCCATAGCCCAGCCAATCCGGGAGGTTGTCTTCGCACCAGCGGCGATAGTCGGCGGTCGTGTCGAAGGCCCTGAACGGCTGGTCATCGAGCACCGGTTTGTACGTGTGGATAAAGGCGTAGCGGAAACGGACTGACAGCGAACGCCGAGCAGCAGCCTCGAACTCGGCCAGC
>JANMBN010000296.1:0-10557 GCA_031360485.1 Betaproteobacteria bacterium | reverse complement strand
TGTTCTGCTGCGATCACTGCGCCGAGCAGGCGGGCGTGAAGGAACTGCGCGACCGCGCCTGAGACGCGTTAATCGTGAAGACCCGACAAGGAGAATGGATATGCACCAGCTAAAGGACCTGATGAGCCGCGACGTAAAGGTCGTCAGTCCCGATATGACCATCGGGGAAGCCGCAAAAATGATGCGCGATGGGGACTTCGGAATGATGCCGGTCGGAGAGGACGATCACATGATCGGGACAATCTCGGATCGCGACATCGCGATTCGCGCCGTCGCCGTGGGCAAGGACGCCGGCACCAAGGTTCGTGACGTGATGTCCGAAGGCATCGCCTGGGTCTACGAGGACGACTCGGTCGAACAGGCCGCCATGATCATGAGCGAGCGCCAGGTGCGGCGTTTGCCCGTCGTGGATCGCGACAAGCGGCTGGTCGGCATCCTCGCGCTGGGCGATTTTGCCGTCGAAAGTTCGGAAATCCGGCCGGCTGCCCAGGCGCTTTCGGAAATCTCGAGGCCAGCCCAGTCCACTACGCTGCCAACCTGAGGCCATCATGAAACAGCCGAAAAGCTCCACCGAGGCGCGTGCGCCGCGCACGCCACTGGATCCGCGGCTATTCCCATTGAGTGCGCAGGCAGATGCGACGCCAGGTCGTGAAAAGGTTCGCGAGATGGCGCATTCCGTGAATGCACCGCGGCAAACGAAACGTCGCGTGGAAAGAAAGAAGCGAGAGCCAGACTGACACCTGATCGCAGAGGATGGGAGACTCAACGACACGACCCCGCGCATCGAGGGTTGGGTGTCGGGCGGGCCGAACGCCGATTTCGGGCGGCAACCGCCCGGCGGGAGGTGCTGGCGTGGGCCAGGAGGCCGCATTCGAGATAGCGGCGGAACTCTTGAGAACCCCTCGGCTAGTCGGTCAGCAAGACGACATGCGGGCAGCAACAGCGGGGCAGGCGGTGTCGGGGATGCGTCACTCCAGGTTGCGCGTGAAGCGATAGATCGCGATCAGGATTCCGAAACCCACATACAGCCCCAGCAGCGCAACCAGCATCAGCATCGCCTCGGAAAAGCTGATTGCGTTCGTCGCCCGCAACAGGACGATTGTCCCGACGATCGCGATGAACAACGCCGCGACGCCGGCGACGACCCATCCCGTTCTGATCTTTGGCATGAGCGGGCTCGTCGCGAATCACGGGCAGAACGTGAACGGGACGAACGGCATGGCGCCAATCTACGCCCGCCTTGTTGCAGGGTCAAACGCTCGCACCGGGCCGACCGGTCCTGTTGCACCCACACTTCGCGCGCGGTAGCATTCCGATCGGGGGAACGCAGGACCCCCGGGATTCGCTCTCTCCAAGACGGTGCCCCGTCCAAGCCCTGCAAACGTTACGCGTCGAGTGCGGGCACCATGGCCTCCGTATCGTTCAGCCTCATCGCGATGTCCGCCCGATGATCTCGCGGGACGTGCGCCGATTGCTCTGGGCACGCGGCCTGCGCGCGTTCGGCGACGGCTACGTGAGCCTTCTGCTTCCGCTCTACCTGCTGGCGCTGGGGCTCACCCCGTTTCAGATCGGCGTCATCGCCACCGGTACGTTGCTCGGGTCGGGCATCCTGACGCTGATCGTCGGCCTGCATGCCCACCGGTTCCGCTATCGGACTCTGTTGTTGACGGCCACGGTGCTGATGATGGCGACCGGTCTGGGATTTGCCGTCGTCTCGGATTTCTGGCCGCTGCTGCTCATCGCGGTGGTCGGAACGCTCAATCCATCGAGCGGCGACGTCAGCGTCTTTCTCCCGCTCGAACAGGCCGTGCTGTCGCATGTGGTCGCCGACCGGCAGCGCACGGCGGTGTTCGCTCGATACAGTCTGGTCGGCGCGCTGGTCGGCGCACTCGGGGCCCTGTTCTCCGGCTTCCCTCAGTACGTCGCGGCGGCGACCGGCGTCGGCGCCAAGTCCGCATGGCAGGCCATGTTCCTGCTCTACGGGCTGCTCGGTCTCGCGTCCGGCCTGATCTACGCCGGGCTGCCCGTCACGCTCGCGGCCGGAACCGCGGCGGCTGCGGCGCCGCTGCGCGAATCCAGGCGCATCGTGTACACGCTGGCCGCGTTGTTCAGCCTCGATGCCTTCGGCGGCGGCTTCATCGTGCAGTCGTTGCTCGCGCTGTGGCTGTTCGAAAGGTTTCAGTTCTCGATCGCTGCGGCCGGCACGATCTTCTTCTGGACCGGCGTGTTGTCGGCGTTTTCCTACCTGGTTGCGGTGCGCATCGCCAACCGGATCGGCCTCGTCAACACCATGGTGTTCACGCACCTGCCGGCGAACGTGCTCCTGCTGGTCATACCGTTTGTCGCCGACGCGACGTGGGTGATCGTCCTCCTGCTCGTGCGCGCCGCGCTGTCGCAGATGGACGTCCCCACACGAAGCTCGTATGTGATGGCCGTCGTTTCACCGGGCGAGCGCGCCGCGGCGGCGAGCGTCACGTCGGTGCCGCGGAGCCTCGCGTCGGCGGCGAGTCCGCTCTTCGCCGGCTACCTGCTCGGCCTGTCGAGCTTCGGCTGGCCGCTCGTGATCGCGGGCGCATTGAAGATCGCCTACGATCTGCTGCTGCTGGCCACGTTCCGAAAAGTCCGGCCGCCGGAGGAGGCGGCGAATCACAGATGATGCGTGTGCCTTGGCGCCGGAAGCCGGTCAGAGTCGATGGCGGCGATCGGCCAGCGCGAAGCCCGGCCATTCGATCGCGTCCGATCTCGCAAGCGCCAGCACCTTGACGAGCTCGCCCATTTCCGAGGGCGCGAGCAGCTTCTGCACCGACGCCGCCGCGCGGATGTACGCGACCGACTCCGGCGGACCCGTTGCGGCGAGCGCATCGAGAATCCCGCACCCCATCAGGAACGGCGCCTGCGCCGCGAACCCGGCAACGTGGAGCCCCGCGCGCTCGCCCGCCTCGGCCATGGCCGTGAAGTCGACGTGCGCGGTGATGTCGGTCAACCCGGGCCAGGCGAACGGATCGCCGTGCGCACGATGCCGGTAGTGACACATCAGCGTTCCTTCGCTGCGCTGCGGATGGTAGTACTCGGCGGCGGGAAAGCCGTAGTCGATCAGGAGCGCGGCTCCGGCAACGAGCCGTCTGCCGATGTCCTCGACCAGCGCTTCGGCGGCCGAGTTGATTTCGCTCAGGTAGTCGCCGCCTTGCGGGAAACGTGCGGCGGCGAGTCGCGTAACCCTTGCGTCGGCCGGGTGCTCCGTCCAGGCGAACGTGCGGCGCGCATCGTCCCAGGTCACGCCGCGCTCGACGTATCGGCCATCGCGCCGCGCGACGAGCTGCGCCGGAATGGCATCGAGCACTTCGTTCGCGATCAGCGCTCCGTCGATCGCCCCCGGCAGCGCCTCGATCCAGACGACGCGGTCGAGGTGCGCCGCGGCATCCCGTGCAAGCGTCGCGCGCTGACGCTCGGCGAGGTCCGGGCTCACCTCGAGCATCGCGTAGCGCGACGGCAGCGCGTCGCGGGCCGCCAGCGCCTTCAGGAGATCCGCGGCGAGCTGCCCGCTGCCGCCGCCGAGCTCGACGATCTCCCGTCGACCGGTCGCAGCGAGGATGGCCGCGACCTGCGTCGCGAGCGCGGCGGCGAACAGCGGCGTCATTTCGGGCGCGGTCACGAAATCGCCCGCAGCCCCGAGCTTTTTCGCGCCGGATGCGTAATAGCCGAGGCCCGGCGCGTAGAGCGCGAGATCCATGTAACGCGCGAAGGGAACGGTGCCGCCCCCGGCAGCGATCGCCGCGCGAATGGCGTCGGCGACCCGCGCGCTGTGCGCCCAGGCGTCGGCATCGGGTTCGGGAAGGTCGATCACGGCGCGAAAATGCGTCCCGCGGGCACCATCGCCACGGTGCGGCAGGGGAGTCGATGTGCTAGATTCCCGCCAAGTCTAACGTGGAAGACAAGGACGCGGCGTGCAAGGCAGAATCGTGCTGATCACCGGCGGCGCCAAGCGGGTCGGCGCCGCGATCTGCCGCCGGCTGCATGCGGCCGGCGCCACCCTCATGCTCCACTACCGCGCGTCCGCCGGCGAGGCGCGTCTGCTGCAGGCCGAACTCAATCACGTGCGCGCCGACTCGGTGGCGCTGATCCAGGCCGACCTCCTCGACCTCAACAAGCTGCCGGCGATGATCGATCAGACGCTGCAGACGTTCGGCCGCCTCGACGGGCTCGTCAACAACGCATCGTCGTTCCTTCCGTCGCCGGTCGGCGCCATCACGCCCGAGCTTTGGGACGACCTGATCGGCACCAACCTGCGCGCGCCGTTGTTTCTCGCGCAGGCCGCCGCACCCGCGCTGAGGAAATCACAGGGTTCGATCGTCAATATCGCCGACATCCACGCCGAGCGGCCGCTCAAGAACTTCGTCGTGTATTCGATCGCCAAGGCCGGGCTCGTCGGCATGACCCGCTCGCTCGCGCGGGAACTCGCGCCGGAAGTGCGGGTGAATGCGGTGGCGCCGGGCCCGATCCTGTGGCCCGACGACACGTCGTTCGACGAACTGTCGCGCCAGCGAATCATCTCGCACACGCCGTTGAAGCGCGAAGGCGAGCCCGACGACATCGCGAAAGCCGTGCATTTCCTGCTCGCCGACGCGACCTATGTGACCGGCGAGACGATCAGCGTGGATGGCGGGCGCCACGTCGCGATCTGAGCACGCGCGGCTCGATGCCGGCCGATCCCGTTCCCCCCTCCGCTTACAGTCCCGGCGTCGGTCCGACGAGGTCCGGAGCGCGTGGAGCCGAGGCGGCGATCTCGTTCCTGCGCTTCAGGTAACCGAAAAGCGCGACGCCGACGAAAATTCCCGCAAGGGTGAATATTGCGGCGAACTGGCCGCGGCCAAGCTGCGCGGCGACCGGACCCGGACACGTGCCGGAAATGGCCCAGCCCGTGCCGAATATCATGCTGCCGACGAAATGATTGCGCGTCGGGCGGGTCGTGCTCCACGCGATCGGAACTCGTCCGATCAGCGATCGCGCGCCGCCGGCGCGGAGCACCCGCGCCACGATCGCGGCGGTCGCCACGGCGGATCCCATCAGCAGAAAGACGTCGAACTTGCGCAGCAGCAGCATGTCGCGGATCACGTCGTAGTCGGTCAGCCGCGACCACCCGAGGACGAAGCCGAAGCCGATCCCGATCAACAGGCCCGCGGCCTTCATGATCCGACCCCGATCAGGAAGGCGAGGAGATGGGCTACGACGATGGCCCCGCCCATGAACGTCATCGTGCAGACGATGCTCGCCGGCGAGCCCATCGCCATCCCGCACATGCCGTGGCCCGAAGTGCATCCGCCGCCGAGCCGCGCGCCGTATCCGATCAGCGTTCCGGCCGCGAGCAGCACGACGCTGCCGGCCCCGGGAATCGCGCCGAACGACGACGTGAACGTGCCGTAAGAGAGCGTCGGGCGGTAGGCGCCCGCGGCGACCGCCGAGAGCGCGCCGCCGATGACGATGCCGGCGAGGAGCAGCACGCGCCAGCTCGGCGCCGCATTGCGCTCACCCACCCATTGCACGGTATCGATGTAACCGCCGAGCGCGCCCAGCGGCTTGTTGATCGCCCACAGCAAGCCCGCGACGAGCAGGCCGAGCAGCGGGCCGGCGACGTACCACGGGCACGGGTTCGCGAAGAGATCCATGTTGCCTCCTTGCCGGCTGTTCTACGCGGGATTGAGCCGCGGATGCGTCTCCTCCCCGATCCACCACACGACGAAACCCGACAGCAGCATGGCCAGCGCCACGAACCAGAAACCCGAAGTGATGTTGCCGGTGAGGTTCGCGACGAGGCCGAGACCCAGCGCGCCGATGCCATAGCCGACGTCGCGCCAGAAGCGGTAGATGCCGATCGCGGAACCGCGCCAATTCGGATGCGCGATATCGGCGACCGCCGCACTCAGGTTGGGATACAGCAGCGCCATGCCGAAGCCCGTGATCGCGGCGGAGATCGACCACCAGACGACGCTCTCGCCGGGCAACATCAGGCCGACGCCGGCGCCGCACAGCCACATGCCCCAGACGATCGGCTTCTGTCTCCCCACGTGATCCGAGAGGCGGCCGGTAAAGAGCTGCGAGCCGCCCCAGACGAAACCGTAGATCCCGACGACCCAGCCGATTTCTGCGAGGCTCAAGCCCCGTTGATACAGGTAGACCGGATAGAACACCCAGATCAGCGCGTCGACGAACTTTTCCACGAGCCCGGCCTGGCTGATCGCGGCCAGCCGGCGGTCGCGCCACGACACCAGCGTGAACACCTCCCACGTCGTCGGATGATCGGCGATGTTGCGCGGGAAGCGCGGTGACGGGCCTGTCATCTCGCCGGCCGCGTGCCTCGCGCTTTCGGCTTCCGCCCAGGGCAACGTGTCCTTGACGTACAGCAGCGCAAGGCCTGTCGCGAACACGATCACGACCAGCCCGAAACCGAGCAATCCGGGTCGCGCGCCGAACGCCGTCGCGAGATGGCCCGTGACGATGCCGGCAACCGCGACCCCGAAGTAACCCGAGAATTCATTGAGGCCGATCGTGAGGCCGCGCTGGTCCCTCCGCGTGAGGTCGAGCTTCGCGGTCTGCGTCATCGACCATGTGAGCCCCTGGTTTACGCCGAGCAGCACGGTGGCGCCGACGATCCAGCTCCAGCTCGGCCCGTAAGCGATCATGAACGGGATCGGCAACGCCGCCAGCCATCCGAGCAGCAGCACGCGCTTGCGGCCGATTCGCTCCGACAGCCGGCCCGCCGCGAAGTTGAGCAGTCCCTTGACGAACCCGAACGCGACGACGAACGCCACCAGGAGCATGAACGACCCCTTGGGCACGTTGAACTCGGACTCCGCCAGTGCCGGCACCACCGTGCGCATCATTCCCAGCGTCAGCCCCACCAGCAGCACCTGCAGCAACTGATGCAGGAACTGCGCGAGGTTACGGCGAATGCCGTGATCGTATTCGACGAAGGTGTCCGGCGCCGCGTGCATGACGAGTCGCGGGGTGCGCGATCAGCTCGCGGTGTTGGCCGCGACGATCCTGTCCATCTCGACGGGCCGCGGCGGGATCTGGGCGACGAGGACGCGCACGAATTCGTCCCGCGCGGCGATGCGCAACCCCGGATTGAAGCGCTTCTCGAACCCGATCGTCGATGACGGCTTGCCGGACAGCCCGGCGCCGCAAACGCTGCCTGCCTGGTGGCCCGGGAAGATCTCGACATCATCGGCAAGCGTCATGAGTTTGCTGCGCAGCGTGTCGTACAGCTGCTCGGCCATCTCCCTTTCGCGGCCGGCAAGGTCGGGCCTCCCTACAGCGCCGACGAACAGCGTGTCGCCGGTGATCACGAACCAGGGCGCCTCGCCACGGCGCTTGTCGGTGACGACGAGGCAGATGCTGTCGAGCGTGTGGCCCGGCGTGTGCAGCACACGAACCACGACGTTGCCCAGATCGAGCACGTCGCCGTCGTTCAGCTTGCGGAACGGAAACCTCACCGCGGCGTTTTCGTGCAGGCAGTATTCGCCCCCGGTCATCTCGGCCAATTTGCGGCCGCCCGAGTAGTGATCGGCGTGGACGTGGGTGTCGATGACGTGCGTGATTCGCGCTTTCGCTTTCGCCGCTTCCGCGACGAACCAGTCCTCGTCGCCGGCGACGACATCCACCGCGACAGCCCTGGCGGCCGTGGCACAGCCGAAAAAATACGAAAGGCTCGAATCGGTCGTGGGCAGTTGCCTGAAGAACATGCGCGCCTCCGTCAGAAAACCAGAACCCTTCCCGCCCACTGCGTCCACATCGCGAATTCCGCCCGCGCGCTTCGCTGCACGCCGTCCGCGAGCCCCGCCTCGCCGACGCCGCAGGCGTCGAGGCAAGTGCGCGGCGCGATCCGCGGCGCGATGGAATTCACGCCGAAGCCGCGCCCGACACGACCGGCAGTCCCGCCGAGCGCCACTCGGTAACGCCATCCTCGAGGCGTCCCGCGCGAAAGCCCTTTTTCCGCAGCAGCGTGACGGCGTCCTTCGCCATCAGGCAGAACGGGCCGCGGCAATAGGCGACGATGTCCTTGTTGCGCGGCAGCTCGCTCAGCCGCTTCCTCAACTCGGTCACCGGGATCGAGCGGGCGTACGGCAAGTGCCCCGCCGCGAATTCATCCGCGGGACGCACGTCGATCACGATGACATCGCCCTGCCTGGCCCGGCCCAGGACGGCCCTGCGGTCGAGCGGAGCGAGTTGCGTCGGGTCCGCGAGAAACTCGCTCACGACCTCCTGGAGTTCCAGCAGCCGTCCTTCGGCCAACGTCCGGAGAGCGACCCAGAAACGACCGACCGCCTCGTCGGCAAGGCGGTAGTGGACGTACTTGCCCGCCTTGCGCGCGAGGACGAGGCGCGCCGCCTTCAACTCCTTGAGGTGCGCGCTCGCGCTCTTGACGTCGATGTCGGCCTGCTTCGACAGGGCTTCGACGGTCCGTTCCCCCTGGCACAGCAATTCGACCAGTTCGAGCCGCTTCGGACTCGCCGCGGCCTTGCCGATCCGGGCGACCTGCTCGTAGAGGAGATTCTTGATCTCGCGGTGAGTTGTCATTTCTTGCCAACATTCGTACGAACGTGCGAATATTAGACGATAGCGCACGCGGGATGTCAAGGGGATCCGGCCAGATTGGCGAGCCCGTGCAGCGCGGCGCCGCGGGCGGGTTTGCCCTAGCGCGCCGCGACGCGTGCGGCGAGCCTCGCCGCGAGTCCTTCGAGATAGGGATCGACGATGCCGTGCGCGACCAGCGCCACGCGCGTCCGTTCGAGGTAGTCGAGCGACGAGCCAAAGGCGCCGCACGCGCTGCAAAGGACGTCGACCTGCTCGGCGAGCGACAGCGCGCCCGTGTACTGCACATGATCGCGCCGCACGACGAACGCCAGCGCGATGATCTCGCGTCCGTCGGCGTTGACCTTCACCCAGCTCGGACGGTACGAGCCGACGACCATCTCGCGCCGCCACAACAGGTGCAGTTCGTCGATCGCGAGCATCGCCGGCAGCCGCATCGCGACGCCGCGGCACGCGCCGCCGCGGTCGAGGCCCAGCACGAGGCCGGGGCACTCGCGCGTGCCGCGCGACGCGAGCGACCACAGGCAGAAGCGCCGGTGCAATCCGCGCAGCGTCCCGGGTCGCATCTCCGCTACCGGAAACAGCGGGTTCCACAGGAGCGACCCGTACGCGAATACCCACCAGCCCGCGCCTTTCGGCTTGGCATCGAGCGTCGCCGTCAGCGACTCGGAAAGCTGGACGTCGGACAGCGTGCGTGTCGGATCGACCTCCGACTCGTAGAGCGCCCGCATCCGGTTCTCTTCGAGATCGCGGCGGGACAGCGTTTCCGGATGGTGCGGCCAGCGGGTCATTCGAACGCGCCCGGGTCGCGCACCTGCTTCGCCAAGGCGATGTTCGCCGCCCGCCGTTTCGCCGCCGTCGTCTTGCCGTGGGCGCCGCCCTTCCCGAGCAGCGGCGAGCGCGCGACCGGGTTGCGCACTTTGGGCACCTGCAACGGCCGGTGTTTCTTGGCGCGCTTCATGTCAGGCGGGGCCCCCGAGCGGCAAGCTGCGCGCGCTCGGAGCCGCGGGGCTTTCGGCGAGGAACAGCGCCTGCAGGTCGTTGAGGAATCGCCGGCCCAGTTCCGTGGGCCGCAGCGACACCGGATCGCGCTCGATCAGTCCGCGCGCCTCCGCCGCGGCAAGCTCGCGCTGGACCAACGCGAGCGGATACCCGGTGCGCTCGGCAAACAGCGCTGCCGGGACGCCGTCGGTCAGGCGCAGCGCATTCAGCATGAACTCGAAACCGATGTCCGAACGCGTGACGATGCACTCTTCCTGGAGCGGCGCGCCCGCCGCCACCTGCTCGAGATACTGCTTCGGCTGCTTGTGGCGCACCTGGCGCACGATGCGATCGGCGAACGACAGCTTCGAGTGCGCGCCGGCGCCGATGCCGAGGTAATCGCCGAATCGCCAGTAGTTGAGATTGTGCCGGCATTCGCGTTCCGGGCGCGCGTAGGCGGAGGTCTCGTAGTGCCCATAGTGTGCGGCCTCCAGCATCGCGTGGACCGAGTCCTCGATGTCCGCCGCCGTTTCGTCGTCGGGCAGCGGCGGCGGATAGCGGTGAAACAGCGTGTTCGGCTCGAGGGTCAGGTGATAGAACGACAGGTGCGGCGGCGCGAACGCCAGTGCCGCCGCGAGATCGGCTTCGGCTTCGGCGACCGTCTGCCGCGGCAACGCGTACATCAGGTCGAAGTTGACGTTGCCGAAGAGCGATAGCGCCGCCTCCGCCGCGCGGCGCGCCTCGTCCGCGTCGTGCACGCGTCCGAGCGCGGCAAGGTGTTTCGGATCGAAGCTCTGGATTCCGAGCGAGAGCCGGTTCACTCCCGCGGCAAGAAACCCGGCGAATTTTTCCCGCTCGAACGTGCCGGGGTTCGCCTCGAGGGTGATCTCGGCCCCCGGCGCGAGCGGCACCCGCGCGCGGACTCCCGCGAGCAGCCGATCGATGGCGGCGGCCGAAAACAGGCTCGGCGTGCCGCCGCCGACGAAC
>JANMBN010000293.1:0-4623 GCA_031360485.1 Betaproteobacteria bacterium | reverse complement strand
CCGTGTCAGTCTCGCGCACGCATTGTTTCAGACGCTCCGCGGTCTGCTGCAACACCTCGTCGCCCGCGGCGTGACCGAGGCTGTCGTTGATGCCCTTGAAATTGTCCAGGTCGATGAAGAGCAGCGCGAACTGCCGTGATTGGCGCTGTGCCTGAGCGAGCAGGCGGGCGAGCTGATCCTTGAAATAGTGGCGATTCGGAAGCGCCGTCAACGCATCGTAGTTGGCCTGGTGATAGAGCTGCTCGTCCTTCGCCGCCGTCGCGAAGGCGACACCGACGCGGTCGCCAAGGTTCCGCGCACGGCCGCGCTCCTCATCGGTGAGCACCGGGACACCGCTGAAGCCCAGTACGACGGTTCCGACGATGGCGTCCTGCCAGATGATCGGCAGGACAAGCAACGACGCCGCTCCGAGCTTGGCGACCGGAACCAGATAGGCTTGTGCCGCCTGGGCCGGCTCGAGCCAGAGGCCGTCCGGATGCGCGAGCAGCATGGCGGTGTCTTCGGAGGGGCAGGCGCAGCGCTCGAGCTGGAGTTCGCCGCCGTTGCGCTGGTCACACGTGTAGATGCGCACCATCGCCGGGGCGTTGCGGTCGACGACTGCGATACTGACGCAATCGGCGGGAACGATGTCACGCATGCGCATGACAACGGTTTCGATGACGCGGTCGAGGTCGAGGCGCGACAGGATCGCATGGTCGATATAGGAAAGAGTCAGCAGCGCCTTGAACTGACTGCCCAGGCGCGAGGCCATCGAGTTGAACGATGTCGCGAGCTCGCCGAATTCGTCATCGCCCGGCACATCGACCCTGGTCGAAAAGTCCTGGTTCCCCGCGCGGCGGGTGCCGTCGATCAGCTTTTCGAGCGGCCCCAGCGTGCGGCGAACCTGCGTGACGCTCAGCAGCGCCACCACCAGCAATGCCAGTCCTGTCACCGGCACGAAGATCGCCTTGAACGCCGCGATCGGGGCGAAGACGTCGGTCTCGAGCTTGGTCGCGACGACGGTCCAACCCCGAATGCCGAACTGGGACTTGAGGAACAACTCGCGATAGTCGGCGAGGTGGGTCTCGCCGGCGTACTCGAACGAAAGACGCCCCGACGACGAATTGCCCGCGCGGCTGGCGAGTGTCATCACGGCCGCGGTTCCTGCTTCATTGGAGCAGAACAACGTCCTTCCCTGCTCATCGACTACGCAGAGGCCGGTCATCGCCGGCAGCGCCGTAACGTCGCCCCACAGGTAGCCTGGGTCGATTTCGGCGATCAGGTTCGGGGCCTTCGGGTGTGCGGGATCGATGGCTACGGCGAGGAAGACCCTGGGCTCGCCGCGCGCGGCGGGGGCGCTCGCGAGAACCGAGCCACTGGCCTGCCGTTGCCGGATTTGCTCCGCGGCCATGATGGGTACGGCGGTCAGTTCACCAAAGAACGGCGAGACGCGGCCGGAGCTGTCGACGACGCCGATCGCCGTGAACTGGCGTCGAAGGCGCAGCGGATCGAAATCTGCGGACGCGGAATCGATACGGAGCCGCGCCGCGATCTCGTGCGTCCGCTGCTCGACCGCCAGCAGCCGGTCGTAGAGCGACGCCGCGTAGCCTTCGCTCGTCTGGGCGAGCCGTGCGTGACCCTGATCGGCCAGCAGATTCTGCACCTGGCCCAAGGACAGGATCCCGGTCAACGCGATCGGAATCAGCGCCGACAGGATGAAGAATGCAACGATGCGACGGGCGACCTTGCTGCGGAGAAACGTTCCTTCGATCTTCACGGATCGTAAACGGACACGAGTCCGACGAATCCGCCGTCGTTGGCGCGAATGATGTCGTCGCGGCTTGTCTTGGCCGTCAGCGCCGGCGCGCTCGCGCCGTCCTTGCCGTTGCTCCACAGGTCGAAGTCGGAGTTGATGGGGACGATGTTCTTGTCCTTGCGGAAACTGCCCTTGCCGGTCGCGTCCGCATGGTTCACATAGTTATACGCATTCCCCCACGGATCGCGCATCGTGTCCTTCGCGATCTCCGCCAGATCGACGGGAAACCGGTCGACCTGGGCCCTGAATTCCGTGATCGAGACGGAGACCGCCATGACGTCGCCGGCGGCCTGCGAAACCTTGATGCGATCGCGGTAGCCCTGGTACATGGGCAGTGCAATCGCGAGGAGGACCCCTGCAATCGTGACCGTCAGCATCACTTCGACGAGGGTGAAGCCGGAAAACCAGCGTAGACGCGTCGAGATGCGGCGCAGAGCGAGCGATGCCACCCCTCCCGGCGAACGGGCGGGATCGGCAAAAGCCTCGCAGGGACGCAATCGCTCCATTGTGTCGTGGCGCCAGCGGCGGGTCGCGCGTCGATCGACGCATGGCAAAGCGCCCGCACGCCCTGTTGTGAGCAAGATCCACGCCATGAATGAAGTTGCCGCCTCCCGCCGCGAACGCGTGAGGGGTACGGGGCACCGGCGGCCGCCTGTACACGACAGGGTGCGGGTAAATGGCGGGAGCCGGGCCGAAAACCCGCGACGAAAACAGCATCAGCTTGCGCGCTCGTCCCTGTCCCAATGCCGGTGGTTGTCGGGATGCAGCTCCGCGTAGAAGGCCCTGAGCGTGACCAGCTCCTGCTCGACGTCGGGCGGAAAGCCCGTGCGGCCGCCCCGGCGGTCGACGACCAGCGTGTCCAGATACTCGGCACAGCGGGCGACGCGCCGCCAAAGATCGGCAATGCTGTTCGCAATGCGCGGAAACCGCCAGGCGAGCACCAATGGACGCAGGTCTTCCGGCAGACCGGCCATCCACGACACAGTCGTGTCCAGCAGAACGCTGTTCTTCTGGTACGACCGATGGCCGACGGGAGACGGTGCGTCGGCCTGTCCGGGCCGACCATCGAACTCCCGCCCGGCGACGGCACCGAAAACCTGTTCGCTCTCGAAGGACTTCATGGCCAGCCTTCCCTTGCCGCAGGCGTGCGGACACCGGTCCGCCCATGAATTCCCTCAAGCAATCGACGTGCCTGAAACCGCCTTGCCGTCCGGATTACGGCTCTCCGCTATCCGAACTGCGTCAGGCCACCCCGATGCCGACGAGCCGTCGCCGCGAGCCGGAGGCGCCCGGCCACGGGAACGTCGGCATATCCCCGCCGATCAGCGCTTGACTCCCGACATCCGCGCAAAATCGTTCATCACCTTCTGCATCGACTCGAAGGCGGAGCCGCCGGACGACATCACGCCCTGCATCGCCTGCACGACGTTCTGCATCTTCGTCATGTCCGGCATCATGGCCATCGCCGCCTTCGCCTGCTTGACACCGGGCACGTCGGCCATCTGGTTTTCCATCAGCGTGAACAGGCGCTTCTGGATCTCGACGACCAGTTCGAACATCTGGCCCCAATAGGCCATCGACCTCTCGACCGCCTCCTGCGTCACACTCTGACCCGCGGCCATCAGCGACGGCACGTCGCCCGCTTCCGCCGCGTGGCGCGCCGCCTTCTTCTGAATCGTTCGCGCCGTTTCCTCACCCTCGAACTGCAATCGGCGCATCTTGGCGGTGCTTTCGATCGCCGCGTCGATCACGTCGAGCGCGAGCCGCGCATTCGCGCGATACAGTTCGAACGCCTGCTCGGGCGTCAGCTTTTTCGCGTACTGCGCCATGCTTGCGGCGTCCGGCATCGCGAACAGGCCGGCCGCTTTCGTCGTGGATTTTGCGGCCGGCTTGGCCGGTTTCGCCTGCGGTTTCTTCGGCGCTGCGGACTTGGCGGCGGATTTCGACTTGGATTTTGTTGCCATGTTCAGGACTCCTCTGGTGCGGCGGTGGTAGGACAGCGAATCGGCCGCGCGGATCGACTTCGCGGCGCAAGCCTCGCTGCAGATGGCGGCCCCGATGGATGCAAGGGCAGCCCGGGAAAACGCCAACTCTTCATTGCACCCTCTCAGCGGACCGGCGTCAACACCGCCGCACCGGCGATGGCGCCGGCGCGGAGTCTTGCGAGCGCTTCGTTGGCGTCGGAAAGCGGGTACGGCTCGACGTGAACGGTCAGGGGAATCGCCGCCGCCAGGGCGAGAAATTCGCAACCATCGCGCCGGGTGAGGTTTGCGACCGAGCGCAGGCTGCGTTCGCCCCACAAAAGCCGGAGGGCATATGCGCGCCGACGCTCAGCGCGAACGCCTGTGCGTCGCGGTCGCCGGGACGCGTGAAGGCGTACACCGTTCGCCCCTGCGCGAGCGCGATCTGGGCGACAAGATGGGCGGCCGCGCCAAATCCGTAGAGCCCGAGCGTGCGCGCGTCTCCCGCCATCCGGTAGGCGCGATAGCCGATCAGCCCGGCGCACAGCAGCGGCGCCGCATGCAGGTCGTCGTAACCGCCGGGCAAGGGAAAGACATAACGGGCGTCGGCAATCGCATATTCCGCGTAGCCGCCATCCTGCTGGCAACCCGTGAACCGGGCGTCCACGCACAGGTTCTCGCGCCCGGAGGCGCAATAACGGCAATGCCCACAGGTGTAGCCGAGCCACGGCACGCCGACTCGCGCTCCGAACGCGGGCGAATCGACGCCCGGCCCGTGCGCGGCGATCACGCCGACGATCTCGTGGCCCGGAATCACCGGTATCTTCGCGGCGGGCAGCTCGCCGTCGACGAGATGCAGGTCGGTGC
>JANMBN010000247.1:0-12426 GCA_031360485.1 Betaproteobacteria bacterium | reverse complement strand
CGTCCCACCCGGCGGCATCGAGCGTCCCTGCCGCGGCCCCGCGCGCGAGGGGCAGCAATTCGGCGGCCGCTTCACGGATCGCCTGATGCTCGTCGCCGAGCAGGCTCGCGATGTCGCCCTCCCCGCTCGCCTCGAGCAGCGTAAACAGCTCGCGTTCCTCGAAGTCGAAATGGCGCCCGATATCGTGCTCGAGCTGCCGTGCGAACGACGTCGCCAGCCGGGCGAGTTCGGGAGACCCTGCGGCGGACGCCCGTGGCGCACGCGCAAAGGCCTGCTCGACCCGGCCCAGGAACTCCAGGTTGGCGCGGTGCTCGTCGTCGAGCGCACGGATCACTTGCCGCTCAAAACTCATGTCGTACCTCAAAATGGTACTGCGATACCAGATTACGACAGACGGCTGCGCGATGCCCTTGATCCCGATCAACCGGCGCGCGCATCGGGATAAACGGCCGTCCCGCCGGGGGCCGACATCCGCCGGCGCACCGTCGCAAGAAAGCTGCCGAACGCTATCGCGCCTGCGGCGCCGGACAGCGCGCCCGCCGCAGCAAACCACGGGCTGCCGGCGACGATCGCCGCCGCAAGCAATGCCAGCGCCGCGAGATGACAGACGAAATGGATCGCCAGCGGACGCTCCGCGGTCAGCGACGACGGCGTGGGCGGCAATCGCATGCCCGGAGCGCGGTGCATCGAGGCCAGGAACGGCACGATGCGCTGCAGGACGCCGAGCACGAACGTCAGCAGCCAACCGGCGATCAGCAGCACGCCGAACAGTGCCGACATGCCGCCGAACGGCGCGTCCATGGCCAAGCCGAGACCCGCGGCCAGGCTGGCGGCGAGCAGCGCCCAGGCGATCTGCATCAGCCGGACCGACCGTCCCGGGTTTCGTCGCATGCCGGTTCGCAACGCGATGTGCATCAATCGCCAATGGAGCACGACCGCGCCGGCGCCCGCGCCGACCGCGGCGATGCGCAGCGGCCGCGGCGCGAAACCCGCTGCGGCCGCCGCGGCGAGCAGAAGCGCAGCCACCGCGAGCGCGAGAGATATCCGGGCCTGGCGTTCGTCGGGGGCTGCCGCGAGCGCGAACATCGGCACCAGGATGTAGGACAGGCCGAGCGCGAGCAGGCCCATGAATCCGTAGGCCGCGAACGTGCCATGCAAGGCCAACGCCATGCCGCGCCCGAGCAGGTCGACGCCGAGATAGGCGCCGGCCAGCGAGATCGCCGTCACCAGCACGACGACGAGCGCCCCGAGCGCAGCGGAGCCGTGCGCGATCACCACGGGCATGCCGCTGGCGCCGGCCAGATTGCGCGCGAGCAGGGCGCCGTAGCCGATCAGCGCGACGCACACCGCGACCGCGCCGGCGCCCAGCAGCGACGGCGCCGGTAACCCCATGCCTAGCGCAACGGCCGCTACGCCGGGCGTGTACAACCACCAGATCGCGGCGGGCCAACGGTGCGATCCGACAGGCCTTCGCGTCGCGATCGGCAGCAACTGCAGGCTCGCCCCGATCGCCGTCATCACGAGCACGCCCAGCGTGACGAGATGCAGCGCGGCCAGCGGCCAGCCGAGTCCTCCGGCAAAGCGCGGGACGTCCCGCGCGCCCGCCAGCAGCGCGATCCACGCGGCAAGATGATAGACGGCCGCCGCGCCGAAAAAGCGGAACGGAATCGATGCCGGCAGCAGCCGGCTTGCCGCGCCGCCGAGAAACGCGATGCCCGGGCGCGTCACGCCGCGCGCACGAGCTTCAGACGGAATTCGCCCGGATCACCGTCGATCCGCTGCGCCGCCCAGCCGATCTCCGCAAGTTCCGGATACAGCATCTGCGGATCGCGCTCGTGGTGAACGATCACCGGCGTCGCGTCGGCGATCGATTCGACCAATTCCAGAATCGCCACCAACGGGCCCGGCGGCGGCAGCCCGCGCACGTCGATGTGAATGCCGTCGGCCGCGACCCAGCGCCTTCCCTGCGCCTGCGGACCCGTTGCCGCCGCGTTCATCGCGTTGCGCGGCCGGCTGCGAGGTCAGCTCGCCGAGGCATGGCGCAGCCGTTCTGCCGCGAGTTCGCGCACCAGTCGCTGCGCCAGCACGGCGGCGACCTGCCGGCGGTAGTCGGCGCTGGTGACGGTGGTCCGCATCGGACTGGCCTGCCGCTGCACGAGCTTGCGCAGCGCGCCGAGCATTTCGTCGTCGACCGGCCGCCCGATGAATGCGTCGGTGCCCTCGAGCACGATCGGGCGTGAATTCGTTCCGGTGAGCGCAATTCTCAACGCCGACAGCGCGGTGCCGCGAAGCGCGAGCGCGCATGCGACGCCCGCCAGCGGAAAGTCGATCGCGCCCCGCGCGCGCGCCTTGCGATACCCCGAGGCGAGGCTCGCCGACGATTCGGAAACGAACACGCGAGTGAGCACTTCGTCGCAGGCGAGTGTGAGGTGTGCGGCGCCGTCGTCGCGATAGAGGCCGGCAAGCGGAACGCGCCGGGCGCCCCCGCGAGCCACGAGCTCGACGTCGGCATCCAGCGCGAGCAGCGCGGGTGCGAGGTCGCCCGCGAACGCGGCATGACAGTGCTTGCCCTGCGGCGCGACGTGGCAGACGTCGCCGCCGAGTTTCATGCAGTTGCCGTTCGTCGCACGCCACCACGCGCTCTGGTTGTAGAACACGCAGCGCGTGTCGAGGCAGAGGTTCCCGCCGAGGGTCGCGGCGCTGCGGAGCCCGGGGCCGGCGACCGTCCGCGCGGCCTCGGCCAGCGCCGCGCAGGCGCGGGCAATGCGCGGGTCGGCGGCGAGCGTGGACAACGTTACCCCGGCGCCCAGTGCGAGCCCGCCATCGGCGACCTCGATATCCGCGAAACCGAGCACGGCCGTGATATCGACGAGGAGCGCCGGATGCTCGATGCCGCGTCGCATTCTCGGCACCAGATCGGTGCCTCCGGCAAGCAGGCGGGCGGTCGGCGTTTCCGCGAGAATGGCGGCGACCTCCGCGATGCTCGTCGGGCGCTTCAACTCGAAATCCGGCATGCATTCCATGTTCAACCTTCGACAGGAGCGGTCGGCAAGGTTGCGCCGGTCCTGGCGCGCAGGCGCTCGGTGCGCATCTTCGCCCTGATCGCCTCGAGCACTCGATCGGGCGACGCCGGCAGCTCGGCGAGGCGGATCCCGATGGCGTCGCAGATCGCATTGGTGAGCGCCGGCGGAAAGCCGTGCAGCGCGCCTTCGCTCGCCTCCTTCGCGCCGAAGGGTCCGAGCGGGTCGTGGCTTTCGACGAGCTTCACTTCGATGGGCGGCGACTCGACGATGGTCGGGATGCGGTAATCGAGCATGTTGGGTCGCAGCGGAAGTCCTTCGTGATACCCGGTCTCTTCCGACAGCGCCTGCCCCATTCCCATCCAAACGGCGCCCTGGACCTGTCCCTCCACCGCGAGCGGGTTGATCGCGAAGCCGCAGTCGTGCGCGACCCAGACGTGCTCGACCGCGACCGCGCCCGTCTCCTCGTCGACGCTGACTTCCACGACCTGCGCCGCATACGAAAATCCGGCGGTCGCGCCGACCGCCGCGCCGCGAAAGGACCCGCCCTGCGTTTCCGGCGGCGTCGACCACGTCCCCTTGACCGTGAGGGTCCCGCTTTCCGCCAGCGCCGTCGCCACGGCCTCCGCGAAGTCGAGACCACGATCGGTGCCGGCCACGCGGCAGTGCTCGCCCTCCCATTCGACCTCGGCGGAATCGACGTCCAACCGCTTGGCGGCGGCCGCCACCAGCACGCGCTTCAATTCCTGCGCCGCGCGGATCGCGGCGTTGCCCACCATGAACGACACGCGCGACGAGTACGCGCCGTTGTCCTTCGGCGTGAGCGCGCTGTCGGTGGCGATCACGCGGATGCGCGCCAGCGGCAGCGCCAGCACCTCGGCGACGACCTGCGCGAGCAGCGTCGACGAGCCCTGGCCGATGTCGGAGGCGCCGGTGAGTATCGTGATGCCGCCATCGAAGTCGAGCTTGAGGTTGACGACCGCGTGCGGCTCGCCGCTCCAGTGCACGGGCTTGGCCGAGCCCGACACATAGTGCGAGCACGCGACGCCGAGGCCGCGTCCGCGCGGGAGCCTGCCGTGCCGCGCCTTCCAGCCCGACGCTTCCTCGACCCAGTCGAGGCAGGCGGGGACTCCGTACGAGTTGACCTGAAGGTCGTTGATCGTGCGGTACGGCGGAACGATGAGGTTGGCGCGGCGGACGGCGATGGGATCGAGCCGAAGCTCGATGGCCATCATGTCGAGCAGCGATTCGAACGCGTGCCGCGCATCGACCGCACCGTGCCCGCGCATCGCGCCGCAAGGGGGCGTATTGGTGTAGACGCGATAGCCGCGATACCGGACCGCGGGCACCGGATACAGCGCGTGGAGCAGCGCGCCGGCGTAGAGAATCGTGACGAGACCATAGCCGCCGTACGCGCCGCCGCGCTGGACGATTTCACAGTCGACGGCGGTGATCTCGCCCGATTTCCTCATGCCGAGCTTGAGCCGGATGCCGGTCTCGGGCCGCCCCCGATGGGTGAGAAAGCCGTCCTCGCGCGAGAGCTCGGTCTTCACCGTGCCGCCGGCGGCGCGCGCGAGCGCCGCGGTGATCATCTCGAAGTTGAGCGGCTCGACCCGGTGGCCGAATCCGCCGCCGACGAACGGCTTCACCACGCGGATGCGCGAGGCGTCCATGCCGAGGCACCACGCCAGCGTGAGATGCAGGTAATACGGCACCTGCGTCACCGAATGCGTCGTCAGGCGGCCGCACTCCACCTCATACTGGGCGACTGCGGCGTTGAGCTCGATCTGGCCGTGCGCGACCTCGGCGTAGTGGAACGTCTGCTCGCGGACGAGGTCCGCCGCGGCGAAACCGGCGTCGACATCGCCGAACGCCTGATCGACTTCGCGTTCGATGTTGCCGGTCTTGCTCTCGTGCAGCCGCACCGCGTCCGCGCCGCGCGCGTCGGCGGCGCTGAAGTACGCGGGCAGCGGCTCGATGTCGAGCACGATCGCGGCGAGCGCCGCCTCCGCCGCCGCCGGGTCGACCGCAGCCACCGCAGCCACGGGCTCGCCGCGATAACGGACCTTGTCGCGCGCGAGCGGCCACTCGTTCCGGGCGATCGGGATCACGCCGTAGGGCGCCGCAAAGTCCGCTCCGGTGATGACGGCGCGCACGCCCGGCAGCGCCCTCGCCTTGGACGTGTCGATGCCGCGAATCACACCGTGCGCGATCGGACTGCGCAGAATGCGACCGACGAGCGCGTCGCCGAACGGAAGGTCGGCCGTGTAGCGCGCGCGTCCCGTGACCTTCTCGACGCCGTCGATCAACGGCGTCCGCCGTCCTGCCGCATGTTCGCGCGGCGCGGCGGAGGCTGCGACCGGGTGGCCGCGGCCGGCCGTGTCATCGTGTCGGTTCATCGCGTCATCCTCCCGCGGCGGCCTCGACGGACTCGATGATCTTCACGTAGCCGGTGCAGCGGCATAGATTGCCGGCGAGCGCTTCGCGGATGTCGCGCACGGACGGGTGCGCATTCCGCCGCAGCAGCGCTTCGGCGGCCATGATCATTCCCGGCGTGCAAAAACCGCACTGGGTGCCGAGCTTTTCGTGAAACGCGAGCTGCAGGCGGGACAGGCGGCCGTCGGCGGCGAGACCTTCGATCGTTTCCACGTGCCGGCCCTCGCAGGTCGCGGCCAGCGTGACGCACGCGAGGCGAGGCGCGCCGTCGATCAGCACCGTGCACGCACCGCACTCGCCGCCGTCGCAGCCGCGCTTCGTGCCGGTGAGCCCGGCCGTCGTCCGCAGATACTCGACCAGCAGGAGATTCGCGGCGACCGCATCCTCGCGCGCGCGGCCGTTGACCGTCAACGCAAGCAGCCGCTTTCCCATGACGTCAGGCGCCCTGCTTCCGCAGATCGCGCACCCGTACGGCCTTGCCCTGCGAACGCGGGATCTCGCCCGGCTTTTTCATGATCACGTCGGTGGTGATCCCGACCAGCGACTTGATGTGATGGGCCACCTGACGGGCAAGGGCGTCGTATGCGGCGGCGTCGACGCCGGGATTCGCTTCCGCCTCGACGGTCACGTGGTCGAGGCTGCCGCGGCGCTCGACGATGAGCTGGTAGTGCGGCGCGACGCCCGGCTGGCCGACGAGGACCGCTTCGACCTGCGACGGATAGACGTTGACGCCCCGGATGATCAGCATGTCGTCGTTGCGTCCGGTGATGCGCAGGATGCGCAGGTGCGTTCGGCCGCAGTCGCACGGCGCCGTCGTGATCCGGGTGATGTCGCGCGTCCGGTAGCGCAGCATCGGCAGCGCTTCCTTGGTCAGCGTCGTGATCACCAGTTCGCCGGCCTGGCCCTCGGGCACCGGACGACCGGTCTCGGGGTCGATGACCTCGAACAGGAAATGATCCTCCCAGCCGTGCAGGCCGGACTGGCATTCGCATTCGCACGCGACGCCGGGCCCCATGATCTCGGAGAGGCCGTAGATGTCGATCGCCTTGATGCCGAGCCTTGCCTCGACCTCGGCCCGCATCGCGCCGCTCCACGGCTCGGCGCCGAACAGGCCGACTTCGAGCGCGCTGGCGCGCAGGTCGACGCCCATGTGCTCGGCCATTTCGGCGATCGCCAGCGCGTAGGATGGCGTCGCGCACAGCACGCGCGCGCCGAAATCGACGATCAGCGCGACCTGCCGTTCGGTGGACCCGCCCGACATCGGCACGACGACGGCGCCGAGCCGCTCCGCGCCGTAGTGCGCGCCCAGGCCGCCGGTGAAAAGCCCGTAGCCGTACGCGTTGTGGACCACGTCGCCTCGCCGCGCGCCGGCGGCAACGAAGGAGCGCGCCATCAGGTCGGACCAGTTGTCGATGTCGTTTCGCGTGTACCCGACGACGGTGGGCTTGCCGGTCGTGCCGGACGACGCGTGCAGGCGCGCGAGTTCTCCCCGTTGACGCGCGAACAGGCCGAACGGATAGTGGTCGCGCAGGTCCGTCTTCTGCGTGACCGGCAGGAGCGCGACGTCGGCGAGGCACGCGATGTCGCCGGGCGCGCAACCCGCCGCATCGAGCCGCGCGCGATGCAGCGGCACGTGCTCGTGCGCATTGCGCACGGTCGCGCGCAGGCGCTCCACCTGCAATGCGGCGAGCTCGTCCCGCGGGAGCGTCTCGAGTTCGCGCTGGTAGTGCTGGCGCGCGGGCGTCCGCGTCGCGATCCCCGCTTCCGCTATCGTCGTTGCGCCCATGCGCCTCCCTGCATCGATCGTGGGGTCGTTTACGAACGTGTGCCGCGCACCGGCAGATGCCGCAGCGCGAAGCCCTGATTGAAGGCGGCGCGGGTGACGAGCGCGTATTTCACGGTCGCGCCGCCCGCCGCCGCCGCAAACCCGGCGATCGCCGCCCAGACGACGACCTGTGATCCGGACACCACGCCGGCGCCGATGGCCGCGATCAGCGCGAGCGGGGCGAGCGTTCCCGCGAACTGCAGCAGACGGTCTGCGCCGACGAGGGCGGCATGCGCGCGCGGCGCGGCGGCCGCAAGCCGTTTCCGGTAGGCGAGCCACACGACGACGCGCACGAGCACGAGCACGCCGAACAGCACGAGCAGCGACACGCCACCGTGGTCGTGCAGCGGCGCCAGCAGAAAGAACACTCCCGCGCCATCGGCAAGCCCGATGGCCACGATCAGCGGCGGCACCAGCGGTCCGCGCCAGGCCGGAATGCCCTTGCCCGCCTGCAGGAGGCGGCCCTGGCAGTACATGAACGTCAACGAAAGCGCCGCGGCGATCCAGGCGAATCCCGGCAGGTCGGCCGCCGCGGCCAGGCCGGTGGGGAACAGCAGCGTCGCGACGATGGCCTCGCGCGTCATCCACGACGTGCGCGGGTTCGCGAACACGCGGAGCGCGCGCAACGGGCGGCCGATCTCCAGCCAGACGCAGAAGAGCCCGAGGCCGACCAGCGCGAGTCCCGCGAGCATGAGCCCGGCGAGTGCCGGTCCGTGCACGTCGGCCGCCGCGGTGAAGACGATGAGACCGCCGCCCGCGCCGCCGCCGATGAAGTTGCCGGCCGCGCGCCAGTCCCAATGCGTCTGCTGCCAGGGATCGGGGCCGTAGCTCATGTCTGCTTCCGATCCCACAGGTAGTAGAAGCCCGGCCCGGTGCCGAGCTCCTCGTGCATCCGGAAATGCTCGTTCTCGGCGAGCAGCTGCGACACGGCGCCGCGCGGATCGTCGAGGTCGCCGAAGGTCATCGCCTTGGCAATGCACGAGTTGACGCATGCGGGCGTGGCCTCCGGATCGACGCCGGGCACGAGTCCCTGCGCCATCCCGGTGTCGATACGCTCGACGCAGAACGTGCACTTGGTCGCGACGGCGAGGCGCGCATCGTCGCGGCGCATGGTCTCGCTCTCCATCGGCACACCGTAGGCGAACGTCGGCCTTTGCGTCTTGTAGCGCGCCTGGTAGGGGCACGCGAGCGCGCAATAGGCGCAGCCGATGCAGACGTCGTAGTCGATCGTGACGATGCCGTCGGCGCGCTTTTTCGTCGCGGTCGTCGGGCAGACGTCGAGGCACGGCGGATCGTCGCAGTGCTGGCAGCCGACGGGCACGAACGCGCGGCGCACTTCGGGATATTCTCCGAACTCCATGTCCAGCACCCGGCGCCACTGGACGCCCGGCGGCGTCGCGTTGGCGTGCCGGCAGGCCGCCGTGCATGTCTGGCAGCCGACGCAGCGCCTCAGGTCCGCCACCATCGCCCAGCGCGTCATGCCGATGCCCTGCCTATCTTGACCCGGACGATGTCGGCGCCGGAGCCGGTGGCGTCGGTCAGGTCGAGCGACATCGTCGCCAGCGCGTTCAGGCTCGGCACGCCGAAATCCTTGGCGAACGGCGTCGCCCAATGCGCGAACTGGCCGATCATCAGCAGCGTGTCCGGGCGGATGCCCTGCCGAAGCACCGCGCGGCCGCGCACGCTGCGCTGCGGCGTCGCGATGTCGACCAGGTCGCCGTCGCGGATGCCGAGCTGCGCGGCCGCCCCGGCGTTCATGATCACGCCGCGATGCCCGGCGATGTTGTCGGCGAGCTCCTTGATCATCTGTATGCCGACGTTGCCGCCCCATGCGTACTGCATGCTGCGCGCCGTGAGCAGCCAGTACGGATAATCCTGCGGCCGGCCACCGGCCTTTTCGAGCGCCTCGACCCACGGCGCGCCGAAATCCTTCCAGGGGGGCAGCGCCTGGTATTCCGGGAGCTGCTTGTCCCACCAGTGCATCTCGTGCTCGTGCAGGCGCCGGCCGAGCTCGGCCCCCACGCGCTGCAGGCGCTCCTGGTACGGCAGCTCGAAGCGCAAGCCCTGGGCCGCGAGCCGCGGAAACAGGTACCAGTCGGTGCGCGGGAAGGCCTTGGTCGCGAGCCCGTTCTCTTTCCACCATGCGAGGTCGTGAACTTCGTTTCCGTCGGTCAGCTCCGCGCTCGCCGCGCGGCACACGGCGTCCCAGATTTCCTCGCGCGTGTGGACGCGCCCGGTATCGAGCGAAAAGTCGCCGTAGGCGCCCTTCAACGGCACGGCGGCGGCGCCGCGGTTGATCGATGCGTTGTACTGCGACAGCAGGCCGGTGCGCTGCGCGAGCTCGGTGGCGATGTCGGTGAAATCGCGCGCCTCGCCGCGAATTGCGACGGCCGGCTGACGCAGCGCAAAGCCCTCGCGGTCCCAGAACTGCTCGACGTACTTCGAGCCGCCGATGCGGATCAGCTGAAGGCTCTCGAGGTCGGTCGCGTCGGGCAGCAGCACGTCGGCGAAGTGATTCGTCTCGTCGCGCGTGTACGCAAACGCGACGACGAACGGAAAGCGCGCCATCTGCCGCCCGACCGCCGCGGTGTCCCAGAAGGAGATCGCCGGATTGGTCCGATACACGAACCAAACGTCGGGCAGCGTTGCGCGCGGCAGTCCCTTCGGCGGATCCTGCAGGAACATCCACGAGAAATGCGTGGGACCGAGCGCCTGGCTCCACGGTCCGTTGCCCGCCAGCGGCACCATGGTCCGGTAAGCGTTGCGGATGTTGGGATTCGGCGACCAGTGCGCCTTGTCGGTCGGGTTGAACGTGAAGTCCATGAAGCCGTCCGGACCCGGCTGCACGCTCTCCAGCCGGTCCGAATGCCGCCAGTTGAGGCGGACCGTCGTGCCGAGCGTGCCGCCCGGCACCTCGAGGCCGCCGACGAGCGCCGCGAGCAGCGTTCGCGCCCAGACGCACTCGTAGCCGCCCCAGCCATTGTTGACGGTCTTGCCGAGGCTCACCGCGACCGGGCGAAACGGCAGGACCTTGCCCTCGATCTCGATCGTCTCGCCAACGTGCGCATGGTCGACGAACTCGTGCGCGATCCTGCGGATGACCGCGGCGGGCACTTCGCAGATGCGCTCCGCCCATTCCGGCGAGTAAGGCGCGACGTGCGCAACGAGCTTGCTGAAGGCGGTCGTGCCCGCCAGCACTCCGTCGGCGAGCACGTCGTCGTCGGGGCCGAGCTCGACCGCGTCCGTCTCGTGTCCTCCTTCGAGCGCCTCGTCGATGCCGGCGGCGTCGAACGGAACCGCCCCGCCATGCCGGCTGTCCCAGACCAGCGGTTTGCGCGTCGCGCGATCGCGCAGGTAGTACCCGTGCGGGCCGACGAGGTACGGCGACGCCGTGTAGCGGCCGAGGAACGCGACGTCGAGCCGCGCGCGCGGAATCTCGTGCAGCAGCACGTGGATCAGCGCGAACAGGAACGCGGCGTCGGTCTTCGGCTTGATCGGCACCCACTGCGCCGAGCACGCGCCGGTCACCGACAGATGCGGTTCGACCTGCACGCGCTTCATCCCGCGCTCGCGCGCCTCCGCGTGGCGCCAGATGCCGACGACACCGCCCGACGCTTCGACGTTCGCGCCGCAGGAAATCAGGTATTCGGTGAGCGGCGTGTCGGGCGACACCGTGAACGCGCGGTGCCAGAATTCCCCGTAGAGATGCTCGGAGTGATAGCACTTGACACCCTGCCCCGAGCCCATGCCCATGTCGATCGGGCCCCACGCCGACAGGAACGCCGGGAAGGTGCCCATGTACGACTGCGGCGTGCCCCCGCCGCCGAAGCTGGCCGCCACGCGCGGATAGCCCGATTCGTCGAGAAGTCCGGCGGCCCGCACGGCGTTGAGGCGCGACGCGATGAGCTCGAACGCCTCGTCCCACGCGATCGGCACGAAGCCGGGATCCTCGTCGCGCCCCTTCTTCGCATTGGTGCGCTTCATCGGCGTCAGCACGCGGTTCGGGTTGTAGGTCTTCTGCACGAGGCCGTACGCTTTCACGCAGACCTTCCCGCCGCCCGGATGGACGTGCGCCGCGCAGAAATTCGGCTCGACCTCGGTCGCCACGCCGTCGACCACCTTGACGGTCAGCAGGTCCGGTCCTGCAACGCACTGGTAGCAGTACGTGGGAACGCGCCGCGTGCCGGCCTGCACCGCGATCATGCCAGGCCCTCGCCCGCTGCCTTCTCCGCCTTCGCGGCCTTCGCCGCCAGTCGCGCCTCGGTGGTCGCGACGTCGACGACGAAGCGCTGGTGCCTGCCGCGGCAGATCGGGTCGACGGCGTCGCGGCCGCTGACCTCCAGCGTGACGGCGCGGCCCTTGACCTCGACGACCGTGACGGTGAGCTCGACCGGCATGCCCAGGAGCGTCGCCGCGAGATGGTCGAGCTCGATCCGGGTGCCGACCGAATCTTCGCCCGGCTCGAGGTGCGAAAGCAGCAGCGCGCGCGAAGCCATCTCGATGTCGCGCACGAGCATCGGCGTCGCGTACACGCGCGCCTTTTCCCCCATGAAGTCGATCGTGCGTTCACGGTCGACAACGAATTTCGTGGTCGCGTTCACGCCGGGTGCCAGTGAGGCTTTCATGCGATTCTCCATCGCGGAGCCCGCCGCGCCCCGCCGAAAGCGGATAGAATCCGTTGCGAAGGCCTATTCTGGTATCGCGATGCGCTTATTAAATTGATCTGCATCACACTTTCCCGCGCGGAAGCCTCTTGACCCTCACATCGACTCCGACGGCACCCCGGCCGGCGCAACGCAGCCGGAAGCGCGCCGTCTCGCCGGTCCCCTCCCCCGATGCGGTCGCGATCCGGCCGATAAGGCGCGGCGACCTCGACCACGTCATCGCTCTCGACGCGACGGTGACGGGCCGGGAAAAGCGGAGCTATTGGCTGTCGGTTTACCGGCGCTACAGCGCGGCCGGCCCGGCGGGCAGGCAATTCCTGGTGGCCGTGGTGGGCGGCCGCGTGCGTGGTTTCATCATCGGCGAAGTGCGCGACTGGGAGTATGGTTCGACGCCCTGCGGCTGGGTGTTTGCGATCGACGTCGATCCCGGTTTCCGTCTGGCCGGGATCGGCTCGCGGCTGTTGAGTGCCGTCTGCGCAAG
>JANMBN010000238.1:0-9254 GCA_031360485.1 Betaproteobacteria bacterium | reverse complement strand
GGCGACCCCGGCGCTCACGGCGCACCTGTCCGGCGGCTTGGCGGGTAACCTCCCCGGCGCCTACCACGCCGCGAAACCGCCGCGGCATGCCCGCGCCGCGGCCGCCGGGCTATTCACGGCCGCGGTATTGCTGGTCGCCGTCGCCACCGCGCCCCTCGCGCTGGCCGCGGTCCTGCCGCTGCTGGCGACGGTCGGCTTCGCGCTCGGCGTCACCGGACCCTCGCGCGATCTGATCGTGCGCAAGGCGACCCCCGCGGGCGCGGCGGGCCGCGTGTACGGATTCGTCTATTCGGGTCTCGACATCGGCGGGACGATCGGCCCCATTCTGCTCGGTTTCATGCTCGACCACGAGCTTGCGCGCGAGATGTTCTTTGCGGTAGCAGCGTGCCTCGCCATCGCCATCGGCACGGTCCTCCAGATGCGCCGCGCGCGCACGGAACCGGGAACGCCCGCTCAGCAGACGACCTGACGATGGACCTCGGCATCGCCGGCAAGCGCGCGCTTGTCTGCGCATCGAGCAAAGGGCTCGGTCGCGGCTGCGCGCAGGCGCTCGCCGACGCGGGTTGCGACGTGACCATTCTCGCGCGCACCGAGGATGTGCTGCGGCGCGCCGCCGCGGAAATCGGCGCCCGCGCGGGCCGCCCGGTGCGCCACGTCGTGTGCGACATCACGACGGCCGAGGGCCGCGGCGCGGCGCTGGCGGCTTGCGGCGAACCGGACATCCTGATCAACAATGCCGGCGGCCCGCCGATGGGCGATTTCCGCGACTGGGACCGCGCGGCGTGGATTCGCGCGCTCGACGCCAACATGCTCGCGCCGATCGAGCTCATCAAGGCGACGGTCGACGGCATGATCGCGCGCAAGTTCGGCCGCATCGTCAACATCACGTCGTCCGCGGTGAAAGCGCCCATCGACGTCCTCGGCCTCTCGAACGGTGCGCGCTCCGGACTGACCGGATTCGTCGCCGGCGTCGCGCGGAAAGTCGCGGGACACAACGTGACGATCAACAACCTCTTGCCTGGCCCGTTCGAGACCGACCGCCTGCGGGCGACGATCGAGGCGCGGGCGAAGGCGACCGGAAAGCCGTTCGCAGAAGTCTTGCAGGCGGGCCGCGATGCCAATCCGGCGGGGCGCTTCGGCACGATCGAGGAGTTCGGTGCGGCGTGCGCGTTCCTCTGCAGCGTGCACGCCGGTTTCATCGTCGGTCAGAATATCCTGATCGACGGCGGCGGTTATCCGGGCACATTCTGATTCCCGCGCTTCGATAACCGGCGATGATCGACCTCTATTACTGGACGACGCCCAACGGCCACAAAGTCACGATCCTGCTCGAGGAGACGGGACTGCCGTACACGGTCAAGCCGGTCAACATCAGCCAGGGCGATCAATTCGATCCCGCGTTTCTCGCGATTTCGCCGAACAACCGGATTCCCGCGATCGTCGATCACCGGCCGGCCGACGGCGGCGCGCCGCTGTCGCTGTTCGAGTCCGGCGCCATTCTCGAGTACGTCGCCGAGAAGTCGCGCCGTTTCCTGCCCGGGGGATTCCGCGGGCGCTGGGAGTGCCTGCAGTGGCTGTATTGGCAGATGGGCGGGCTCGGGCCGATGGCCGGACAAAACCACCACTTTCGCCACTACGCGCCCGAAAGGATCTCCTACGCAACCGACCGGTACGTCCGGGAAACGGGCCGGCTCTACGCCGTGCTCAACAAGCGGCTCGCCGACCGCGCGTTCATCGCCGGCGAATACTCGATTGCCGACATCGCCTGCTATCCGTGGGTGCAGCCGGAGCGCCAGGGGCAGGACATCACCGCGTTCCCGCACCTTGCACGGTGGATGGCGGAAATCGCCGCGCGGCCGGCGGTGAAACGCGCGTATGCGCTGGCGCCCAGGATCAACGTGAAGCCCACGGTCAACGACGCGCGGTCGCGCGCGATCCTTTATGGACAGGACAAGGATACGGTGAAGTGATCGGGCGGCGCGGCCGTTCCGCGCGCCGCTACTGTTCCGCCAATGCCATCCAGCCGTCCTTCCTGATCCGCGCGATCACGCGGAAGCCGTCCGTTCCGCGCGGCTCGACGACCGCGGCTTCGCCTTCGGCCAGGTACGGACCCCCGGCAACGGCGACGAACGGATTTCCGTGACTCGTGATCGCGAGATTCACCCCGGGCGTCACGCGCGTGGCCAGCAGCTTTTGCAGTTCGGCGTAACGATCGGCGTCCGCCTGCGCGGGTCCGCCGCGCACGGCCGGCGTCGCCTGCGCACGGCCGAAGATCAATTCGCCGGTCTCTCGCGTCCTGCAGAACGGGCTCGCGAGCACGTCGCCGATAGGGATGCCGAGAGCGCGGATCGAAGCGCCTATCGCGCGCGCCTCGCGGCGCCCGGCGTCGGTGAGATTGCGCTGGCTCGCGCAGTCCTCGAAGCCGGTCATCTTCTCGTCGTTCTGGCCGAAATCGGTCGACGTGTGGCGGAAGTAGAGGACATAGCCGCCGTTGCGCAACGCCTTCAGCAACGGCAAACCGGTCAGCGCGGGTGCGCGTGCAGCGGGATCGGGCGCCTGACTCGATGCGGGGCACGCCGCTCCGATCAGCGCCAGCGCGAGCATCAGCGTGCCGAATCGGCAGGTTATCCGGGAGCGCAAGGAGAAAGATGTCATCGCCGCGATTCGATGGGAGCCGATGGCGCGGTGCATTGCCGCCGGATGCGGCGTTCAGTCGCCGGCCGCCGGGGCGCGCGCCGTACGGATGGCCATGGCGCCCGGCGCAGCGCCGGCGGCGGCGAGCTCCGTCGCTCGCTCGAGCACGGGATCGACGTCGAAACCGAGGTCGCCGTCCGCCTCGCCGCGGCCGGTTGCGCGCACGGCGCCGAAATCGAACAGCTCGCGATCCATGAGGTGCGACGGGACGACCTTGCCCAGCGCGTTGCAGATGGATTCGATTCGGCCGGGATGCCTCTTCTCCCACTCGCGCAGCATCAGCGTGACCTGTCTGCGCTGGAGGTGCTCCTGCGACCCGCAGAGATTGCAGGGGATGATCGGAAAATCGTTGAGCTCCGCATAACGGGCGAGGTCGCGCTCCCGCACGTAGGCGAGCGGCCGGATCACGACGTGCCGGCCGTCGTCCGACACGAGCTTCGGCGGCATCGTCTTCAGTTTTCCCCCGAAGAACAGATTCAGGAAAAACGTCGCGAGGATGTCGTCCCGGTGATGCCCCAGTGCGATCTTGGTCGCGCCGATCTCGCCCGCGACCCGGTACAGCACGCCGCGACGCAGCCGCGAGCACAGCGAGCACATCGTACCGCCTGCGGGAATCACGCGCTTGACGACGCTATAGGTGTCCTGCTCCACGATCCGGAAAGGAGCGCCGCGCGATTCGAGGTAGCGCGGAAGCACTTCGGCGGGGAACCCCGGTTGCTTCTGATCGAGGTTGACCGCGACGACTTCGAACGCGAACGGCGCGCGGTCCTTCAACCGCAGAAGGATGTCGAGGAGGCCATAGCTGTCCTTGCCGCCGGACACGCAGACCATGACGCGATCGTTGGGCGCTATCAGTGCGTAGTCGCCGATCGCCTCGCCGACCTGCCGGCGCAGACGTTTCCGAAGCTTGTTGGCCTCGAATTCGGCCTTCCGCGGGTCGGACGGCGACGCGGATGGGCGCACCGCGGTCGCGGCCGATGAATCGAGGCCGGTGCGGGTACTGGCGTCGTCGTCCATGGCGCTTCCATTCTACCGGTGAGAGGGCGAATTGGCGCTAACATTGCGCCTTTGCGGCCATTTGCGGTCAAGGGGGGTTCCGATGCAGACGATTCTCGTCGCCAATCCGAAGGGCGGCAGCGGCAAGACGACGCTCGCCACCAATATCGCCGGTTGGCTCGCGGGCAAGCGCCAGCGCGTTGCATTGCAGGACCTCGATCCGCAGCGCTCGGCGTCGGAATGGCTCGCGCGGCGTCCGGCGCTGTTCCCACGCATCGTCGCCGCCGCGCCGGACGCGACACGGCGCGAGGTGAAGGAGAGCGGCGCGCATTGGCTCGTCGTCGACACGCCGGCCGGCATCCACGGCGACGACTTGCGCGAAGCGGTGCGGCGCGCCGACGTGATGCTCGTGCCGCTGACGCCGTCGGCGTTCGACATGGCAGCCACCCGTCACTTCTTCACCGCGATCCAGCATTACAAGGCGGTGAAGGAGGGCGCGCTATCGACCGGGATTGTGGCCATGCGCGTGGATGCCCGGACGCTGAGCGCGGCCGAGCTTGACCAGTTTCTGCAGGCATACGACTTTCCGCTCGTCGCGCACCTCAGAGCCACCCAGGTCTATGTGCATTGCGCGCGAGACGGTGCCTCGGTATTCGATCTGCCGCGGTCACGCGGCGAGCATGACTGGCAGCAGTGGAAGCCGCTGACGCGGTGGATCGCGCGCCGGGCCGCACCCAAAGCCGCGTGAGCGTCGAGCAGGGCATGAAAAACGCCGGCATCGCGCCGGCGCTTTCCTGACCAGAGGCCCGCGTCGCGCTACTTCTTGGGCGCCGCTGTGTTCTTCGCGGCGTCGACGGCCTTGGTGGCCGCATCCTTGGTGGCGTCCGCCGCCTTGACGGCCGCGTCCTTGGTGGCGTCGGCGGCCTTGCCCGCGGCCTCCTTGGTGGCGTCGGCAGCCTTGACGGCGGCGTCCTTGGTCGCGTCCGCGGCTTCCTTCGTCGCGTCCTTCGTGGCCTCGGCTGCCTTCACGGCGGCTTCCTTCGCCTTGTCGGCGGCTTCGGACGCAGCCTTCTTCGCGTCGGCAGCGGCCTTGCTTGAATCCTGGCCGCAGGCAGCCATGGTTGTGGCGAGCGCCAACGCGGTCATTGCGATCAGCAAACGGGATTTCATCAACCTCTCCTGTATCGGTGTGCGGGAAATTGCAGTTCGACGGCCGCCCTTCGGTGGTTCGGGACATTTCGGGCAACCGTTAACCCGATATTATAGCTCGAAATCAGCCGGCTGCCTAGATCGGCAGGTCGCCGCTGTCGGGGCCGATCGATGCCGGCGGAAGGACCACAGCACCGAGCCGCGCGACCCAGCCGAACACGGTAACGAACATCATCAGCGTGAATCCCGCCATCGTGAAGACGAGCGGATAGACGGTTCCGTTGTGCGATGCGCCGATCCACGAGCCGGTCAGCGCCGCAACGGCCATGACGATGAATCCGAACAGGCCGGCGGCCGCCCCGGCGTGGCGCGGAAACGAGGCAATGCTCCCCGCCTGCCCGCAGGGAAAATTGATGCCGTGGGCAAGCAGGAAGACGAACCCCGGCCCGAGCACCGCGGCCCAATGATGAACGCCAGCGGCGGCCAGCGCCGCCATCGTCATCCCGCTCGCAAGCGAAAGCGTGGCACCCGCCCGCAGCGTGCGCTGGACGCTCATTCGCGACAATCGGAAGCGGCACACGATCGTGCCGACGAGGTAGCCGCACACGCAGAACGCGAAGGCGGCGCCGAAGTAGGCCGTAGGGACGCCCAGCACGCGGATCAGCACGAACGACGACCCCGAGATGAACGCGAACAGTCCTCCGTAGGAGGCGCTGCCGACCAGCGTATAGGCGAGGAACTCGGGTGACCGCAGCACAAATCCGTAGTTGGCCAAGCTCACGCGAAGCCGCGTCGCGCCGGGGTCGAGATGACGGTTGGTCTCGACCAGCCTGGCGAGCGTCGCGGCCAGGAGCACGCTCGCGAACATCGCCTGCGCGACAAACGCGGCGCGATGTCCGAAACGGACTTCGAGCAGGCTGCCGAGGATCGGGCCGGCGATCGGGCCGATCGCGAGTATCGTCGACGCCTGGGCGAACGCCCTGGCGCCCGCCTGCGGCTCGTAGACGTCGCGCACGATCGCGCGCGCCGCGACGACCACCGCGCAGCAGCCGATCGCCTGGACGAGGCGCGCGGCGATCAGCGCCTCGATCGTCGGCGCCAGCGCGCACGCGACGCTCGCCGCGACGTACAGACCGAGCCCCGCGGTCAGCACGCGCCGGCGCCCGTAGCGGTCCGACAACGGGCCGGCGACGAGCTGCATCGTGCCGAAGGCCGCGACCCAGACGGACAACGTCAGCTGCACCGTATTGATCGACGCCGCGAATGTCTGGGTCAATCCTGGCAGCGACGCCAGATAGAGATCGGTCGAGATCGGTTGCAGCATCAGCCAGCAGCCGATCAGCGCGACCATCGTGCCGTTGCCGATGCGGCGTGGCAAGCCGGACGCGGTAGGCACGGCGCGAATCGGCGGAGTCAAACGGACCGGAGATCAAACCCCGGCCCGACGCGGTCGCGTTCGGCTACGCTGCGCTCGCCATCAGCTCGCGCAGGACGAACGGCAGAATCCCGCCATTGAGGTAGTAGTCGACCTCGATCGGCGTGTCGATCCGCAGCAGCACGGGAACGCTTTTCGCCGACCCGTCGCTGCGGTGGATCGTCAGCGTCACGTCCATCTGCGGCTTGATCCCCGCCTCGGTTCCCGTGATATCGAATGTCTCGTCCCCCTTGATGCCGAGCGAGGTCCACGTGTCGCTCCCCTTGAACTGACACGGAAGCATGCCCATGCCGACGAGATTCGACCGGTGGATGCGCTCGAAGCTCTTCGCAACGACTGCCTTGACGCCGAGGAGCTGCGTGCCCTTGGCCGCCCAGTCGCGCGACGATCCGGTGCCGTATTCCTCGCCGCCAAAGACGACCGTCGGCGTGCCTTGCGCGACATAGCGCATCGCAGCGTTGTAGATCGGCAGCTTTTCGCCCGAAGGCTGGAAAACGGTGACGCCGCCTTCCTCGCGGGTGCCATCCGCCCTGGTCGGCAGCATCATGTTCCTGATCCGGACATTCGCGAAGGTGCCGCGCATCATCACTTCGTGATTGCCACGGCTGGAGCAGTAGCTGATTAAGTCGGCAACCGGCACGCCGTGCTCGAGCAGATAGGCGCCGGCCGGGGAGGTCGGCTTGATCGAGCCGGCGGGACTGATGTGGTCGGTGGTCACCGAGTCGCCGAAAATTCCGAGCGCGCGCGCACCGCGGACGTCGCCGCCGCGCGTCGTCGTCATCTTGAAGGCGTCGAAGAATGGCGGCTTCGCGATGTACGTCGAAGCGGGCCAGTTGTAGACCTGTCCTTTCGCCCCGGCGATCGTGCCCCACAGCGGATTGGCGTTGCCGACGTCGCCGTAGAGCGCGCGATAGATCGCCGGGTTCTTCGCGAAGCTCATCACCGCGGCGATCTCGTGCGAGGTCGGCCATAGGTCCTTCAGATAAACGGGCCCATCCTTGCCGATCCCGACCGGCTCGGTCGTCAGGTCTTTCAGCACCGTGCCGGCGATGGCGTACGCGACGACGAGCGGCGGTGATGCGAGGAAATTCGCCTTGAGGTTCGGGTGGATCCGCGCCTCGAAGTTGCGGTTGCCGGATAGCACGGCGGCGCACACGAGATCGTTGCTGATGATCGCTTCGTTGAACTCCGGCGTGAGGTCGCCGGCGTTGCCTATGCACGTCGTGCAGCCATACGCCGTGACGCCGAAACCGAGCTTCTCCATATAGGGCAGCAGGCCGGCCTTCGTCAGGTAATCCGTCACGACGCGCGAGCCCGGAGCGAGCGAGGTCTTGATATGCGGCTTGACCGTGAGACCCTTCTCGACGGCCTTTTTCGCGAGCAGTCCGGCCGCAAGCAGCACGCCGGGATTCGACGTGTTCGTGCACGACGTGATCGCCGCGATCAGCACGTCGCCGTTGCCGATTTCCACGGGCTTGCCGACAGCGCCCGTCACGCGATCCGGCGTGGGGTGGTTGTCGACCATCTCCACGACGTTGCGCGGCTGGCCGTTGCCCGGGACGGCCGCGATGGCGTCTGCCGTGGCTGCGACGCCGGCCGCCGAGGGTGCGGTCGAATACCGGCGGGCGAGCTTTTCGGCCGGCTGCGCGAATCCGTTCTCGGCAACCGGCTTGCTGAAGAGCTGCGTGAACGTCGATTTGAGGCTGCCCAATTCGATGCGATCCTGCGGGCGCTTCGGTCCGGCGAGCGAGGCCTTGATCGACGAAAGGTCGAGCTTCAGGACTTTCGTGTAGTCGATCTCGCCAGCCGCGGGTATGCCGTAGAGGCCCTGCGCCTTGAAGTAGGAGGCGAATGCGTCGATCTCCACCGGCGTGCGTCCGGTGGCCGTCAGGTAATCGATGGTCGCGTCGTCGACCGGGAAGAACCCCATCGTGGCGCCGTATTCGGGCGCCATGTTGGCGATGGTTGCCCGGTCCGGCACGGCGAGCGATGCGGTGCCCGCGCCGAAAAACTCGACGAACTTGCCGACGACCTTCTCCCGGCGCAGCATTTCGGTGACCGTCAGCACGAGATCGGTGGCGGTGATGCCCTCGTTGAGCTTGCCCGTGAGTTCGACGCCGACGACGTCGGGCGTGAGGAAATAGACGGGCTGGCCCAGCATCCCGGCTTCCGCCTCGATGCCGCCCACGCCCCACGCGACGACGCCGATGCCGTTGATCATCGTCGTGTGACTGTCGGTGCCGACGAGCGTGTCCGGATAGTAGACGCCGCCCTTCTCGTGCACGCCGCGGGCCAGGTATTCGAGATTCACCTGATGGACGATGCCGATGCCCGGCGGCACGACCTTGAACGTGGCGAACGCCTGCATCCCCCACTTCATGAATTCGTAGCGCTCGGCATTCCGCGCGAACTCGAGTTTCATGTTGAGGTCGAGCGCGTCGGGGCGGCGGTAGTAGTCGATCATCACCGAATGGTCGTCGACGAGATCGACCGGCACGAGCGGCTCGATGGCCTTGGGATTCTTGCCCATGTCCGCGGCGACGTTGCGCATCGCGGCGAGGTCGGCGAGCAGCGGCACGCCGGTGAAGTCCTGCAGCACGACGCGGGCGACGACGAATGGAATCTCGTCCGAGCGAGCCCCGGTCGGCTTCCAGTTGGCGAGCTGGCGCACGTGCTCGGCGGCGACCTTCTTGCCGTCGCAGTTGCGGAGCACGCTTTCCAGCACGATGCGAATCGACACCGGCAGCCGCGAGACGCGGCCGACGCCTGCCTTCTCGAGCGCGGGCAGCGAATAGAATTGGCCGGTGGCGCCGGACGCGAGCTTGAATTCCTGAAGCGTGTTGTGCAGGTTGTGCGGCATGTCGGCTCTCATCGTTCGTGTCGTGGTGAAACGTGGCGCTTCTTAACTCTTGCGCCCCATCATCTGGCGGATGTTGATCGTCTGCCCGCCGGGCAGGGTCATGTCACCGGGCTGCTGGCC
>JANMBN010000219.1:0-2522 GCA_031360485.1 Betaproteobacteria bacterium | reverse complement strand
CGATCCGGTGACCACGGTCGACTCCGGCTGCGTCGGCTGCGGGCTGTGCGGCGATGTCGCGCGGGCCGCGGCGCTGTGCCCGTCGTTCTATCGCGTCGAGATCGTCGCCAACGCCAGCGCGTGGGAGCGCTTCATCGCGCGCGTGCGGTCGTGGGCGACGCAAGTTGTGCTGATTGAATGAGCGCCGTTGCGCAAGACCATGACGCGTCCGAACGCGGCCAACCGCTGACGCTGCTGATCGCTGCGCTCGGCGGCCAGGGCGGCGGCGTGCTCACCGACTGGATCGTCCAGGCGGCGCGCTCCGAGGGATTCGCCGTGCAGGCGACCTCGACACCGGGCGTCTCGCAGCGCACGGGCGCCACGACCTACTATGTCGAGCTCGCGCCGCCGCGCGATGCCGAGCCGGTCTTCGCGCTGATGCCCGTTGCGGGCTGCGTCGACGTGCTGGTCTGCGCCGAGTTGCTCGAAGCCGCGCGGATGCTCGAACGCGGAATGTGCACGCCGGCGCGCACGACCGTCGTCGCGTCGACGCATCGTGCCTACACGACCCGCGAGAAGATGAACGGAGGCGACGGCCGATTCGACGGCGACCGGATCGTCGCTGCCGTGCAGGAGCTGGCGCGGCACGCGGTGTTGTTCGACATGGAAAGCGTGCGCGCGCGCCACGGCGCCGCGATCAGCGCGGTCCTGTTCGGTGCCGTTGCCGGGAGCGGGGCGCTGCCGCTTTCGCGCGAAACCTGCGAAGGGGCGATCCGCGCCGCCGGCAAGGGCGTCGCGGCGAGCCTCGCGGCCTTCGGCGAGGCCCACGCGTGTGCTGCCGGCCGCGGCCGCGCGGCGAACGTCCGGCTTTCCGCCCCCGCCACACCCGGCGAGGCGATCGCGCGGCTGCCACCGTCGCTCGCGCAGCGGGTCGCCGGGCTCCCCTCGCGCGTCGCCGAGTTCGCGCGGCTGGGCGCTGCGCGCGCCTTCGAATACCAGGGTGCCGGCTACGCGGCACGTTACCTCGATCGTGTCGAGCGCATCGTAGAGGCTGAAGCCGCGGCCGCCTCCCGCACCGCGGGCGGCGCGGGCGGCGCGGGCGAAGTCGCGCGCGAGACCGCACGCCACCTTGCGTTGTGGATGTGCTACGAGGACGTCATTCGCGTCGCTGCGCAGAAGGCGCGCGCGTCGCGCCAGACCCGCATTCGCGCCGAAGTCGCGGCGGGCGCGGGCGACGTCGTTCGCATCTACGATGCATTCAAGCCCGGCGTGCACGAGTTCGCGGCGATCATGCCCCGCCGGCTCGGCGCGTGGCTCGAGAAGCGATCGCTCGCGGCCGGCCCGCAGCCCTCGCGCGGCGGCGGCCTCGAGTTGCAGACGTCGTCGGTGGCCGGCGCGCTCGCGCTGCGCCTCGCCGCGGCGCTGCGGCCGCTGCGTCCCTACTCGCTGCGCTTCGCGCGCGAGCAGACGGCGATCGACGACTGGATTGGCGCCGTGGCGGCGACGCTCGCCGCGGAGGCGACGCCGGCCCTCGAGGTCGCGCTGGAGATCGCACGGCTGCCACGGCTGCGCAAAGGCTACGGCGACACTCACGCCGCCGGCAGCGCGAACTTTCGCCGCATCCTGGACGCTCATCGTCCCGGCGGCCGTGCCGGAAGTCACGAAGCGGCCGCGTCATTGCGTGTCGCCGTTGCCGCTGCGCTCGAAAATTAGCGTCAGGCACGGCTTCCCGCGCCCGCGGTGGCGAAAAGACCGTGCGGCAGAGTCGCATCGAACCCCGTGTTCCCGCGCCCGCGACGGCAACCGCACGCCTATCACCACCGCGCCAGGTGACCCGGGTCCGCCGCCTGCGTCGTGCCCGACGCGCGGGCGCCCCGGTTCACGCCTTGGCGACCCGTGCCGAACGCGGCTTGCGGCGTTGCGCCGGCCGCGCGGCGCCGCGTTGCTGCCGCTCTATCAGCCGCAGCATGGTCGCGAGCGTGATCGAACACAATGTTGCCTTGGCGATTTCGTCGATTTCCGCCAGGACGGCGGAGAGCGCACTGCCGACCGGCGTGAGGTCGACGGGCTCGGGCCGGCCGCCATCGGGCAGACCCGGCGCTTCGAATGTCTTGATCACGTCCATCAGCGTGAGCCTGCGCGCGTTGCCGGCGAAGCGGTATCCGCCCCCCACGCCGCGCACCGATTCGACGAAGCCGGCACGAACGAGCTCCGAGAGCACCTTGGCCAGGTGATGGGCCGAAACCCCGTATTTGGCGGCGATCTCCGCGGCGGAGATGTGGCGCGTCGGATCGGCGGCGAATTCGAGCACGCTGTAGATGGCGAGCGAACTGTTCTTCTGCAGTTTCATGGCGTGGATACGGCGTGTTTCGCGCGCGTTCCGTCAGTCCCGAAGATCCATCTCCAGCGGGATGAACGGTCCGGCCATCATGCCCTGGCCGCGGAAAAAGGACAGGACCAGCGTGTTGTCGCGCGCGAGCATCGTCCGCACCTTGGTGACGCCTGCGCGCCGGAAACTTGCGCAGACGGCACTCAACAGCCGC
>JANMBN010000217.1:0-11679 GCA_031360485.1 Betaproteobacteria bacterium | reverse complement strand
TGGCACCCGCCGGCGGAACGGGTGGCATTTCTGTTAGTCTAATCGTTCTGTTGGGTCCGCTTCGGACCGCAAGCGCTTCCGCAAGGAGAAAACATGGATCGCAAATTCGAGCCCGTCCTCATACCCGGCGCGTCGCCGTCGCCATCGCCGTCGACGGTGGAAACCGCCGTCGACATCAGCCGCGTGCTTCGCAACACGTATTGGCTCCTCGCCCTGTCGATGCTGCCGACCGTCGCCGGTGCGCTCGCCGGCATGCAATTGAATTTCATCGCGTTGTTCAAGGCCGCGCCCATCATGACGCCGCTGCTGATGTTCGGCGCGATGATCGGCTCCCTGTTCGTCGTCACCCGCCTGCGCAACAGCGCTTGGGGCGTTTTCGCGCTGTTCGGCTTCACGTTCATCGCGGGGCTGATGCTGACGCCGATCCTGACGGTCGCCGCCGGATTCCGCAATGGCGGGCAGCTGGTCGCGTTGTCGGGCGGCCTGACCGCGGCGGTCTTCTTCTCGCTGGCGGCGTACGCGACCGTGACCAAGCGGGACTTCGCATTCCTCGGCAAATTCCTGTTCGTCGGCCTGGTCCTGCTGATCGTGGCGTCGCTCGCCAACATTTTCTTCCAAATGCCGGCGCTGTCCGTGACGATCTCCGCGGTCGCGGTCCTGATCTTCTCGCTCTACCTGCTGCACGACCTTGGCAACATCGTCCGGGGCGGCGAGACGAATTATGTGATGGCCACGTTGAATCTGTTCCTGAGCGTGTACAATATCTTCATCAGTTTGTTGAATCTGCTCCTGGTGTTTTCGGGGCAGCGTGACTGAACGGGTACCAACAGCGATTTACGGGGCGACGCAAGTTGCCCCTTTTTTTTTGGTGGATCGCCGACTCCGGCGATGCCGGGGTCAGCGCTCGAAGACCGCGATCGACTCGACGTGCGCCGTGTGCGGGAACATGTTGACGATGCCGGCCGCGGCCAGCGTGTATCCATGATCGTGGACCAGCACTGACGCGTCGCGCGCGAGCGTCGCCGGATTGCACGAGACGTAGACGATGCGCCGCGGCAGGCCATCGCCGGGCAGCGCCTTGACGAGCGCGATCGCCCCTTCCCGCGGCGGGTCGACGAGTATCTTGTCCACCACTCCCAGCGCCTCGATGCGCTCCGGCGTCACGTCGAACAGGTTCGCGACGCGAAACGTTGCCAGGGCAGTGAGCCCGTTCCGCGCGGCGTTCTCCTCGGCCCGGCGCACGAGCGTGGGGCTGCCTTCGATTCCGACGACTGTCGCGCCGCGGCGCGCGATCGGCAGCGTGAAGTTGCCGATCCCGCAGAAGAAGTCGGCGACGCGCTCGCCGGGACGCGGGTCCAGCAAGGCGAGCGCGCGGCGAACCAGCACGCGATTGATCGCCGGATTGACCTGGGTGAATTCCGTAGGGGAATACGGGAACACGAGATCGAATTCGGGCAGCGTGTACGCGAGCTCGGACCCGGCGGGTTGCAACGGCGTCGCAGTGTCCGGACCGTCGGGCTGCAGATAGAACTGCACCCCGTGCGCAGTGGCGAAGGCCGCGAGCGCCGCCTCGTCGGCGCCTCCGAGCGGCGCCAGGATCCGGAGCACGAGCACGTGCGCCGCCGCCGCCCCGTCGCCAATCGCCAGCTCGATCTGCGGCAGGCGGTCGCGCACGGTCAGCTCGCCGATGAGCGCGCGCAGCTTCGGGAGCAAATCCGAAATCCGGCGCGGCAGGACCCGGCAGGACGTCATGTCGGCGACGTAGCTCGATTTCCGCTCGTGGAAGCCGACCAGCACGCCCCCCTTTTTCGCGACATGGCGAACGGAAAGCCGCGCCCGGTGCCGGTACTCCCACGCGGGGCCGTGGATCGGCGGCATGAGCTGTACAGGACGCACGCGCCCGAGATGCCAAAGCGCGTCCTCCAGCGTGCGTTGCTTCGCCGCAACCTGCGCACTGGCGTCGAAGTGCTGCATCGAGCAGCCGCCGCAAATGCCGAAATGCGGACAGCGCGGTTCGACGCGGGCGGGACTGGCCTTCACGATCGCGTCGGCACGCGCGATTTCGTAGGTCGGCTTGCGCTTGAGCGTCGTGATCGCGACGATTTCGCCCGGCAGGGCCCCCTCGACAAAAACGGCCTTGCCGTCGACGCGGGCGATTCCACGCCCTTCCTGGTCGAGCGAGCCGACCGTCACGACGACCGGCGGCGACGGGGAGTGCTGTGCGTTGCGATGGGCGCGCGCGGACATGTCGGTGGCCGTGGGGCGGGATTCGCCGATTGTAACTGTGCGGACGGAGCGGTCCCCGAATGCGCGAACGGCGTTTTGCGGCCGGTCGCGTAGAATTTGACCCATGCGCCTGCTTGCACTCGACACGTCGACGGAATGGTGCAGCGTGGCCGTCGGCGACGGCGCGCGGTGGCACGCCCGCGACGAGAAGGCCGGGCAGGCGAACTCGGAACGCGTGCTGCCGCTCGTGGATGCCGTGCTTGCCGAGGCGGGCTGGTCGCTGCGCAACCTCGACGGCATCGCGTTCGGCGCCGGGCCCGGTTCGTTCACCGGCGTTCGAATCGCCTGCGGCGTCGCGCAGGGATTGGCGCTGGGCGCCGATCTGCCCGTCGTTCCGGTGCCCACGCTCGCGGCGATAGCCCAGGACGTGTTTCGAGCGCGGGGCTGGGACCACGTCCTCGCTTGTCTCGACGCGCGGATGCGGGAAGTCTACGTGGCCGCGTATGCTCGAGATGGCGGCGGGTGGCGGGAAGTCGCGGCACCCGCGGTCGTCCCGCCGGCCGGAGTGGTTCACGCGCGTTCGCTCGGCGAAGGGACCTGGAGGGGCGCCGGCAACGGCTTGGCCTCGTACCCCGCGCTGGCCGCGCAACTCGATCTTGCGCAGACGGCCACCGACGCGCGGCCGGCCGCGCAGGCGATCGGCGAGCTTGCATTGCCGCGGCTTGCGGCGGGCGAGGGCGTCGCGGCCGCCGACGCGTTGCCGCTCTATGTCCGCCACCGCGTGGCGCTGACGTCGGCCGAACAGGAAGCCGGCGTCAGACTCTGACCGCCGGTCGCGCATGGCGAGACTCCCGATTCACCTCCCGAGACCGGAACTCGCGTGGCGGCCGCTGTGCGAGGCGGATCTCGCGTACGTCGCGGCGCTGGAGGCGCAGATTCACGCCGCGCCGTGGACGATGGGCAACTTTCGCGACGCGCTCGCCGCCGGCTATTCAGCGTGTGTCGGCGAGCGCGAATGCCGGATCGTCGCCTATGGCGTGCTGATGTGGGCCCCGGGCGAAGCGCAGATCCTCAACCTCTCCGTCGTGCCCGACGCGCGCCGCGAGGGTCTGGGCCGCACGCTGCTCCGGCGCTTCGTCGACGACGCGCGACGGCTCGCCGCCGAGCAGATCTTCCTCGAGGTTCGCGCTTCGAATGTCGCGGCGATATCGCTGTACGAGACCGAGGGATTCGCACCTGTCGCGCGCCGTGTCGGCTACTATCCCGGCGCCGCCACCGACGCCGAGCGCGAGGACGCGCTCGTGATGCGGCGCGCGCTTGGCGGCGAAATGCCGTCCCGCTAGACGAATCCTCCCTCGACATGCCCGATCGCGACGAAATCCTGACCGAGCTCGGCCTCACGCCGACCTGGCGGCTCCGCGAGCGTCGGACGCGTCCTTCGGAGCAACCGGCCCGCGAATCGACCGCCGCCCTGCGAACGAGCGCGGAGGGTCCCGCCGACGAAACGGGACTTCCGCCCGATGCCCGCATGGCGCGCATCGCGACGCTCGAATGGCGCGACTTCGCCGCGGATGTCGACGCGTGCACGGCTTGCAGCCTCGCGCGGACCCGGAAGAAGTCGGTGCCTGGCGTCGGCGACATCCACGCCGAATGGTTGTTCGTCGGCGAAGCGCCGGGAAGCGAAGAGGACGCCAAGGGCGAGCCGTTCGTGGGGCAGGCCGGCAGGCTCCTCGACAACATGCTCGCGGCGCTGGGTCTAACGCGCGGCGAGTATGTCTACATCGCGAATGTCCTCAAGTGCCGGCCGCCCAGCAACCGCACGCCGGAGCCGCGCGAGGTCGAATCGTGCCGCCCGTACCTCGACCGCCAGGTCGCGCTGATCCGGCCCAAGCTGATCGTCGCGCTGGGCAAGAGCGCGGCGACGACGCTGCTCGGAACGGAGGCGACGATCGCGAGCCTGCGCGGCCGCCTTCACCGGTACCGGGGCGTGCCGCTCGTCGTCACCTACCATCCGGCCTATTTGCTGCGCAACTTGCCGGACAAGGCGAAGGCATGGGAGGATTTGCTGTTCGCCCGGCGCATGCTGCAGACTGCGGGCGCGGCCGTCGATCCGACGGCCGGCGCGACCCGAAGCCCCTGAGCGAGCGCGTCGACTTTGCGCTTGCATTCTTGCCTTCCCGGCCCCATCTGACTGCGTGCCGTCGCAACGCTGGTAACCATGCCCCGTCTGGAGGAAACATGATTCGAAAAATCGCCGGCCTTCTCGCCGTTCTCGCCACGCTCGTGCTCGCGGGGTGCGGCTACAACGACCTGCAGCGCCAGGACGAAGGCGTCAAGGCCGCCTGGTCCGAGGTGCTGAACCAGTACCAGCGCCGCGCGGACCTCGTCCCGAACCTCGTCAACACGGTGAAGGGCTACGCCGCTCAGGAAGAAAAGGTGCTGACCGAAGTGACCAACGCGCGCGCCAGCGTCGGCGCGATCAAGGCCACGCCGGAGCTCGTCAACGATCCCGTCGCGTTCCAGAAATTCATCAAGGCGCAAGGCGAGCTGCAGGGTGCCCTGTCGCGCCTCCTGGTCGTCGCCGAGAACTATCCGCAGCTCAAGTCGGATGCGCTGTTCCGCGACCTGACCGCGCAGCTAGAGGGCACCGAAAACCGGATCGCGGTTGCGCGCAACCGGTACATCAAGTCCGTCCAGGATTTCAACACGACGGTGCGGCAGTTCCCGACCAACCTGACCGCGATGGTGTTCAAGATGGACGTGAAGCCCAACTTCACCGTCGAGAACGAGGCGGCGGTCAGCGCGCCGCCGAAGGTCGATTTCAACAAACCTGCGACCGGGCCCGCAACCGGCACGCCGTCCGCGCCCGCGACGCAACCCGTGCCCGCCGCGCCGAAGGCCGACGCGAAGGGGGCGCCAGCCGCCGACGCCGCGGGCGATCTCCTGAAGAAGGGCTACTGATCCCGCTTTGAGAACGCTCGCGCGGTCATGGGATGCGATGGCTCGCGCGAGCATCGCGCGCGGCGGCGCGCTGCTGCTTGCGGCGGCGTTGACGCTGGCCGCGCCATGCCTTCGGGCGCAGGCGTGGGAGGCGGGCACCGACGGCCTGCTGCCGATCCCGCCGCTCGTGGCGCGCGTGATCGACATGACGCAAACGCTTGCGCCGGCGGACGTGGCCGCGCTCGAATCGAAGCTTGCCGACTGGGAAACCCGCACGTCGAACCAGCTCGCGGTGCTCGTCGTGCCGACGACGCAGCCCGAGCCGATCGAATCCTACGCGTTGCGGGTCGCCGAGAAGTGGAAGATCGGCCGTAAGGGACAGGACAACGGCGCATTGTTTCTGGTCGCGAAGAACGACAGGAAAATGCGGATCGAAGTCGGATACGGGCTCGAAGGCGTGCTCACCGACGTCACGGCACGCCGGATCATCGCCGAGGACGTTGCGCCATCGTTCCGGCAGGACCGATTCGCCGCGGGGATCAATGCCGGCGTCGACCGGATCATCGCCGTCGTCGGCAAGGGCGAGCCGCTCCCGCCGCCGAAGACCGAAGACCGCAGGAAGGCGGCCACCAAGTTCAATCCCGACACGTTGATCATTCTGCTGATTGGCGCGACGTTCGTCGGCGGCATCCTGCGCTCGATTTTCGGCCGGCTGCTCGGATCGACCGTTGGCGCGGGCATCCTCGCCTTTGTCGCGTGGATCGTCGCGGGCTCGATCGTCATCGCCGTCATTGCCGCGATCGTCGGCTTCGTCGTGATCATATTCTTCGGCAATGCGACCGACGTCGTGGGCAGGGGCGGCCGATGGGGCCCGGGCGGAGGCTGGGGCGGCGGCTCGTCGGGGGGCGGCGGCTTCTCGGGCGGCGGCGGATTTTCCGGGGGCGGAGGCAGCTTCGGCGGCGGTGGTGCGTCGGGGGGCTGGTGAGCGAGGGCGCGACGATGACCGGACGAATTCTCCCCCGCTTTTTCCGCCACCTCGCGACCGACCACTTCCGCGTGCGGCGCGCATTTCCGAAGGCCGCGCTCGCAAAGATCGAGGCGGCCATCGCGGAAGGCGAAAAGCATCATCGCGGACAGTTGCGGTTTGCCGTCGAGCCGTCACTGCCATTGGTGCATGTCCTGCGCCGCGTAACCCCGCGCGAACGCGCGCTGGAAGTGTTCGGTCTGCTGCGAATCTGGGATACGGACGAGAATTGCGGCGTCCTCGTCTATCTGCTGCTCGCCGACCGGGATGTCGAGATCGTCGCCGACCGCGGCATTCACCGTGTGGTCGGCAGCGCCGCGTGGGAGTCCGTGTGCCGGAAGATGGAAGCGGCGTTCCGCGACGGGCGCTTCGCGGAAGGCGTCGTCGCCGGCATCGCGGAGATCAGCGCATTGCTCGCGCAACACTATCCGCGCGATCGGGGCACGGGAGGCAACGAGCTGTCGAACCGGCCGGTCGTGCTCTAGTGTACTGAGTCAGAAGTTCGCTCGATAGTTCACGGCGAAATCGGCCGCCATGCCGCGCTACTCGGCCTCACCGTACCACGAGGTACGCTTTCGGCCTCGCGCCTTGCCTGACGGTCGATTTCATCCGTTCCTTTATCTTCGGAACTTCTGACTCAGTACACTAGCCGCTGCCCGCGGGCGGACGTGTCAGTCGCCGTCGGCGCCGCGCGCCGCCTTCGCCACTTGCTCCTTGCCCGGTGGCGCGGATCCGACCAGGTGCAGCTGATCGCCGCGCGACTGGTTCCGCCGATGGAGCAGTATCACGAGCGCCATCGTTCCCGATACGCAAAGGCCGAACAGCACGATCGCCGTTTCGACCCTGAGCCCGGAGCTCACCATCAGCCCGTAAAGGCCGACCAGGAACAGGATGCCGATGTTCTCGTTGAAGTTCTGGACGGCGATCGAATGCCCCGCGCCCATCAGCACGTGGCCGCGGTGCTGAAGGAGGGCGTTCATGGGCACGACGAAAAAGCCCGCGCAGGCGCCGATTCCGACCATCAGGATCATCGCGAGCGGAATGTCGGTCACGAAAATCATCGCCATCACGATGAGGCCCATCGTGAAGCCGATCGGCAGCACCTTGACCGCGCCGCGGAGCGAAACGAAGCGCGCCGCGATCACCGCGCCCAGCGCGATGCCGACGGCCACCACGCCCTGCAGCATCGACGCCTGCGACAGGTTGAGGCCGAGCGCCTTCGCGGCCCAGTCGATCACGATGAACTGCAGCGTCGCGCCGGCGCCCCAGAACAGCGTGGTCGTCGCGAGCGACACCTGGCCCAGCTTGTCGCGCCAGAGCAGGGACACGCAGTGTGTGAACTCGCGGACAAGGAACAGCGGATTTCTGTTGACCATCCGGTGGTCGACCCCCGTATTGGGGATGAAACAGTTGAAGATGGCGGCCACGACATAGAAAAACATGATGACGCTGATCGCGGCCTCGGGCGGCGTTTCGATTCCGGTGTCGATGAAGGGCACGTCGAAAAAGAGGAGAGAGGTCGCCACTCGGGGACCGATCAGCATTCCGCCGGCCAGCACGCCGAGAATGATCGACGCCACGGTCGTGCCTTCGATCCAGCCGTTGGCGATGACGAGCTGCTGCGGCGGCAGCAGCTCGGTCAGGATTCCGTACTTGGCCGGCGAATAGGCTGCCGCGCCGATGCCGACCACCGCATAGGCGGCGAGCGGATGAAGCGTGAACAGCATGAGAATGCAGCCGACGATCTTGACGCCGTTGGTGATCAGCATCACCTGGCCCTTCGGCATCGAGTCGGCGAACGCGCCGACCAGCGGCGCCAGCAGGACGTAGGAGAGGACGAAGCTCTGCTTCAGCGCTGGCGTCATCCATCCCGGCTCGTTCAGGTCGCGGAGCATCGCGATCGCGGCGATCAGCAATGCGTTGTCGGCGAGCGACGAGAAGAACTGCGCCGCCATGATCGTGTAGAAGCCGGACTTCATCATCCTCCGCGGCGTGGCCGGAGCCCCGCGGAAAACGCGAAGCGGGTGGCGAGCATTCGGTATAATTGTTGACTATCGCCCGCGCCTGCGCTTTATACCACGATTGCCCGCCGGCCAGAACCGCGCACGCTTCCAGGCTCGCCGCGCCCACCGTCATCCCACGGCCACCGCCCAACTCCCAGGATCGCGCGCGATGGCCCGTCCACTTTATGCTCAGCTCAGCCTCCCGGCATTGCGGGGAAACCTCGCCCGCGCGAGGGAACTCGCGCCGGGCACCCAGATCTTCGCGGTCGTGAAGGCCGATGCCTACGGGCATGGCCTGATGCGGGTGCTCCCGGCGCTGGAGGACGCCGACGCGCTCGCGCTCGTCGAGCTCGAGACGGCGATCGCGTTGCGCGCCGCCCGTTTCGCGCGGCGGATCCTGCTGCTCGAAGGATTCTTCACTCCGGACGAGTTGCCGGAGATCGCGGCGCGGCGGCTTGCGGTTGTCGTCCACAACGAGCAGCAGGTGCGAATGCTGGAGCTGGCGAGCCTCGTGCGGCCGCTCGAGGTGTTTTTCAAGATCAATACCGGAATGAACCGGCTCGGGGTCTCGCCGGCCGATGCTCCTCGCCTCGTCGAACGCCTCAACCATTGCGATTCCGTGGCGGTGCTGCGGCTGATGACGCACCTCGCGCGCGCCGACGAGGTCGACGGGCTCGACGAACCGATCGCGGCGTTCAACGCCGCATGTCGCGGCCTGCCGTATCCGCGCTCGATCGCCAATTCGGCCGGCGTCGTCCGCCACGCCGAAGTGGGAGGCGACATCGTGCGTCCGGGGATCATGCTGTACGGCGCATCGCCGTTCCGGTTCAAGTCGGCGGAGGACATCGGCGTCCAGCCGGTGATGACGCTGCGCTCCGAGATCATCGCCGTGCAGGCGCTGCGACCCAACGACAACGTCGGATATGGCGCGTCGTATACCGCGTCGCGGTCGCACAGGATCGGCGTCGTCGCCGGCGGGTACGCCGACGGCTATCCGCGCCACGCGCCGAACGGAACGCCGGTGCTCGTGTGCGGAAAGAAGGCGCGCCTCGCCGGGCGTGTTTCGATGGACATGATCACCGTGGATCTGACCGACGTGCCGGAGGCCGATGTAGGGAGCCCGGTGGTTTTGTGGGGCCAGGGACTCCCGGTGGACGACGTCGCGAGCGCGGCGTCGACGGTCGGCTACGAGCTGCTCTGCGCGGTCGCCCCGCGCGTCCCGTTCGTCGTCAGCAATGTCGGCCGGATCGATCTGGAACTTTAGCGGGCTGACAGGAGACTTCCGTGTACATCGTCGTCACCGGCGCGGCCGGTTTCATCGGCGCGAACCTCGTCAAGGCGCTGAACACGCGCGGCGAGTCGCGCGTCATCGCGGTCGACAATCTGGCGCGCGCCGACAAGATCGCGAATCTCGTCGACTGCGATGTCGCCGACTATTTCGACAAGGACGAGTTTCTGTCGCGGCTCGCCGACGGCGACTTCGACGACGACATCGGCGCGGTGCTGCACCAGGGCGCGTGTTCGGACACGATGGAAGCCGACGGACGCTACATGATGCACAACAATTACCGTTATTCGGTGACGCTGCTCGAATGGTGCCAGAACAACGACGTGCCGCTGCTCTACGCGTCGAGCGCAGCGGTCTACGGCGGCGGCGGCGCTTTCCGCGAGGAGCGCGCGTTCGAGGCGCCGCTCAATGTCTACGGCTACTCGAAAGCCCTCTTCGACCAGCAGGTGCGGCGGATCCTGCCGGAGCGCACGGCGCAGATCGCCGGGTTCCGGTACTTCAACGTTTACGGACCCCGCGAGCAGCACAAGGGGCGGATGGCGTCCGTCGTCTGGCATTTCCGCAACCAGTACGCGACCGATGGTTGCGTCCGGCTGTTCGAGGGTTCCGGCGGCTACGCCAATGGCGAGCAGCGCCGCGATTTCGTCTCGGTCGAGGACGTCGTCAAGGTCAATCTCGATTTCCTCGACCACCCGGAGCGCAACGGCATTTTCAACGTCGGCAGCGGCAAGGCGGCGACGTACAACGCCGTCGCGGCCGCGACGATCAACGCGTGCCGCGCGGCCGCGGGCGAGCCGCGACAATCGGTCGCCGAACTCGTCGCTTCCGGCACGATCACCTATATCCCGTTTCCGCCGGCGCTCGCCGGCAAGTACCAGAGTTTTACCGAAGGCGATCTCGCGCGGCTGCGCGCCGCCGGTTACCGCGCTCCCATGCTCTCCATCGACGAGGGAGTGGCGCGTTACGTCGAATGGCTGATTTCCACGCCGGCTTCCTCCGCGTAGCTTGAGCGGTACACGGTAAAGGCGTTGCGCTTCCCGCGCGGCGTCCGGTTCGCCGTGCAACCGTCAACCTGCGATGGAGGACATCATGCAACGATTGTTGTTGGCGCTAGGGCTTGCGCTTTTCTCGGGTGCGGCGCTCGCCGCGATCAATCTCAATACGGCAACCAAGGACGAGCTGGTCGCGCTGCCCGGGATCGGCCCGGCGAAGGCGCAGGCGATTCTCGACCACCGGAAAGCGCACGGGCCATTCAAGTCGATCGAGGAGGTGAAGGACGTCAAGGGCATCGGCGCCAAGCGCTTTGAAAAGCTCAAAGGCGAGCTCACCGTCGTCGGCGTATCCGCAAAGCCGGCGGCCAGTCCCGGGGACAAGGCGGCCACGTTACCCCAGCGATCGGCCAAGGGCGAGGTGACGGCTGCCGTGAGGCGGGAGGCACCGGCGGGCGGCAAGCCCTGACCGGTTTCCGTGTGGAGGCGGTGCGCCGCGCTTGCCGGGCGGCCGGTCAACCCGTAAGATGCTCGCCGCGTTATGGACTCAGCGCCGGAACCTTTCAGGCGCCGGAGCGGCGCATCCGCTCATCACCCACACGGAGTACCTTAATGAAACGGTTCATCATGCTGCTTGCCGGCCTGCTTTTCTCGGCGCTGGCGCTGGCGGCGGTCAACATCAATACGGCGACACAGCAAGAACTCGAGGCGCTCAACGGCATTGGGCCAGTAAGGGCCCAGGCGATCATCGATTACCGCAAGGCCAACGGCCCGTTCAAGTCGCTCGATGACTTGAAGAAGGTCAACGGCATTGGCGACGCCACCTTCAACAAGCTGAAGAGCGATATCGCCATCAGCGGCGCGTCGACGCCCGCGAAAGCCGCGGCGCCTGCTGCGGCTGCTGCGCCAATGCCAGCCAAGGCTGCGGCGCCTGCCGCAGCGCCGGCAGCACCGGCGCCCGCCTCGCCTGCCTCCGCCGCTCCCGCCAAGGCTGCGGCACCTGCGGTAGCCCCTGCGCCTGCAGCGCCTGCTCCCGCCGCTCCCGCCGCTCCCGCCGCTCCCGCCAAGGCTGCGGCCCCTGCGGTCGCCCCTGCGCCGACTGCGCCGGCAGCGCCCGCCAAAGTCGCGGCGCCTGCAGCAGCACCCACTGCTGCGCCGGCACCGGCCAAAGCAGCAATGCCGTCTCCGGCTACGCCGCCGCCCGCCGCG
>JANMBN010000176.1:0-4263 GCA_031360485.1 Betaproteobacteria bacterium | reverse complement strand
GAGCCGCCGCAGCAGCTTGCGCTGGTCCAGCTTGTCGCCGCGGATGAGGTGCAGGACCATCTGCAGGTAAACCTCGGGATCGCCGAGGCCGTAGATGGCCGAGACGGTCGCGACGATGATGGCGTCGGACCGCTCCAGGTGTGCCTTCGTGGCCGAAAGCCGCATCTGCTCGATGTGCTCGTTGATCGAGCTGTCCTTCTCGATATAGAGGTCGCGCGACGGCACGTAGGCCTCGGGCTGGTAGTAGTCGTAGTACGAGACGAAGTATTCGACCGCGTTGTGGGGGAAGAACTCGCGGAATTCGGAATAGAGCTGCGCGGCGAGCGTCTTGTTCGGCGCGAGCACGAGCGCCGGGCGCCCCGTCCGCGCGATGACGTTGGCCATCGTGAACGTCTTGCCCGAGCCGGTCACCCCCAGCAGGGTCTGGAACGCGAGACCATCGTCGAGTCCCTCGAGCAGCTTCGCGATCGCCTCCGGCTGGTCTCCCGCAGGCTCGAAAGGCTTGAAGAGCTGGTAGGGGCTGTTCGGATAGGTGACGAGCATGGTTTGGGCATCCGGCGTAAGCGCAGGGTAACCGAGCATTTTACCGCGACTGGCCGTTCGGCTGAAGCCGATCCCACAGGGGCGCCGACCTTCGGCATCGTGTGGGGCCGTGTGGGGCCGGCTTCAGCCGGCCGATCCTCGCGTGTGTGGGGCCGGCTTCAGCCAGCCGATCTTGGTGCCGGCATCGTGTGGGGCCGGCTTCAGCCGGCCTATCCTGGCGCCCGCATCGCGTGGGGCCGGCTTCAGCCGGCCGATCCTGTTGCCGGCGCGCCCTCGCCCGCGAACTGCAGCGCGGCCAGCCGCGCGTAGAGCGGGCTTGCCTCGAGCAGTTCGTCGTGGGTCCCCACGGCCACGAGGCGGCCCGCTTCCATCACGGCGATCCGGTCCGCGTGCCGAACCGTCGCTAGCCGATGCGCGATGATCAGCACCGTGCGCCCCACCATCAAGCGCTCGAGCGCCAGCTGGACCACGCGCTCGCTCTCGGCGTCGAGCGCGCTGGTCGCCTCGTCGAGCAGCAGGATCGGCCGGTCGGCGAGTATCGCGCGCGCGATGGCCAGGCGTTGCCGCTGCCCGCCAGAAAGCCGCACGCCGCGCTCGCCCAGGTTGCTGTCGTATCCCTGCGGCAGCTGCGCGATGAATTCGGACGCGAACGCAGCGTCGCACGCGTCCCGCACCTCCGCCTCCGTCGCCTCGGGCCGCCCGTAGCGGACGTTCTCGAGAACGCTCGCCGCGAAGATCACCGGATCCTGCGGCACGACGGCCAGGCGCCGGCGCACTTCGCGCGGGTCGGCGCTGCGCAGCTCCACGCCATCGACGCGAACCGCGCCGGCCTGCGGATCGTAGAAGCGCAGCAGCAACTGGAACACCGTCGTCTTGCCCGCCCCCGAGGGCCCGACCAGCGCGACCTTTTCGCCGGCACGCACGTCGAGCGTGAAGCCATCGAGCGCCGGCGTGTCCGGGCGCGACGGATAGTGAAACACCACGTGATCGAACTCCAGCGTGCCGCGCGCGCGCGCCGGCAATAAAATCGGATCCGCCGGCGCGCGAATCGCGGGGTTCACCGCAAGCAGCTCGAACAGCCGCTCGGTCGCCCCGGCGGCGCGCTGCAGATCGCCGACCACTTCGCTGATCGTGCCGACGGCACTGGCGACGATCACCGCGTAGAACACGAACGCCGAGAGCTGGCCGGCGCTGATCCTGCCCGCCACGACGTCGTGCCCGCCGATCCAGAGGATCACACCGACCGCGCCGAACACGAGCACGATCACCGTCGCGACCAGCAGCGCGCGCTGCCGTATGCGGGCTACGGCGGTTCCGAACGCCGCTTCGACCCGCTCGGCAAAGTGGCGCCGGTCGACGGGCTCGTGGCCGTACGCCTGCACCGTCCGGACCTCGTGCAGAGCTTCGTCCACATACGCACCGACGTCGCCAACGCGATCCTGACTCGCCCGCGCGAGCTTGCGTACCCGCCGCCCGAACAGAATGATCGGCGCGACGACCAGCGGCACGCCCGCGAGCACCAGCAGCGTCAGCTTGGTGCTCGTTATCGCCAGCATCGTGAGCCCGCCGATCAGGAGGAGCAGATTGCGAATCGCCATCGATGCGCTCGACCCAATCACGGTCTCGAGCATGGCGGTGTCGTTGATGAGGCGGGAGATCACGTCGCCCGTCCGCGTCACCTCGAAGAATCCCGGCGGCAGCGTGAGCAGGTGGTCGAACACCGCGCGCCGCAGATCGGCCGTGACGCGCTCGCCGATCCACGACACGAAGTAAAATCGCGTGAAGGTCGCCCCCGCCATCACGACGACCACGCCCAGCATCAATGCCAGCGTGCGGTCGAGCTCGCGGCCGTCGCCCGTGCCGAACCCACGGTCGACGACGCTCTTGAGCCCCTGCCCGACCGCGAGGACCGCCGCAGCCGCAACGACAAGGGCGATCGCCGCGTAGATCACCTGTCGCCGGTAGGGCTGGACGAAGGCACCGACGCGCGCCAGTGTCTTCAGCGCGGTCACGGGGGGAATGGACGGAGCGGGTTCGGGGATCATCGCGACAAAGGAAGGCGGACGAGCATGACGTCACCCGGTTGCAAGGGCGGAGGCCGCACGTTAGCCCTCGGGCCGCGCGTTGTCGAGGACGCAGGCGCCGGCGCGCGCAAGGTACAATAGCGCGCATTTCCGCCGCCCGCCCCGCACATGAACGCTCCCTTCGCTCCATCGGTCCTCGCCGCCGTCGAACTTGCGCCGCGCGACCCCATCCTTGGCGTAACCGAAGCGTTCGGCGCCGACACGAACCCGCGCAAGGTCAACCTCGGCGTCGGCGTCTACTGCGGCGAAGACGGCAGGGTGCCACTGCTCGATTGCGTGAAACGCGCGGAACGCGAAATGACCGACGCCGCGGCTCCGCGCTCCTACCTGCCCATCGACGGCATTCCCGCTTACGACCGCGAGGCGCGCGCTCTGCTCTTCGGCGCCAATGCCGACGTGATCACCGCGGGCCGCGCGGTGACCGTGCAGGCCGTGGGCGGCACCGGCGCGCTCAAGGTCGGCGCCGATTTCCTGCGCCGCTTCGCCCCGGGTGCGGAGGTGTGGATCAGCGACCCGAGCTGGGAGAACCATCGCGCGCTGTTCGAAGGCGCCGGGTTCACGGTGAACACCTATCCGTATTACGACTCGGCCACTCGCGGCCTCGACTTCGCCGGCATGATCGCGGCTTTGGAGCGGCTCGCCCCGGGCTCCGTCGTCGTGCTGCACGCGTGCTGCCACAATCCGACCGGCGTCGACCCGACGCCTGCGCAGTGGCCGCGCATCGTCGACGTGGTCCGCGCCCGGGGGCTGGTGCCATTCGTGGATCTCGCCTACCAAGGCTTCGCCGATGGCATCGATGCGGACGCCGCCGTCGCGCGCAGCTTTGCGGCGACGCCCGGCCCGCTCCTCGTGACCAGCTCGTTCTCCAAGTCGTTTTCGCTGTACGGCGAGCGCGTCGGGGCGCTGTCCGTGGTCGCGGCCGACAAGGACGAGGCCGCACGCGTGCTGTCGCAGCTGAAGCGGATCATCCGCGCGAATTACTCGAACCCGCCCACGCATGGCGGGCAGATCGTGACGACCGTGCTCGGCTCTCCGGAGCTGCGCGCGCTGTGGGAGGCGGAGCTCGCCACGATGCGCGACCGCATCAAGCTGATGCGCGCGATGCTCGTCGAGCGCCTGCACGAGCGGGTCCCCGGCGCCGATTTTCGCTTCATGCTGACGCAGCGCGGGATGTTCTCGTATTCCGGTTTGACGAAGGCCCAGGTGCAGCTGCTGCGCGAGGAGTTCTCGATCTACGCGATCGACACGGGGCGGATCTGCGTCGCGGCGCTCAACTCGCGCAATGTCGACGGCGTCGCGGCGGCGATCGCCAAGGTCGTCGAACGACGCGCGACGTGATTTTTCGGTCTGCGCGCCGCCGATTTTGACAGAACGACGCTTTTCGCTATAATTAACGGCTGTTCACCGCGGGAATAGCTCAGTTGGTAGAGCGCAACCTGGCCAAGGTTGAGGTCGGGAGTTCGAGACTCCTTTCCCTCTCCAGTTTTGCAAGGGAGAGCACCGCGCTCTCCCTTTTCGTTTGACCGGCCGCGCACGCATTCGGCGCCGGCCGCCGCTCCTGGCGTTGTGGCAGAGTGGTCATGCAGCGGCCTGCAAAGCCGTCTACGCCGGTTCGATTCCGACCCCCGCCTCCAAT
>JANMBN010000167.1:0-9621 GCA_031360485.1 Betaproteobacteria bacterium | reverse complement strand
GGTTCTTTTTTCCCTTGCCCCGGGGGGGGGCCCGCCCCCGCGGCCCCCCCCCCGCGGGCCCCCCCGCGCCCCCCCCCGCGACCGGCGGAATCACCGCCTCGACCGCGGTGCTGCCGGCGATCGTGCGGACCATGTTGTAGGCCATGATGAACATCCCGCAGAGGAACAGCAGGCCGCCGACGAAGCGGATCGCGTAGAACGGGTAGGTCGCCTTCACGCTCTCGACGAAGGCGTAGGTCAGCGTGCCGTCGGCATTGACGGCGCGCCACATCAGCCCCTGCATGACGCCGGCGATCCACATCGACGCGATATAGAGAACGACGCCGATCGTCGCGATCCAGAAATGCGCGGTGATGAGGCGCACCGACCACATCTCGGTCTTGCCGAACATCCGGGGGATCAGGTAGTAGATGCAACCGATCGAGATGAACGCGACCCATCCCAGCGCCCCGGAATGCACGTGGCCGATGGTCCAGTCGGTGTAATGCGACAGCGCATTGACCGTCTTGATCGACATCATCGGGCCTTCGAACGTGCTCATCCCGTAGAACGAGAGCGAGACGATCAGGAACTTGAGTATCGGATCCTCGCGCAGCTTGTGCCACGCCCCGGAGAGCGTCATGACGCCGTTGATCATGCCCCCCCACGACGGGGCGAGCAGGATCAGCGAGAACAGCATGCCGAGCGATTGCGTCCAGTCCGGGAGCGCCGTGTAGTGCAGATGGTGCGGGCCCGCCCACATGTACGTGAAGATCAGCGCCCAGAAGTGCACGACCGACAGACGGTACGAGTACACGGGCCGCCCGGCCTGCTTCGGCACGAAGTAGTACATCATCCCGAGGAAGCCCGCCGTGAGGAAGAACCCGACGGCGTTGTGGCCGTACCACCATTGCACCATCGCGTCCTGCACGCCGGCGTACGCCGAGTACGACTTCATCGGCCAGAAGGTGACCGGCACCTCGGCGCTGTTGACGACATGAAGCAGGGCGATCGTCAGGATGAACGCGCCGAAGAACCAGTTGGCGACGTAGATGTGCGGCGTCTTGCGGCGGGCGATCGTGCCGAAGAACACCACCGCGTACGCAACCCATACCAGCGTGATCAGGATGTCGATCGGCCATTCGAGCTCGGCGTACTCCTTCGCCGACGTGTAGCCCAGCGGCAGCGTGACGGCCGCCAGCACGATGACCGCCTGCCAGCCCCAGAACGTGAACGCCGCGAGCGCGTCCGAGTAGAGGCGGACCTGGCACGTGCGCTGGACGACGTAGTACGCGGTCGCGAAGAGCGCCGAGCCGCCGAACGCGAAGATCACGGCGTTGGTGTGCAGGGGCCGCAGCCGGCCGTAGGAGAACCACGGGGTGTCGAAATTGAGCTCGGGCCACATCAGCTGGGCGGCGATGATCACGCCGACCAGCATCCCCACGATGCCCCAGACGACCGTCATCACGGTGAATTGGCGCACCACCTTGTAGTTGAACGTCTCCGCGCGCGACACACTCATCGACGACACCCCCGTTCTGCCCGATGCGTTGCGGAGCGCAAGCCCCCGGCTCCTGCTCCGGCGATGCGCTTCCGACGCATGCGACCTCCGGATGAGATCGGAAAGGCGTGATGCTATCGGGCTTCGTCCGGGGCGGGCTTGACCGAGGTCAAACCGGCCGGAGTTGCGGTGGGCGCGCGGGACTCGGGCATGGCCGCGGGGATGGCTGCGTTCGTGTCGTCGTCGGCCAGGATCCGGTGCGCGGGACCGTCGAGGTCGTCGAATTGTCCGCTCCGTATCGACCACCAGAACAGCGCGCCGATCGCGAGCACGAGCAGCACCGAGACCGGGACGAGGAGGAGCAGGATTTCCATCGCGGCGCTCGCCTTCGCGTCAGACCGGCGCCGGCGCGCCGGCAGCGGGATGTTGGGCGGGACCGGCAACGCGCATCCGCGTGAGGCGCAGCGCGTTGCCGACGACGAAGAGCGACGACACCGACATGCCCAGCGCGGCGACGAGCGGGGTCACATGGCCGAACGCGGCGGCCGGGATCGCAACGAGATTGTAGATGAACGCCCAAGCCAGGTTCTCGCGGACGACGCGAAACGTGCGGCGCGCGTGAACGATGGCATCGGCAATCCGCGGAAGCTCGTCGGAAAGCACGATCACGTCGGCGGTCCATTGCGCGAGCGGCGTCGCGCTGCCGAGGGACAGCGAAACCTGTGCCTGCGCGAGCGACGGCGCGTCGTTGATGCCGTCGCCGACCATCGCGACGACCGCGCCGCGCGCCTGCAGCCCCATGATCGTCTCGCGCTTGTCCTCGGGTCGCGCGTCGCCGCGGGCGTCCGCGATTCCGAGTTCCTTCGCGACGACCGCGACCGTCGCGGCGCGATCTCCGGACAAGAGCATCGGGACGATCCCGATCCGGGTCAACCGGAGGACCAGTTCCGCGGCGCCGGGCCGCGGCGCGTCACCGAGGGCGAACAACGCGATGAAGCCTGCGTCGTCGCCAAGGGCAACCAGGGTCGCGGCCGCTCCGACGCGCGACGCATCGGCCGGCAATGGCTTCCCTGACAGAGCCGCGACGAATTCCGGCCGGCCGAGCCTCGTGCGCGAGCCGGCGACCCTGCCCTCGACGCCGCTTCCGGGGACCACGGCGAGGTGGTCGACGCGAGGGAGCGACGGGCAGTCCGCGACGGCGCCGCAAAACGCGCGCGCGAACGGATGCTCGGATCGCGCCTCGAGCGCGGCCGCCAGCGCCAGCGCGTCGCCGCGGCTCACCGCGCGTTGCGGGAGAACGTCCTGCAACACGATGCGGCCGGAGGTGAGGGTGCCGGTCTTGTCGAACACCACGTGCGTGACGCGGGAAAGCGTCTCCAGCGCGTCGGCCCGCGCGACGACGACCTGCCGTCGCGACAACGCACCCGCAGCCGCGGCAAGGGCCGCCGGCGTCGCGAGCGACAGCGCGCACGGGCACGACACAACAAGCACGGCGAACGTCACGGCCAATGCGCGCGCGGGGTCGAATTGCCACCAGAATATCGCCGTCGCAGCGGCCAGCACGAGCAGCGCACCGACGAACCATCCGGCAATGCGATCCGCGACGCGCGCGATGCGCGGCCGCTCGCCCATCGCGCGCTCGGCGAGCCGCTCGACGGCCGCCAGTCTCGTCGCCTCGCCCGCCGCCGTGACCCGCACGACGAGCGCGCCGTCGCGGACAACGCTGCCGGCCTGCACCGCGTCGCCCGATGCGACCGCGCGCGGCCGCGATTCGCCGGTGAGGATCGCCTCCTCGATCGCAGCGCGCCCATCGACGATCTCGCCGTCGGCCGGAATCGTGGAGCCCGGACGCACCAGCACGAGATCGCCGCCGGCGAGCGCGGCCGCGGCGATGGTCTCGACGTCCTGCCGCCGGGGCCATGCCGCCAAACGCTCGGCCGTCGCGGGACGCGCCCGCGCGACCGCCTCGATCGCGTCGCCCGCGCGCCGGCGCGCGACGAGCTCGAAATATCGAGCGCAGAGCAGCAACGCGATGAACATCGTCACCGAGTCGTAGTAGACGGCGCCCTCGCCGCGGAACGTCGCCCAGACGCTGCCGAGAAACGCCGCGGCGAGCCCCAGCGCGACCGGGACATCCATCCCTGGGCGCAGCAGCGCGAGGTCACGCCACGCGCCGCGGAAGAACGGCGCACCGGAATAGAGGAGCGCCGGCAGCGTCAGCGTGAGGCTCGCCCACTCGAGCAGCCTCCGGTGCATGGGCTCGACACCGTCGATCGTCACGTACGTCGGCGCCACGAACATCATCACCTGCATCATCGCGAGCAGCGCGACCGCGAGACGCGAGAGCAGCGCGCGCGATTCGCGCCGCGCCAGCGCTTCGCGGCGCGCCGGATCGTACGGATACGCCCGGTAGCCGATCGCGGCGACCGCGCGCAGCAGTTCCGACAGGCGCGCCTGGGCCGGATCCCAGACGACGCGCGCGCGCCGCGTCGCGAAATTGACGTCGGCGCGCACGACGCCCGGCTGGCGCGCGAGCCACGACTCGATCAGCCAGACGCAGGCGCCGCAGTGGATGCCCTCGAGCAACAGCGAAACCTCGCGCATTCCTCCGTCGGCCGCCGCCACGAGCCCCGCCTGCGCCGCGGCCTCGTCCCAGTGCGTCCATTCGTCTTGCGCGCCGGCTGGCGTCCGCGGAGCGTCGGCGGGCTCCGTGCGGCGGTCATAGAATGCCTCGAGGCCGGCGGCGTGGATCGTTCGGGCGATGCCGAGACAACCCGCACAGCAGAACTGCCGCATGGCTCCGCTCAGCTCGCCGCGCCAGCGCGACGGCTGGTGTCCGGAATTGGGCTTGCCGCAATGAAAACATCGCGACGATTCCGGCGCCGCGGCCGTCGACGACGCAGGAACCCCGGAACCGCGCTGAGGCAGGTCGGATGCAACGGGAGCGAGCGGAGCGAACGGAGCGGGCATGCCGAGGAATCTACGGCGCGGCTCGCCCTCGGGTCAACCCGAATCGTGCCCGATGCCGGCCCGTCGCGCGCTCGATTGACCTCTGTCAACCCGGATGCGATGATCGTCGGCCACAATTGACGCATTCCAGCCGATCGAGGAGCGAAGATGTACAAGAACCTGCTGGTCGCAACCGATGGTTCCAAGCTTTCGGACAAGGCGGTGACGCACGCGATCGCGCTAGCGCAGGCTGTCGGCGCCAGCATGACGGCGTTCTACGCCGCCCCCGACTATCCGATGCCGGCGTACGCCGATGGCGTTGTCTACGAACCCGTTTCGCGCAAGGAGTACGCGAAGCTCGCCGCACAGGACGCGGAGAAGATCCTCGGTGCGGCGTCCGCCAGAGCCGTTTCCGCCAATGTCGAGTGCAAGACAGCCTACACGATCGCCACCGCTCCGTGGGAAGCGATCCTCGCCGCCGCGAAAAAGCACAAATGCGACGCGATCGTGATGGCGTCGCACGGCCGTCGCGGCCTCTCCGCCGTACTGCTCGGCAGCGAGACGCAAAAGGTGTTGACGCACAGCAAGCTGCCGGTGATCGTCGTCCGGTAACGCGGCGTCGGCGAGGGTGCCGCAGGCAAAGAGACGGAAGACATCGAGCGCGAAAACGCGGCGCCTGCCGGCGCCAAAGCGGCGCTCGTCCCCCCGTCGCGATCGCGGCGCCCAGGCTCGCCGGGGTAAAATGCGCGTTTTGCCCGGAAGATCGGCATCATGCGCGTCTCGCGATTCCTGCTTTCGACACTCAAAGAAGCGCCCGCCGAAGCCGAGCTCGTCAGCCATCGGCTGATGCTTCGCGCGGGCCTGATCAAGCGCCTCGCGGCCGGAATCTACACATGGCTCCCGCTCGGGCTGCGCGTGCTGCGCAAGGTCGAGGCGATCGTGCGCGAGGAGATGAACCGCGCGGGCGCGATCGAGCTGCTGATGCCCGTCGTGCAGCCGGCCGAGCTATGGCAGGAAACGGGGCGCTGGGCGAAGTACGGGCCGGAATTGTTGCGCCTCAAGGACCGCCACGAACGCGACTTCATCGTCCAGCCGACGTCCGAGGAAGTCATCACCGACATCGCGCGGAAGGAACTCAGGAGCTACAAGCAGCTGCCGGTGAACCTGTATCACATCCAGACCAAGTTTCGCGACGAGGTCCGGCCGCGCTTCGGCGTCATGCGCTCGCGCGAGTTCATCATGAAGGACGCCTACTCGTTCGATGCCGACAAGGCCGGCATGCTGCGCTCCTACCAGTCGATGTACGATGCCTACGCGCGGATCTTCGGGCGGATGGGCCTCGAGTTTCGTGCGGTCGCCGCCGACACGGGCCAGATCGGCGGCAGCGCGTCGCACGAATTCCAGGTGCTCGCCGACTCCGGCGAGGACGCGATCGCGTGGTGCCCAGGGTCGGACTACGCGGCGAACATCGAGCTCGCGGAGGCGATCGCGCCGTCGCCGTCGCGTCCCGCGCCCTCCGAGCCGATGCGGAAGGTTCCGACGCCCGGCAAGGCCACTTGCGAGGAGGTCGCCGAGCTCCTCGCGCTGCCGCTTGCGCGCACAGTCAAATGCATCATCCTCGCGACGGAGAGCGAGGGGCAGCCGCCGCGCATCTGGATGCTGCTCATCCGCGGCGACCACGCGTTGAACGAGGTCAAGGTCACCAAGATTCCGGGGCTCCGGAATTTCCGCTGGGCGAGCGAAGCCGAGATCGTCGCAGCGACCGGATGCAACCCCGGCTACCTCGGCCCGGTCGGCCTGCCGAAGGACCTGACCGTGATCGTCGACCGTACGGTGGCCGTTATGCCGGATTTCGTCTGCGGCGCGAATGAGCCCGATTTTCACCTCCGCGGCGTCAACTTCGGCCGCGTTTGCCGCGAGCCCGATCTCGTCGCCGACCTGCGCCACGTGGTCGCCGGCGACCCGTCGCCCGACGGCAAAGGGACTCTCGAGATCCTGCGCGGGATCGAGGTCGGCCACGTCTTCGCGCTGGGCGACCTGTACTCGAAGGCGATGGGCGCAACCTTTCTCGACGCCGGCGGTCAATCGCAGGTCATGGAGATGGGTTGCTACGGGATCGGCATCACTCGCATCGTCGCCGCCGCGATCGAGCAGAACCACGACGGGAAGGGCATCGTCTGGCCCGCGCCATTGGCGCCGTTCGCCGTGGCGATAGCCGCCATCGGTTACGACCGCAGCGACGCGGTCCGGGCGTTGGCCGACCGTTTGCACGACGAGCTTCACGCGGCCGGGGTCGAGGTGCTTCTCGACGATCGCGGCGAGCGTCCTGGCGTGATGTTTGCTGATCTGGAGCTGATCGGCATTCCCCACCGGGTCACGATCGGCGACCGCGGTCTCAAGGAGGGGAAAGTCGAGTATCAGGCACGGCGGGATGCCGCGGCCACAACCGTCGCCGTGGGCGAGATCGCGGCGTTCATCAAAGGGAAGCTCGCGCAGGAATGAGCCGTTTTGCCGCACGTCTGTGCATCTTCGCCACGGCCATCGCGGCCGTGACGCCGCTCGCGCTCGCGCCGGGGCCGGCGCTCGCCGGGGCGCAGGTCGAGGAACACCTCGCCCAGTCCGTCGTCGCGGGCCTGCAGCGCGCGATCTCCGACAACCCGGTTCCGGCCGATTACACGTACAAGCCGGGACTGCGCCCGTGGGTCGACGAGATGTCCCGGCGGCTCGCGCCGAAGTTGGCGGACCTCCGCGCGCGCGACGATTTCATCGCGACCGTGCACTACGAGGCCGCGCGGGCCGGGCTCGATCCGCAGCTAGTGCTCGGCGTCATCCAGCACGAGAGCAACTTCCGCAAGTACGCGATCTCGTCCGCCGACGCGCGCGGCTACATGCAGGTGATGCCCTTCTGGACTAAGCTCATCGGCACGGCCGAGCACAACCTTTTCAACCTGCGCACGAACCTTCGCTACGGCTGCGTGATCCTGCGCTTCTACCTCGATACCGAGCACGGCGACCTCTATCGCGCGCTCGGCCGCTACAACGGCAGCCTCGGCCGGCCCGAGTACCCGAACGCCGTGATCGCGACGATGAACCGGAACTGGCTGTTCGCGCCGGTCGCCGCGCCGAAACTCGGCGCGATGTCGTCTCCCGTCGCCGCGCGGTGAACGCGCAGCCCGTTGCATCCGCGCCGCGCTACCGCGGCCGCTTCGCCCCTTCCCCCACCGGACCGCTGCATTTCGGATCGCTGGTCGCGGCGATCGCGAGCTACTGCGACGCGCGCGCCGCCGGCGGGCATTGGCTCGTGCGCATCGAGGATGTCGACCTGCCCCGGTCGCGGCCCGACGCGGAATCGGCGATCCTCGCCACGCTCGGGCACTATGGCTTCGCCTGGGACGGCGATGTCGTGCGCCAGTCCGAGCGCGCCGAATCGTACGAGTTCGCGCTGTCGCGGCTCCGCGCGAACGGCGATGCCTACGAATGCGCATGCGCCCGGCGCGAGCTCGGAACCGCGCCGCCGGGCGCCGGCGGCGAGCGCGTCTATCCGGGCACGTGTCGCGGCGGCATTCCCGCGGATCGCCGCGGACGATTGCAGCGCGCCTGGCGCGTCCGCGTAGGTGACGCGCGGATCGAGTTCCGCGATCGACTGCAGGGGCTGCAGGTTCAGGATCTCGCGCGCGAAGTCGGCGATTTCGTCGTCAGGCGCGCGGACGGGCTCTACGCGTACCAGCTCGCGGTCGTCGTCGACGACGCGCTGCAGGGCATCACACACGTCGTTCGCGGCGCGGATCTGCTGGCGTCGACGCCGCGCCAGATCCTGCTGCAGCGTCTTCTCGGATATCCGCCCGCGTCGTATCTGCATGCGCCGGTGGCGATCAATGCCGACGGCGAAAAGCTCTCCAAACAGACGCACGCGGCCGCGCTGCCCAAGGATGCGCTTCCCGCCTTGCTGGCCGCCTGGCGCTTCCTCGACCAGCCGCTGCCCGAGGGTTCCGGCAGGCCCGGTTCGGTCGCGGAATTCTGGACGTGGGCCGTCGCCGCGTTCGCCCCCGCGCGGCTGCCGCCCACCGCCATGCTCCCGGCGCCGCCCGGCTTTGAAGGCGTTTCCGCCGGAAAGGTATAATTTCCCCCTCTCCCGCGGCCAGATGTTCGTGGTGCCGTCCGATCTTCCCAACGCCGCGCCACCGGATTACAAGACCCATGACCACGCTCGTTGCCGTTCGCAAGAACGACGAAATCGCCATCGCCGCGGATTCGCTGACCACGTTCGGCGATACGCGCCTTTCCGCGGAATTCGACCGGACGTCCGACAAGATCGTCCATTACAAGGCCAACTACATCGGGCTTTGCGGCAGCGCCGCGCACCAGGTCGTCTTCCAGAACCTGCTCGCGAAACACGACGACCTCGATTTCTCGAACAAGGCCGCGATCTTCGAAACGTTCCGCAAGCTGCACCCGATCCTGAAGGAGCAGCACTTTCTCAATCCCAAGGAAGAGGAGGACGACCCGTACGAATCGACCCAGATCTCCGCGCTCGTCGCCAACGAGCACGGCATCTTCGGCGTCTACTCGATGCGCGAAGTGTTCGAGTACACGCGATTCTGGGCCGTGGGCTCCGGCCGCGAGTTTGCGCTGGGCGCGATGCACGCGCAGTACCCGAAGCTCCGCACCGCCGAGGCCGTCGCCAAGGCGGGCATCGAAGCCGGCGCGACTTTCGACCGGAACTCGGGCCTCCCTATGACGCTGTACAAGGTCGCGGCGAAGCGCTGACGCGTGAGCACCGCAGGGTCGCCCCTAGGCGGATTTTCGCGGCCTACGCGCCGTCGTGCGGGAGGCAACGCATCGTGACGTCGGCCGCCACCCGCGCTCGCCGACGCGCCCTTCGGGCCTTGGCTTCGCCCTGCTCGCGCGGGCGTCCCCCGGAGGATCGGCGCGCAGCGCCAAGGGTGCCCCGATGAGCCTCTACGTTCCCAAGCATTTCGCGGCCCGCGACCGGGCGACGACGGCGCGCCTCTTGCACGAACACCCGTTCGCGACGCTCGTGACGCCGGTCGCTTCGGAGCCGTTCATCACGCATCTGCCGCTCATCCATGTCGCCGACCGCAAACCGCACGGCACGCTGCTCGGTCATTTTGCGCGCGCCAACCCGCACAGCCAGGCAGCAGCGAAGGCTGAATCCGTGGCGATCTTCCACG
>JANMBN010000161.1:0-5672 GCA_031360485.1 Betaproteobacteria bacterium | reverse complement strand
AAGAGGAGCCGAAGGGCCGAACGTGAAAGGCCGCGAGTAGGCGGCGGGACTCTCAAGGAAGCCGATGAAGGCGGAAGCTGATCGGGCAGATCAGGCGGGCGTGGCGGACACCGGACGGAATTCGGTGGGTGCGGCTGCTTGCGCCGAGGCGGACATGGCGACCCGGACGCGGACGAAAGCGGAGGTAGCGACAACGAGCCTGATGGAAGCCGTAGTGGAACGCGGCAACCTTAAGCTCGCGTATCAGCGGGTGGTCAAGAACAAGGGCGCGGCGGGTGTCGATCAGCTCGCGGTGTCCGAACTCAAAGAGCACCTGAAACGACACTGGCCGACGATTCGGGCCAGACTGCTGTTGGGGACGTATCAACCGCAACCGGTGCGAGGTGTGAACATTCCCAAGCCGCAAGGCGGGGTGCGCACGCTGGGCATACCGACGGTGGTGGATCGGCTCATTCAGCAGGCGTTACATCAAGTGTTGCAACGGATCTTCGAGCCGACCTTCTCGGACGCGAGCTACGGCTTTCGACCGGGCAGGAATGCGCATCAGGCGCTGCGCCAAGCGCGCGAGTATGTGGCGCAAGGCAAGCGTTGGGTGGTGGATATCGATCTGGAGAAGTTCTTCGACCGGGTCAACCACGATCTATTGATGAGCAAGCTGGCGATGAAGATTGGTGATGCACGAGTGCTGACCCTGATTCGGCGGTATCTCGAAGCGGGCATGATGGCGGACGGGTTGGTGCAGCCGCGCACGGAGGGTACGCCGCAAGGCGGACCGCTATCGCCGCTGCTGTCCAATATCCTGCTGACCGATCTTGACCGGGAACTGGAACGACGGGGCCACACGTTCTGCCGCTACGCTGACGACTGCAACATCTATGTTGGCAGCGAACGGTCAGGCGTGGGGCTGTTGCAAAGTCTGACCGGATTTCTGGAACGGCGGCTCAAGCTCAAGGTGAATGCGGCCAAGAGCGCGGTGGCGCGGCCGTGGCAGCGGAAGTTTCTGGGTTATAGCCTGACGGCGCACCGGAAGCCGAAGCTGCGCATTGCGGCGTCGAGTATCGAGCGGCTGACGGAGAAGGTGAACGTACTATTGCGTGGCGCGCGCGGGCGCAGCCTTGGGACCACGATCCAGACCCTCAACCCGCTCCTGCGTGGCTGGGCAGCGTACTTTAAGCTGGCTGCAACCAAGCGGACTTTGGAAGAGCGGGACGGATGGCTGCGGCATAAGTTACGCTGCATCCTGTGGCGACAATGGAAGCGGCCCTATGCGCGCGCGCGCAACTTGATGCAACGGGGACTGACCAAGGAGCGGGCATGGCGCTCGGCCACCAACGGGCGCGGCCCATGGTGGAATGCGGGCGCGAGTCACATGAACGCTGCTTTCCCCAAGTCCTGGTTCGATTCTCTGGGACTGGTGTCGCTGCTCGATACTGTGCAGCGCCTCCAGCGCAGTTCATGAACCGCCGTATGCGGAACCGCACGTACGGTGGTGTGGGAGGGCGACCGGGGTAACCCGGTCCCCTACCCGATTGTGCGATCGAAGCGCTGGTCTCCAACGCTGAACGCGCTGCCGCCTGCCGGTTCGGGCTCCGCTACAATGGCCGCGTCGCGATCCGTTGTCGCCCATGTATCCCACGCTCGAATCCACCGTCGGCAACACGCCGCTCGTCCGCCTGCTGCGGATACCGGGCGAGACATCGAACGTCATTCTCGGGAAGCTCGAGGGCAACAATCCGGCGGGCTCGGTGAAGGACCGGCCGGCGCTGTCGATGATCGTCGAAGCCGAAAAACGCGGCGATATCCGGCCCGGCGACACCCTGATCGAACCCACGTCGGGCAACACGGGCATCGCGCTCGCGATGGTGGCCGCGATGAAGGGCTACCGGATGATTCTCGTGATGCCGGACAACCTCTCGGTCGAGCGCCGGCAGGCGATGCGCGCGTACGGCGCCGAGCTCGTGCTGACGCCCAAGGCGGGCGGCATGGAGCACGCGCGCGATCTCGCGGTGACGATGCGCGACGAAGGCAAGGGCGTCATCCTCGACCAGTTCGCGAATCCCGACAATCCGCTCGCCCATTACCGCGGAACGGGTCCGGAGATCTGGCGCGACACGAGAGGGACGATCACGCATTTCGTCTCGGCGATGGGGACGACCGGCACGATCATGGGCGTGTCGCGGTTCCTCAAGGAGAAGAATCCGGCAATCCGCATCGTCGGTGCGCAGCCCGCGGAAGGGTCGCAGATCCCCGGCATCCGCAAGTGGCCGGAAGCCTACCTGCCCAGGATATACGATCACGCGCGCGTCGATCGCATCGAGCAGGTATCGCAGGCCGAGGCCGAAGCGATGACGCGCCGGCTCGCTCAGGAGGAAGGCATCTTCGCCGGAATATCCGCGGGTGGCGCATGCGAGGTCGCGCTGCGGGTCGCACGCGAAGTCGCCGGCGCGACCATCGTGTTCGTCGTCTGCGACCGCGGCGACCGTTACCTGTCGACGGGGGTCTTCCCGGCGTGAGCCCATGACGCCGATCCTGGTTTTCGACATCGAAACCGTGCCGGACGTCGGCGGGCTGCGGCGCGCGCAGAACGCGCCGCCGGATCTCGCGGACGGCGACGTGCTCGACTGGTTCATGCAGCAGCGGCGCGCCCAGACGGGGCGCGATTTCCTGCCGCTGCAGTATCAGCAGGTCGTTGCGATCGCGTGCGCGTTGCGGGATGGCGGGGGATTCAAGATCGCTTCGGTCGGCACCGCGGAGGACGCCGAACCGGAACTCATCCGTCGCTTCTTCGACCTCATCGACAAACACACGCCGCAGCTCGTCTCGTGGAACGGCGGCGGCTTCGATCTTCCGGTACTCAACTATCGCGCGCTGATCCATGGCGTATCGGCGGCAAAATACTGGGATTGGGGCGACGACGACCGCGAGTTAAAATACAACAATTATCTCGGGCGCTACCACACGCGCCATCTCGACCTGATGGACGTGCTTGCGATGTATCAGCCGCGCGCCAGCGCAGGGCTCGACGTCGTCGCCCGGCTTTGCGGCTTCCCCGGCAAGCTCGGGATGGACGGCGGCGCGGTGCACGCGGCGATCCTTGCCGGAAAGCTCGACGACGTCCGCCGCTATTGCGAAACCGACGTGTTGAATACCTACCTTGTCTACCAGCGCTTCCGGCTGCTGCGCGGCGAGCTCGCCGCCGGTGAATACGCCAAGGAAATCTCGCTCGCGCGGGAGAGGATCCTCGCAATCAACGCGCCGCATTGGGCGGAATTCGTCGCGGCGTGGGATGCGAACGCCGTCGGGTAGCGCCGTCTTGACCGATGGCGGCCGAGCGAAGAGGGCACGGCCAACGCCTACAACGTGACGGTGCCGCGCGCGAGTTCGACGACGCGACCGGACACGCGAATCCGCCGGTCGGCGGTCACCTCCAGGCCAAGCCGGCATGGCCGTCCGACCGCATCGCCTTGTGCGATCGTGATGCACTGCGGCAGCGTCGCGCCGGTGGCGATCAGCCAGCCGCCCAGATTGGCACACGCGGAACCGGTGCCGGGGTCCTCGACCACCGCGCCGTGCTTGGGAAAGAAAAAGCGTGCGACGATGGCGCGCGCGCCGCCAGGTTCAGGCGATCGCGGATCCGGCGAAAACACATAGGCCATCGCGCGCTGTCCCGTGTGGCCGTGCACGTGCAGCAGATCGGCCCGCGGCGCCGCGCGGCGAACGGCGTCAGCGGAGGCGAGCGGAATCACGAGCTGCTCCGATCCCGTGTCGACCCAAAGCGGCGGCGCCGTGGGATCGGGGGCGACGTCGGCCTCCGCCAGCACCAGCATTGCCGCGAGGTCGGCCCGCGTTGCCGCCACCGCGCGAAATCGTGGCGGATTGGCTTGCAGCGTCCAGACGTCGCCGTGTGCCCGGACCGGGATGGTTCCGACGCGCATTTCGAGCGTGATGTCGTCGCCCGCCTGGGTCAGCGACCGCACGACGTGTGCCGTGCCGAGTGTCGGGTGCCCGGCGAACGGCATCTCGAAAGTTGGCGTGAAAATGCGCACGAGCGCCGTCGCGCGCGCGGACGGCAGAACAAACGTGCTCTCCGACAGGTTGAACTGCAGAGCCAGCGCCTGCATCGTCGAATCGTCCATGCCGCGCGCATCCTCGAACACCGCGAGCGGATTTCCGCCAAACGGCTCCTCGGCGAAGACGTTGACGACACGAAATGCATAGGCCGGCACGGGCTGCCTCAGGCTGGCGATGGCGCCGGCACGAGGGCGTCGAGCTCGCGCGCAAGTGCCTGGAACGCGCTGTCGGTCACGGCGGCGGGCGAGACGGCGATGGCGTCCGCGATCCGCGGGAAATTCCTGCCGATCGAGCGCGTGTAGGAAGGATCGTAGTGCAACTCGAGCAGTTCGCCGACCAGCACGTCCCAGTCACCGGCCTTCGCGGCATTGACCCAGCGCTCGACCGTGGTCTTGCCGTGCAGGGGGACGAGGCGCTCGAGCCGCGAGGCCAGTGCGCCTTGGTCGGCGAGAAAATGCGCGTACTCGATCTTGAGCAACTGAATCCGCAGCGGCTGCGTCAGCTCGATGCGGATGCCGTCCGCCGCACGCATCGCGGCGAGAAGGGCTTCGGGAATCTGCAGGGAGCCGATCCTCTTGCTCTCGGACTCGACGTACACCGGGCGCGCTCGATCGAAGGCATCGAGCGCTGCGAGGAGCCCGCTTTCGAAGGACTTCTGCGACGGTTGCGGGTCGCCCGGAAGGTCGCCGAGCAGCGACCCGCGGTGGCGCGCAAGCCCTTCGAGGTCGAGCACCTGGGCGCCCACCGCGGCGAGCGCGGCGATGAGGCGGCTCTTGCCGGATCCGGTGAGCCCGCAGATCACCTTGTAGCGAAAACGGCCGGGCAGCGTTCCGAGCTGCGCGACGACGTGCCGACGGTAGGCGCGATAGCCGCCCTCGAGTTGCGCGGCACGCCAGCCGATCTCGTTCAGGATGTGGACGAGCGAGCGGCTGCGCTGGCCGCCGCGCCAGCAGTAGACGAGCGGCGTCCACTCGCGCGGCTTGCCCGCGAACGCGCCCTCCAGCATCGCCGCGATATTGCGCGCGACGATCGCGGCACCCGTCCGCCTCGCCGCGAACGCCGAATCCTGCGCGTGCATCGTCCCGATGTGCACGCGCTCGACGTCGTCGAGCACCGGGTGATTGGCGGCATCCGGGAGATGGTCGATCGCGAATTCGGAGGGGCTGCGGACGTCGATCCGCTCGCGGTAGTTGCGCATCGCGGCGACGTCGACCTTGAAGTCGCGATGCGGCGAGGAAGACCCGCTCATCGCGGTGGCCCGAGCAAGGGGCGCAGCACCGGCCAGACGTTGTCGAGTAGCAGCGGCTGCGCCAACGCGGTCGGGTGAACGCGGTCGGGCTGGAACAGGTCGTTCCGCTCGCCGAATCCTTCGAAGAAGAACGGGACGAGCGGCGTCCTGCGCGCGCTCGCGACGTCGACGAACAGTGCCTGGAATTCCCGGACATACGCAGCGCCGTAGTTTGGCGGCAACCGCATGCCGACGATGAGCGCCTTGGCGCCGGCGTGCTGGACGGCGGCAACCATCGTGGCAAGGTTGGCGCGCGTCGATGCGAGGTTGCCGCCGCGCAGCCCGTCATTGCCACCGAGCTCGATCACGACGA
>JANMBN010000160.1:0-3279 GCA_031360485.1 Betaproteobacteria bacterium | reverse complement strand
GTCGGCGACCTGCGCACGACGCGCCTGCTGCCGCCGTCGGCCGCGCACTGGTTCGGCACCGACGACCAGGGCCGCGACATCCTCTCGCGGATCGTCTTCGGCACGCGGATCACGCTGATCGTCGTCGTCCTCGTCGCGCTGCTCGCGGCACCCATCGGTCTCGCCGTCGGCACCGTGGCGGGGTATTCCGGAGGACTTATCGACGCGGCGCTGATGCGCGTCACCGACATCTTTCTCGCGTTTCCCCGTCTCATCCTGGCGCTCGCCTTCGTCGCCGCGCTCGGGCCGGGCATCGAGAACGCAGTGATCGCGATCGCCATCACGTCGTGGCCGCCTTACGCGCGGATCGCTCGCGCGGAGACCTTGACGATACGGCAGGCGGATTACATCGCGGCGGTGCAGCTCATCGGCGCATCGCCGTGGCGGATCGTGCTGCGCCACATCATGCCGCTCTGCGTGTCCTCCGTGATCGTCCGGGTCACGCTCGACATGGCGGGGATCATTCTCACCGCCGCCGGTCTTGGCTTTCTCGGTCTCGGCGCGCAGCCGCCAAGTCCCGAATGGGGCGCGATGATCGCCAACGGCCGCCTGTACGTTCTCGACCAGTGGTGGGTCGCGGCCGCGCCGGGCGCCGCGATCTTCGTCGTGAGCCTCGCGTTCAACCTGCTGGGCGACGGGCTGCGCGACGCGCTCGATCCCAAGCCGACGAAATGAAACCGCTGCTCGTCGTCGAGGATCTGCGCGTCTCGTTCCCCAACCGCGACCGCGGAACGACGGAGGCGGTGCGCGGCGTGTCGTTCGAGCTCGGCCGCGAGCGGCTCGGCATCGTCGGCGAATCGGGCTCCGGCAAATCGCAGACGGGCCGCGCGATCCTCGGCCTCACCGCGCCGGAAGGGCGCGTTACCGCCAAACGGCTCGAATTCTCCGGCCTCGATCTGCTGCGATGTCCCCCGCGTCAACGGCGCGAGCTGCGCGGCGGGCGCATCGCGATGGTGCTGCAGGACCCCAAATTCTCGCTGAATCCGGTGATGACCATCGGCGACCAGATCGTCGAGACGCTGATGGCGCACAAGCGCGTGTCGCCGCGCGAGGCGAGGGCGCAGGCGCTGGCCGCCCTCGAATCCGTGCGGATCGACGATCCCGGGCGCGTGTGCGGCCTCTACGCGCACGAGGTTTCGGGCGGCATGGGACAGCGCGCGATGATCGCGATGATGCTGATCGCGAACCCCGACCTTCTGATCGCGGACGAGCCGACGTCGGCGCTGGACGTCACGGTCCAGCTTCAGGTGCTGTCGATCCTCGATGCGCTCGTCGTCGAGCGCGGCATGGGTCTCATCCTCGTGTCGCACGACCTCCGGCTCGTCTCCTCGTTCTGCGACCGGATCCTCGTCATGTATGCCGGCCGCATCGTCGAGGAGGTGTCGACCGGCAGCCTCGACCACGCGCGGCATCCCTATACGCGGGGACTCCTCAACTGCCTGCCGCGGCTCGGCGACGCGCGCCATCCGCTGCCCACGCTCGACCGCCAGCCGGAGTGGGCGCAGTGACCGTCGGCATCGAAGTGCGGGACCTGCGCGTCGTCTTCGACCGCTTCGTCGCGATCGAGGGCACGTCGTTCCGCGTCGACCCAGGCGAGAGCTTCGGCATCGTCGGCGAATCGGGTTCCGGCAAGTCGACGGTGCTGCGCGCGATCTGCGGGCTCGCGCCCATCGTCTCCGGTGCGGTGCGGCTCGTCGGAGCCGACCCCGTGCCTGCGCCCGGCACGAAGCCCTTCCGGCGTCTCGTGCAGATGGTCTTCCAGGATCCCTACGGCTCGCTGCATCCGCGGCAGACGGTCGACCGGATACTCGCCGAGCCGCTCGCCGTCCACGCCATCGGCGACGCCGAAATGCGGATCGAGCGGGCGCTCGAGGCGGTCGGCCTCGGGACGGGCTTCCGGTTCCGTTATCCGCACCAGCTCTCCGGCGGCCAGCGGCAGCGGATCGCCATCGCCCGCGCGCTGATCCTCGAGCCGCAGGTTCTGCTTCTGGACGAGCCCACGTCGTCGCTCGATGCCTCGGTTCAGGCCGAGGTGCTGAACCTGCTGGAGGAGTTGCGGCGGCGACTTGGCCTCACGTTCCTCCTGGTGAGTCACGACCTGGCCGTCGTGACCCACATGTGCGAGCGGCTGATGGTCATGCAGCGCGGACGCACGGTGGAAGCGCTTTCCAGCGCGGATCTCGCGGCACACCGGGTGACCGACGACTACACGCGCAATCTGATGGAGGCGTCGGTGGGTTTCCGCCGGGTGCCCGCTGCTGTCGCTGCGGACCTGTAGGCGGCGCTTGAACGGGCGCCGATTCGCCGAACCGTCACGCTCCCTTGCACAGGCCCAGTATCTGCTCCTGCTGCAGGCAGCCTTTGTCCGGGGCGGACTTCGCCTTCAGCCGGGCGGCGGCGCAGGTCCTGAGCTCGCTGGCGGTCGGCGGGTAGTAAAGCCATCCGCGACCAAGGTCCGGCGGCGAAAGCTCGACCTCGCGCCATTTGGGATGACCCTTGTCCTGCAACGTGGAAAAATTCTGGCACAGCGATCGGGCGAATCGCCGCAGCGAGTCCTCGGTCGCCTTCACGCTGAAATCGTAGGTGACCAGAAACGCCTTCACCGCGAGCCCCGGGACGTCCTCGGCCAGCAGGTTGGGATAGTTGCTGGCGCGAATCGTCGCGGCGACGTAGGTCTTCAGCACCGCCTGGCTCGACGGTTGACCGGCGTCGAACTTCAGCAGCTTGATGAGCTTTCGCGCTTCGGGCTTCATGTCGACGAGCAGCTTGGCGGGCTGTCCTCCGATGACGACCACGACGTCCACCGATTTGTCCGTGATCAGCTTGACGAGCGCCTCCTCGCTGGTGAGGAAGCTCGCATTCGCCTGCGGAATGGGCGCGCCGAACATCAGCCGGTAGAGTGTGGTCGCCGTGAGCGCGCTCCCGCCGCCGAGCTCGCCCGCGTTGATCTTCGCATCGCGGATCTCGTGGATGCTGTTCAACGCGGAGTCCGCGCGGACGATGAAGTAGATCTCCTCGTTGTAGAGCGGCATGATGACCCGCAGCGGGCGGATCATGTCGGCCGCATCCGCGTTGCCGCCCGCGGCCTGATCGAGGAAGGCTTGGTACACGTCGGATTGCACCAGGGCAAACTTCACTCCCGACTCGTACCGCAGGCGCCGCACATTTTCCGCCGATCCCGCCGATGGCAGCACCTGGAGAGCGATATCCGCGTGCGGGGCGACGAACTCGGCGATGTTG
>JANMBN010000158.1:0-4609 GCA_031360485.1 Betaproteobacteria bacterium | reverse complement strand
CGACAGAGACCGCCTACCTGTATTCGACGTACGAGGAGGAGTGCGAGGCCGCGCCGACGGACCGGAAGAAGGTGATCGTGCTGGGCGGCGGACCCAACCGGATCGGGCAGGGGATCGAATTCGACTATTGCTGCGTGCACGCGGCGATGGCGCTGCGCGAGGACGGCTTCGAGACCATCATGGTCAACTGCAATCCGGAGACCGTCTCGACGGACTACGACACCTCCGACCGGCTGTACTTCGAACCGGTCACGCTGGAGGACGTGCTCGAGATCGTCCACGTGGAAAAGCCGTGGGGCGTCATCGTCCCGTACGGCGGACAGACGCCGCTGAAGCTCGCGCGGGATCTCGAGAAGAACGGCGTGCCGATCATCGGCACGTCGCCCGACATGATCGACATGGCGGAGGATCGCGAGCGATTTCAGCAGATGCTGCACCGGCTGAAGCTGAAGCAACCGCCGAACCGGACCGCGCGGACCGAGCGAGACGCGATGACCGCCGCGGAAGCCATCGGCTATCCGCTGGTGGTGCGGCCGTCGTACGTGCTCGGCGGCCGCGCGATGGAGATCGTCCACGAGCCGCGCGATCTCGAGCGCTACATGCGGGAGGCGGTCAAGGTGTCGAACGACTCGCCGGTGCTGCTCGACCGTTTCCTCAACGACGCGATCGAGGTCGACGTCGACGCGCTCTGCGACGGCACCGACGTCGTGATCGGCGGCATCATGGAGCACATCGAGCAGGCCGGCGTGCATTCGGGCGATTCGGCGTGCTCGCTGCCGCCGTACTCGCTTTCGAGCGAAATGCAGGACGAGATGCGCCGGCAGACGGTGGCGATGGCGCACGGCCTCTCGGTCGTCGGGCTGATGAACGTCCAGTTCGCCATTCAGAACGGCACCGTTTACGTTCTGGAAGTGAATCCGCGCGCCTCGCGCACCGTGCCGTTCGTGTCGAAGGCGACCGGCCGCCCGCTGGCGAAGATTGCCGCGCGCTGCATGGTCGGCCAATCGCTCGCGGCGCAGGGGGTTTCGGGCGAAATCGTCCCGCCCTATTTCTCGGTCAAGGAAGCGGTGTTTCCCTTCATCAAGTTCCCGGGCGTCGATACGATCCTCGGGCCGGAAATGAAGTCGACCGGCGAGGTGATGGGCGTCGGCGAGACGTTCGCCGAGGCATTCCTCAAGTCGCAGCTCGCCGCCGGCGTCAGGCTGCCTGCCGGGGGCAACGTCTTCATCAGCCTCAAGGACGCCGACAAGCCGCGCGCGATCGAACTCGCGAAGATCCTGGTCGAACTCGGCTTCGCGCTTGTCGCCACTCGCGGCACGGCGGCAGCGCTCGCCGCGGCCGGCGTGCCGGTGACGCCGGTGAACAAGGTCCACGAGGGGCGCCCGCACATCGTGGACATGATGAAGAACGACGAGATCGCGCTCGTCGTCAACACGGTGCAGGAGAAGCGCTCGGCGATCCAGGACAGCTACCAGATCAGGCGCGAAGCGCTCACCGACCAGATCCCGACCTACACGACGCTGGCCGGCGCCCGCGCCGCGGCGTTGGGGCTGACGGGAATGCGCGAACTCGTTCCCTATGCAATCCAGGCGTTGCACGAGCGTCTTCGCTGACGCAGTGAGCGCAACCTCGCAGGCGAAGTTCATCCAGGTGCCGTGACATGACAAAGAAAGTCCCGATGACGGTCGAGGGCGCGAAACGCCTCAAGGCCGAGTTGCACCGTCTGAAGACCGTCGATCGGCCCGCCGTGATTTCGGCGATCGCCGAGGCGCGCTCGCACGGCGACCTCGCCGAGAACGCCGACTACGATGCGGCGAAGGAGCGCCAGGGATTCATCGAGGGCCGGATTGGCGAGGTCGAGCGCCGGCTCGCGCATGCGCAAGTCATCAACCCCGCCGAGATCGACGCCGATGGCCGCATCGTGTTCGGTGCCACTGTCGAGCTCGTCGACGCGGGGACGGGCGATCCCGTGACCTACCAGATCGTGGGCGACGACGAGGCCGACCTCAAGCACGGCAAGATTTCGGTGAGCTCGCCCATCGCCCGCGCGCTGATCGGCAAGGTCGAGGGCGACACGGCCGAAGTGCAGGCGCCGGGAGGCGTGCGCGAGTACGAAATCCTGGCGGTGCGCTACGGCTGAGATTCCGGATTCTGCCGCTCGATTCCGGCGAGGGCATGGCGCGATGCGCCGCTCGATCCCGATCGCGTGAGCGGCGCGCGGTCTCCTGGACCCATTGCAGCAGCGTATCGAACCGCGTCGGGTCGATCGCCAATTCCGCGGCGACGATGCACGCGCGCGTGCCCTTCAACTCGGAAAGACGGCCTCGATGTCGGCAATCTGCGCCGGCGTCAGCAGCGACACCGGCCGCTCGCCGAGGAGCAGCGCGAGTTTCGCCGTCTGCTCGAGTTCCTCGGCGTTGTCCACGGCGTCGTCGAGCGACGCGCCCGACACGACCGGCCCATGGTTGGCGAGCAGCACCGCCCGGTGCGTCGCCGCGACGCGCCGCACGGCTTCGGCCAGTTCGCGGTCGCCGGGCCGGTAATACGGGATGAGCGGCAGCGTGCCGACCCGCATCACGTGATAGGCGGTGAGCGGCGGCAGCACGTTGCGCGGATCGGAGTGGACAAGGCAGGAAACGGCGACCGCGCAGGTGCAGTGGAGATGGACGATTGCACGGGCGCCGGGCCGCTCGGCGTACATCGCGAGATGCAGGAACGCTTCCTTGGAAGGCGGATCCCCGGACAGGTGGAGGCCGTTGGAATCGACCTTCGCGATCCGCGCGGGATCGAGCCGGCCGAGCGAGCTGCCGGTCGGCGTCACCAGGATGCCGCCGTCGACCCGCACGCTGAGATTCCCGGAGCTGCCGTGCGCGTACCCGCGGTCGTGGAGCGACCGTCCGCGCTCGACGATCGCGTCGCGGAGTCCGTGCTCGTTCATATCAGGGCCGCCGTCGCCTTGGCGAAGAAATCGGGACCGCCGAAGTTGCCCGACTTGAGCGCTAACCAGAACGGCTCGCCGCCGACGGCGCGCGTCCACGGCACGCCGGGATCGATCTCGGGCCCGATCGCCAGTGCCCGCGCGCCGAGCGCGTCCACGACGGCACCCGAGGTTTCGCCACCGGCAACGACGAAGGTGCGCACCCCGGAATCCGCCAGCGCGCGTGCGACGCGACGAAACGCTGCCTCGATCAGCGTCGCGGCTTGCTCGACGCCGAGCCTGCGCTGGGCCTCGGCCACCGCGCCCGGCGCCGCCGTTGCATAGACGAGGACCGGCTTCTCGCCCGATGCGGCGACCGCAAGGGCGGCGATTCGCGGCGCGAGGCCCGGGTCGGCAGCAAGCTCGAGCGGGTCGAGACGGAACGACGGCACCGTATCGCGCACCGCCGCGACCTGTGCGAGCGTCGCTTCGGAGCAGCTTCCGGAAAGCCACGCGACCCGGCCGTGCGGCGACGGCGTCGTCCACGCGCCGCCGCCAGCGCGAGCGCGATCGGAGAGCGCGCGCGCCAGGCCGACGGCGAATCCCGCGCCACCGGTGGTGAGCGGCAGGTCACGGCACGCCTGTCCCGCCGCGACCAGATGCTCGTCGCGCGTCGCGTCCACGACCGCATGCGCGCAACCTTCGGCGGCAAGCGCCGCGAGTCGCGCGCGCACGGCGTCGGCGCCCGAGTCGACATCGGAGTACGGCACCAGTCCGACCTTGCCCGTCGTCTGCGCCGCGAGCACGCGGACGAGGTTCGCGTCGGTCATCGGCGTCAGCGGATGATGGCGCATGCCCGAGTCGCTGAGCAGGACGCCGCCGACGAACAGGTGACCGAGATAGACGGTGCGCCCGTTGCGCGGATAGGCGGGGGTCGCCGGCGTCGGCACGCCGCCGGGCGCCACGCCGAGCGCGATTCGCAGCGCTTCGGTGACCGGGCCGATGTTGCCCCGCGGGGTCGAGTCGAATGTCGAGCAGTACTTGAAGAAGATCCGCTCCGCGCGGCGATGGCGCAACCACGCGAGCGCCGCCAACGATTGTGCGACGGCGTCCTCGGCCGCGATCGTGCGCGACTTGAGCGCGACGACCACCGCGTCCGCGACGGGCACCTCGAGATCGGATTCGGGAATGCCGTTGACCTGGACGACCGACAACCCCTCGCGCGAAAGGTTGATCCCGAGGTCGGTGGCACCGGTCAGGTCGTCGGCGATGCAGCCCAGCAGCAGCACGCGTTCTTCCCGGTCAGCGCGGCGTGCGGCGGCGGCGCGCTCCCGGCACGGAAGCGCGTGGTTTTTCGTCCCCGACGGCGGAGGACGCCCGGTTCCGCGATTGGCCGGAACTCTTGCCGCGCGGCGGGCGTTTGGCAGGGCCATGGCCGACCGCCGACGCCGGGCCGCGGCGGGCGGATGGATTCGCGTTCGAGCGTGCGTCCCCGCGAGCATCGGGAGGCCCCCTCGTTGCTGCGCGCCGCCGCCGTGCGCGCGAATCGTAGGCAAAAGCCGCTGCGGTGCCGCTGCGGGGCGGCGGTTTGCGGCGGCCCGGCACCGGACCCGACGCTGCGGCCTTCGGCACCTTGCCGCGAGGCCCGGCGGGAGCGCCGCGCTTTCGTGCCTCGTCGCCGCGCGGTTGCGG
>JANMBN010000147.1:0-4018 GCA_031360485.1 Betaproteobacteria bacterium | reverse complement strand
CTGACCGCGCGTCCCAACCCACCGGTGCCCCCGGCGACCAGCGTCACGTTCCCCGAGAACCTCGTGCCCACGACCCCTCCTCCAACCCCTGCCGGGTTCGACCCCGGGCCGATAGCGCCATCGACTCGGCGCTCACCGGTGCGCTTGCGCGCGACTCCGCTCGATGACGCCGTCCGCACCTACCGGCCAGCGAGCTCCATCGCCCGTTCGGCCCGAAGACTCTCGAGGTCGCGGAAGATCGTCGCGACGGCGAGGGCGCGATCGCCGCGCTTGTAGGTGATGGCGCAATCGTGCGCGGTCATCGAGCCATCGATCGCGACCGAATCCCACTTCTCCGCATGGCCGACGCAGGTAATCGTCACGTCGTAATGCTGGCTCCAGAAAAACGGAACCGCGTCGAACGGCTCGCGCCGGCCGAGCATGTTTCTCGCCGCCACCTGACCCTGGCGTTCGGCCACGACCCAGTGCTCGATGCGAATCCGCTCGCCGGAGTGCCGATCGGGCCAGCGCGCGACATCGCCTGCGGCAAAGATGCCGGGCGCGCTGGTTTCGAGGTATTCGTCGACGGCGATGCCGCGGTCGATGGCGAGGCTCGCCTGCTGAGCCAAAGCGATCGACGGTCGCACGCCCACGCCCAGCACCACGAAATCCGCATCGAGTTTCGTCGCATCGCTCAAGGTTATCGTGCGGCCGTCGATACGGCTCACCGTCGTCCCGAGATGAAACGTGGCGCCTTGCGCCTCGTGCAGTTCCCTGACGAATCCACCGACCTCCGCCCCCAGCACCCGCTCCAGCGGCACGCTTTCCGGTCCGACGATGTGCACGTCGATCCCGCGCGCGCGGAGCGACGCGGCAACCTCGAGTCCGATGAAGCTCGCACCCACGACCACGACGCGCTTCGCCGTCGATGCCTTGGCGACGATCGCGCGGCTGTCGGCAAACGTGCGCAGATAGAAGATCTGCGATGCCGCTGCGCCGGGAATATCGATCCGGACCGGTTCGGCACCAGTCGCGATAAGCAGTGCCCCGAAGTCGCGGTGCGTGCCGTTCTCGAGCAGCACGCGCTTCTGCCGGACATCGATCGACGACACGCGCGTGTCGAGCGCGAGTTCGATGCGGCGCTCGGCGTAGAATTCGGGCGCTCGCAGCGGAAGCCAGTCGTCGGGCGCAGTTCCCGCAAGGAAATCCTTGGAGAGATTCGGCCGGTCGACGGGCGGCGAGTCGTCGGCGCTGAGAATGGTCAGCGCACCGGCGTAACCCTCGCGCCGAAGCGTGTCCGCGGCAGCGAGACCGGCGGCGCCTCCGCCCACAATGACCACCGACGCGGGAACGTTCGACGGTTTCCCGGCCGGCGGGCCGCTGCGCGCTCCGGGTTGCGGGAGCTTCTCGCGCACGAAAGCCATGTCGCCGATGCGCTCGACGCGCCAGCGCGGGATCGGGTCCAGCGCCGGTGCGCACAACGCTTCGCCCGTGCGTAGACTGAAGCAGGCGTGGTGCCAGGGACAACGCACGGTGTCGCCCACGAGCAGTCCCTCGGCAAGCGGTCCGTGATAGTGGGTGCAGTTGGCGCCGACCGCGAAGAGTCCTTCACCGGTTCGCACCAGCATCGCTTCGTCGTCACCGACATGCCCGACGACCATTCCGCCGTCCGGCAAATCGTGCAGGGGAACCCCGTCGCGGAGGTCCTGTTTCGGCGTTTTGTCCATGGATGCTGCGCAACTTTCGCTGCGCGATCATGATGCCATAACCGATTCGAAGCCGGTGGTCCGAATCATCATGCAAAGTAGCCGCGGACGCCATGGAATGACGGTGGACAGCGCGCACTTATGGCCGGTCCGAAGAGGGCGGGAGGTCTATTATATCGGCAGCCCCACGTAATTCTCGGCCAGCGTGGTCGCCGCCGCCGCGGAGTTCGTGACGTAGCCGAGCTCCGCGAGCTGCACCTTGTATTGAAATGGGTCGCTGCCCGGAAAGCGGTGGAGCATCGACGTCATCCACCAGGAAAAGCGCTGCGCCTTCCAGATCCGGCGCAGGCAGGTCTCCGAATACTGCGCCAGCGCTTCCGTCCGAGAATGCTTGTAATAGTCGGTCAGCGCGCGCGCGAGATAGAAGACATCGGAGACCGCGAGGTTGAGGCCCTTGGCGCCGGTCGGAGGCACGACATGCGCCGCGTCGCCGGCGAGGAACAGCCGGCCGTGCTGCATCGGTTCGATGACGTAGCTGCGCATGCCCACAATCACTTTGTGGAAGATTCTGCCCTCCTTTACGGCCCACCCGTCATGGGTGGCGAGTCGCGCGCGAAATTCCGCCCAGATGCGATCGTCGGACCAGTTGTCGACCTTGTCGGACGGATCGACCTGCAGATACATCCGCTGGATGGTCGGCGAGCGCGTGCTGACCAGCGCAAAACCGCGCTCGTGCAGTGCGTAGATCAATTCGTCAGATGAGCGCGGCGCTTCCGCAAGGATGCCGAACCAGCCAAATGGGTAGATCCGCTCGTAATGGTTCAGCACTCCATCGGGAATGGACGACTTGCAGACGCCATGGGTGCCGTCGCACCCGGCGATATAGTCGCATTCGATCTCGTGCGGCTCGCCATCCTGTGCCATGCGGATGCTGGGCCGATCGGTCTCCAGTCCGGCGATGCCGACGTCATCCACCGAAAACCGGATGTCCGCACCGGCGCCAAGCCCGACGTTCACGAGATCCTTGATGACCTCGTGCTGGGCGTACACCATCACGGATTTGCCGCCTGTCAGCGACGGGAAGTCGATCCGATGGCCCTTGCCGTCGAAACGCAGCTCGATGCCGCGATGGGGGAATCCTTCCCGGGTCATCCGCTCGCCGGCGCCCGTGCGCTTGAGGAGATCGACCGTGCCCTGCTCGAGCACGCCCGCGCGAATCGTGCCTTCGATGGCGTCGCGGCTGCGCGACTCCAGCACGATCGAATCGATGCCTTCCCGATGCAGCAGGTGCGAGAGCAGCAGGCCGGCAGGCCCGGCGCCGACAATACCGACCTGAGTTTTCAGTTTCATCGCGCGGTCCCCTCGCGGCAGTGCCATTTCCCCACCGACCATGCTGCCGTCCACGGAAGCTTACAACGCCGGAGGCTCGGCGGCGCGACGGTACTCCCGCGCCAAAGCGGACAGAACGGGGGCTCGGCATCCACCCGCCGCCGCGATCCATGATCCGCGGTTCCAGGCCGCTGCCCAGTCCGTTATCATCGGATGGCATGGAGTTTCCGGAGTCGCGTCGACAATTCTCGCCATGGACCTGTCATCTTGAATCACTTTCCGCCGTCCGCGCGCGATGTCGTCCGGCATCTGCGCGCCTCGAAGATCCGCGAGGTTGCCAACTCGGGAATGGGTCGCGCGGATGTCCTGGCGTTCTGGTTCGGCGAACCGGACCAGGTGACGCCGGCGTTCATCCGGCAGGCGGCGATCGATGCGCTGAACGCCGGCGAGACGTTCTACACGCAGAACCTCGGCGTGCCCGAGTTGCGCGAGGCGATCGCAAATTACGTTTCGCGGCTGCACCGGCCCGTGGGCGCCGACCGTATCGCCGTCACCAACTCCGGGATGTCGGCGCTGATGCTCACCACGCAAATGCTGGTCGGGCCGGGCGACCGCGTCGTCGCCGTCACGCCTCTGTGGCCCAACCTCGTCGAGATCCCGAAAATACTCGGCGCGGACGTCGAATGCGTCGCGCTGGAATTCGGCCTGGATGGATGGAATCTCGACGTCGGCCGCCTGCTTGCCGCGCTGGCACCCGGCACTCGCGCCGTGTGCATCAATTCCCCGAACAATCCGACCGGCTGGACCCTCGGCGCCGAAGATCAGCGAACGGTTCTCGCGCACTGCCGACGGCACGGGATATGGATCGTCGCGGACGATGCGTACGAGCGCCTCTACTATGGCGACGGGACGGGACCCATTCCCGCGCCGTCGTTTCTGGATGTCGCCGAACCGGACGATCGCGTCGTCAGCTGCAACACGTTCTCGAAGTCGTGGCTGATGAC
>JANMBN010000069.1:0-3672 GCA_031360485.1 Betaproteobacteria bacterium | reverse complement strand
GTCGGCGAGGAGATTCATCCGCGTGCCCTGGGCGAACTCCATCGCCGTCTGCTGGCATCCATGCAGCATGACCATCAACGGGACGGGGGTAGCGCGCACGGCGCGGGGGAGGTAGAGGGCGTAGTCGAGCCGCGTCGCCGGTCGCGCCTGCGTTTTCGACGCCGAGTAACCTGTCTGTTTCCAACGGCCGCGTTGCGGCGTCCGAGCCGGCGCGCGGGGCGCGGGGTGTCGGGCCGCGACCGAGACGGCGACCGCGTCGTCCAATCCAGGGCGACGCCTGGCCCCATCGAGCGCTCGCGCCGCGGGCCCAAGCCGCCGGAGGCCGGATCGCGAGGGGCGCTTGATGTCGCCGGCCTTCATGGCAGGTCCCGCCGAATCTCTGCGCGACGGGAAGGCCGCCGAGGTCCGTCCTGGCACATCGGCGGTCTATTCGCAGCCGCCGTCGGGCTTGTGCGACGCAGCAAATTTGCATTAGAATGGGCCGAGACGCGCCTTGGGCGGGCTTCTCGTGATGTGCGGGAGACCGTCTGGCGGGCCGTGAAACCGACCACGTTGTCGTTTGTAATCATGATGATGTATTCTCTATAACCTATTTATTTATATGAACTAATGCGGGTAACGCCCGTAGTCTAGACCGGGCCCGTCCACCGATCCAATCATATGTTTGAATGATGGGGATCGACTGCAACGATGATGCGCTAACCCTATGGTGCGACGCAAAAAACCGCCCTGATCTCGGCTGCCGCATGCCTTGCATCGGACTCAAATGGACCTCTATCACCTGCGCTCTTTCGTGGCCGTCGCCCAATCCGGTCACCTGACCCGGGCCGCCGAGACGCTCCATCTCAGCCAACCGGCGCTCTCGAGCCATATCAAGACGCTGGAGGAGCAGTTCGGCGTGACGCTGTTCGAGCGTTCATCCTCGGGCATGACGCTTACGCCGTCGGGACGGCGCCTGCTTGCCGAAGCCGAGCAGATCATCGCCGCGGTGCAACGGTTGGCGCATTCGGCGCAGGACCTGCGCGGCCAGCCGACGGGAAATCTGAAGATCGGCACGGTGCTCGATCCCGCGGTGCTTCGCGTCGGCGATCTGATGCTGCGGACGCTGGAACGGTATCCGCAACTGGAGCTCGAGCTCTACCAGGTGATGTCCAGCGACGGAATCGCGCGGGTCCGCAGCGGGGTTCTGGACGCGAGCTTCTACTTCGGCGCCTTGCCCGCAGATTTGAGCGGGGTTCCGTTGCGCGACGTCGTCTACCGGGTGACCCTGCCGGTCGCTTGGGCCGAAAAGCTCCTGGATGCCCCGTGGGAAACCGTTGCCGGGCAACCGTGGATCGTCGCGCCCGAGCCCAGCTCGCACCGTCAGCTCGTCATGGGATTGTTCGGCGACGGGGCGCCCCAGCCGGGGCGGATCATCGAAGCGGACACCGAATCGGTGATCAACAATCTGGTCGAATCGGGCGTGGGCGTCAGCCTCATCCGCGACGAGATCGCCACCCATTCGGTCGAGGCGGGGCGCAGCCTCATCTGGCCGGGCCTCGAGGTCACGACGAAACTGTGGCTCGTGCACTCCGCCGCCCGGGCGGCCGACCCGCTGCTCGCCGCCCTGCTCGATGTATTGCGCGAGGTCTGGGCGGACGCGCGGGAAGGTGATGCGCGGGATAGCTCGAACGATGCTCGGGCCGAGACATCCGCGGATCACCGCGCCGAGGAACGGCGCAGGACCGAATCAGCGTAGGACGGGCGATCCGAAGCCGTGGCCGTCTTCGCGGTGCAGCCCGGAAGCCGGCGCAGCTGCCGCCGCCGCGTCGGCGCGTTCAAGGATCGCCCGCGAACGGCGCCATGCGTAGGGTGCGAGCAAGCCGCCGCCGACGGCGAGTCCGATCGCGACGGCCGGGGTTGATTCACCCGTGAACAGCAGCATTAGCCCGGCTACCAGCGCGCTTGCGCCGATGAACCCGGCACGCAGCCAAAGTCCGCAGGCCACGAGCGCCCGTGCGGATTCGCCGCGCGGGAGCTGCCCGATCTTCAATTGCCGATAATAGCTTTCCATGTCGTTGCCCTTTCGTTGTATGGGTTCACCTGCCGCGTCCGGCCGGTTTGCCCGGCCCGCAATGCAGCGGGGATCAGAAATACCGGTGGGAGGTGCCGCGCTCGAGTTGACGCATGCGCGCCTCGAGGTCGTGCAGATCGAGCGATTGCGCGAGGTACGCGTCGACCGCGCGCTGCTCGCGTGCCCAGAACCAGTGATCGAGACGATCGAGCAGTCCGCGCCGTGGCGCGGAGGGACCGGGTCCGGAGGCATCCGGAGGATCGAACGCTTCGGCTGCGGGTGGCCGCAACGTCAGCGCGTTCGCCATCAGCGAGAAGATGCCGAGGCCGCCCGGGTTATGGAGCGGTAGATGATTCGTTCGCATAGCGGACTCCCAAAGGTCATTTCAAGTTCGATCCTGCAGCGTGCGCTCGCTTGTGATGCGTCGCACAATTACAAGATAGGGATCCGGCCGGGAACAATCAAATCATCGTTTCAGATCAATGGTATTTGTTTGTCCTATGAGGCAATAACCTGTTGTTGCGTTGCAATATTCTTGCTCGCGAGGCGGGCGAAATGGAGTCGGAACACGCATTGCGCCTCGCCGGATCCGGCCCGCGCCGCCGTCGGCCGTGACCCGCGTCAGACCGCTCGATTCGATCCGGCCCTCAATGGCCGGCAGGCGAGCGCGCTGCGGCGTTGCCGTCGACGATCGGTCAACTCCTGGGAATCGCCATCGGCGCGACCGTCGGGGAACCCCGCAGGCGAACGCCGAACCCGACATCGTTCCGGCGAACGGCAGCAACCGGCGCGTTGCCGCGTGCAGGAAGGCAGGCCACGGCGACGCCGAGCGATATCGAAATGATGGCCGTCCATTCCAGGCCCGAGATCGGGTCGCGGGCGATGAGCAACGCGCAGAGCGCGCCGGTCACCGGCACCAGCGCCGACAGCACCCCCACCGTCTGACTCCCGATCGCGAGCACCGCGTAATTCAACGCGAAGAATGCGCAGCAGCCGACGAGCACGCCCTGGAACAGCAGTTGGCATGCGAGGTCTTCGACCGGCGCGACGGAGATCGCACTGGTCGCGAAGAAGTAATGCCAGGGGATGACCACCATCGCCGACGCGACGCACACAAGGGCCGCGGCAACCATCGGGTTCAGCCGGCGTCGCTGAATATAGACGAGATATGTTGCTCCCAGCGCCGACGCCGCCAGGAACATGGCGTCGCCGATCATCGCCGTCGAGAGCGAATGCCCGCGATAGGACGCCGCGAGAATCAGCACGACGCCGGCGACGATGATCAGGATGCCGGCGAGCCTCCGGGAATCAACCTTGATGCGGTAAAAGAGGAATCCGATCAGCGCGATCCACGCGGCGATCGCGCCCGGACCGAGCGCCGCGGCGTGACTGGCCGGCGCAAACTGCAGCCCGAAGACGACACAACCGGCCATGCCCCAGCCGTGCAGAAACGAGAGCGGGATTGCCGACAGCCAATCGGATAGTGGAATTTTGCGCGCGTGCCGGACGAGAAAGGGGGCGAACAGGAGCCCGCTGATGCCAAGCCTGAAGAGCAACAGGTCCGCCGGAGTGAGCGACGTCGTCACGCTGAGGCGCGTCACCGCCGGATACGCCGACGT
>JANMBN010000058.1:0-3378 GCA_031360485.1 Betaproteobacteria bacterium | reverse complement strand
ACCTCGTGAGATGAACGACCCCCGAGCTCACGTCGTTCGCCGCCCCCGGCCGGAGCACTCCGCGCCCTTCGGGCGGCCGGGCGGGCGCTGAGTTGGACAAGCTCCTGATCGAGGGCGGCCGGCCGCTTGTCGGCGAGGTCCGCGTCTCCGGCGCGAAGAACGCCGCGCTGCCGATCCTCTGCGCGGCGTTGCTCGCGCCGGAGCCGCTCGTGCTCACGAACGTCCCGCGGTTGAACGACGTGCGGACCATGCAGACGCTGCTCGCGCAGATGGGCGTCGCGCAGGACGCGCGGACGCCGGGCACGATCGCTCTCGACGCCGGCAGGATCGACTGGCCGCTCGCTCCCTACGAGCTCGTGAAGACGATGCGCGCGTCGATTCTCGCGCTGGGCCCGCTCGTCGCGCGGTGCGGCGAGGCGCGCGTATCGCTGCCGGGTGGCTGCGCGATCGGGCTTCGTCCCGTCGATCAGCACGTCAAGGGACTCGTGGCGATGGGCGCCGAGATCGACCTCGAGCATGGCTACATCAGCGCGCGCGCGCGGCGGCTCGCCGGGACGCGATTCGTGTTCGATGTGGTCACGGTCACCGGCACCGAGAACCTGATGATGGCCGCAACCCTCGCCGACGGCACGACCGCGCTCGAGAATGCGGCGCGCGAGCCGGAAGTCGCCGATCTCGCGCGCTGCCTCGTCGCGATGGGCGCGAAGATCTCCGGCGCGGGGACCGATCGCATCGTCATCGAGGGCGTCGCCCGGTTGCACGGCGCCACGCACGCGATCATGCCGGACCGCATCGAGACCGGAACATTCGCCGCCGCGATTGCCGCGGCGGGTGGCGACGCGACGGTCGCGGGTGCGGAGGCGGCGACGCTCGAGGCGGTCCTCGTCAAGCTCTCGGAGGCGGGCGCCGAAATCTCGGTGTCGGGAGATTCGATCCGTGTCACGCGTCGCGGGCCACTCGCGCCGTTCAGCCTGCGCACTGCGCCGTATCCGGGGTTTCCGACCGACATGCAGGCGCAGATGATGGCGCTCGCGACCCTCGCCGCCGGGACGACGCTCGTCACGGAAACGATTTTCGAGAACCGGATGATGCACGTCCAGGAGCTCGTTCGCCTCGGCGCCGACATCGGCGTCGAAGGCACGACGGCGGTCGTCCGCGGCGTGTTGAAGCTGACCGGCGCCGACGTGATGGCGACCGACCTCCGGGCCTCCGCATGCCTTGTCATCGCCGGATTGATGGCGGAAGGCGCGACGACCATCGACCGCATCTACCACCTCGACCGCGGCTACGAGCGAATCGAGGAAAAGCTCTCGACGCTGGGTGCGCAGATCCGGCGCGTGTCGTAGCCCGCGTGCCCGACGATGACCGATCTCGGTGCCTCGCCGCTGGGCCACGCCACGGAGTACGCGGAGCGGTACGACCCCGGCCTGCTGTTTCCCGTCGAGCGCGCGCCGCTCCGCTCAGAACTGGGCTTCGGCGCCGCACTGCCGTTTCGCGGCGCGGATCTGTGGACCGCGTACGAATTGAGCTGGCTGGATCCCGCCGGGCGGCCGCAGGTCGCGATCGCGACGTTCACGGTGCCGGCGGCGTCGCCGCGGCTCGTCGAATCGAAGTCGGTCAAGCTCTACCTGACGGCATTCAACCAGACGCGTTTTTCGTCGGCAACCGAAGTCGCCGCGGCGATCGAGCGCGACCTGTCGGACGCCGCCGGCGCCGTAGTCGAAGTCAACCTGACGCTGCCGTCGGAGTTCGCGGCGCTGCCCCGCGCCGAGCTCGCCGGCGAATGCCTCGACGTCCTGCCGCTCGCGGTCGAAACGTTCGAGCCCGAGCCGCAGGCGCTGGTCGCGGAGGCCCCCATCGTCGCCGAGGTTCTGTTCACGCGGCTTTTCCGCTCGGTGTGCCCGGTGACGGGCCAGCCCGACTACGCGAGCGTGCAGCTGGCGTATCGCGGGTCGCGCATCCGGCACGACGGCCTGCTCCGCTATCTCGTGTCGTTCCGGCGGCATCCGGGCTTCCACGAGCACTGCGTCGAGCGGATCTTCGCCGATGTCTGGCGGCGTTGCGCGCCGGAATCGCTTTCGGTGTACGCCCGTTTCATGCGGCGCGGAGGCATCGACATCAACCCGTATCGATCGAGCGGCGATGGCGCGCCGCCCCCGAACGCGCGCACCGCGCGGCAGTGATCGGCCCGGCGCGCGAGCGGCGTCCGGTAGAATGCGAGCTTTGATCGACTGCTGCCGCCCGTGCCGACGCTCACGCTCGCGCTCTCGAAAGGGCGCATCTTCGACGAGACGCTGCCGCTCCTCGCCGCGGCAGGCATCGTTCCCGCCGAGGATCCGGACTCCTCGCGCAAGCTGATCATCGGGACCAACCGGGCCGGCGTCTCGGTCGTGATCGTCCGCGCTACCGACGTGCCGACGTACGTCCAGCACGGCGCCGCCGATGTCGGCGTCGCCGGCAAGGACGTCCTCATGGAGCACGGCGGCGATGGCCTCTACCAGCCGCTGGACCTCGAGATCGCGCGCTGCCGGATGGTCGTCGCGACGAATCGTGGCTTCGACTGGGCCGGCACCGTGCAGCGCGGCGCGCGCATCAGCGTCGCGACCAAGTACGTGAAGACGGCGCGCGAGCATTTCGCCGCGAAGGGAATGCACGTCGATCTGATCAAGCTGTACGGCTCGATGGAGCTCGCGCCGCTCGCCGGGCTTGCCGATGCGATCGTCGACCTCGTGAGCTCGGGCAACACGCTCAGGGCGAACGACCTGGTCGTGGTCGAGGACGTCCTGCCGATCAGCGCGCGGCTCGTCGTCAATCCCGCGGCGCTCAAGCTCAAGCGCGACGTCGTGCAGCCGCTGCTCGACGCGATGGCCGAAGCGGTGGCGGCGCGGCGGAACGCGGCGCCATGAGCGTCGCCTCGCTTGCGCTGCGTCGAATGGACGCGTCGGAGCCGGGATTCGCCGGCGAGCTCGCCGCGCTCGTCTCCTTCGAGGCGGCGCAGGATCCCGCGGTCGATGCCGAGGTCGCCCGGATCGTTGCCGATGTCCGCGCCCGCGGCGACGCGGCGCTGGTCGAATACACGGCGAAATTCGACGGCGTGGACGTGACTTCGACGGCCGCGCTCGAGATCACGGCCGCGGAGATGCGGCGCGCCTTCGACTCGATTCCCGAGGAACAGCGCGCGGCTTTGCAGGTGGCCGCGGTGCGCATCCGCGCCTACCACGAGCGGCAGAAGCAGGCGTCGTGGTCGTTTCGCGATGCCGACGGCAGCGAATTCGGCCAGCAGGTGACGCCGCTCGACCGGGTGGGCGTGTACGTGCCCGGCGGCAAGGCGGCGTATCCGTCGTCGCTGCTGATGAACGCCGTGCCCGCCAAGGTCGC
>JANMBN010000056.1:0-6691 GCA_031360485.1 Betaproteobacteria bacterium | reverse complement strand
CGACAGCCTTCAGCAGGCTCTCTTTCGTAAACGGCTTGGTCAGATACTGGTCCGACCCGACCATCCGTCCCCGCGCCCGGTCGAACAACCCATCCTTCGACGACAGCATGATCACCGGCGTCGAATTGAACTTGGCGTTTTTCTTGATGAGCGCGCAGGTCTGATACCCGTCGAGTCTCGGCATCATGATGTCGACAAAGACAAGATCGGGCTGGTGGTCGGCGATCTTGGCGAGCGCATCGAACCCGTCCTCCGCGAGAATCACCGCGCATCCCGCCTGCAGCAGGAAGATCTCGGCGCTCCGGCGAATGGTGTTCGAGTCGTCAATCACCATCACCTTGACGCCCGACAACGGGTTTTGCTCCGGCAACATGCGTTTCCTCTTCGCGACTCCGTCTTTTCAGACTGGCAATTTGTGTACCACAATCGTTCGAGGGCCAGTTTGCCATGGGCACAGCTAGTTGCCTAGAGCATAAAGTTTGCCTGAATCGGCATCCGCAGGCGAAACCTCGCATTTGTCCCATGCGGAACAAGTTTTCGTCGCCCCGAGCTGACGCGCAGGGGCAATCCCTGCCCTCTGGCGTCGCCGCGGCGACGCCGGGCCGGCGCGTCCATGCCGGCGGCGGACGCCGGGCGCGCGGCGCCGCGCCGGCCCGCGGTTCGGGGCCGCCAAGGCACCTTGGAACCATGCGCCGGATCGCTCCGGTCGCAGCGGGCTTTCGCCGCCGCCCGGCGAAGCAGCTCTATCGACCCAGAAACATCCGGTACGCGGGGTTGCCTGTCTCCTCGACGCAGTCGTAGCCGAGCCGGTCGAGAAAGAGCCGGAATTCGCCCTTGTCGGACGGCGGCACCTGCATTCCCACCAGCACGCGGCCGTAGTCGGCGCCGTGGTTGCGGTAGTGGAACAGGCTGATGTTCCAGCCGCGGCTCATGCTGTTGAGGAACTTCATCAGCGCCCCGGGCCGCTCGGGAAATTCGAATCGATAGAGGATCTCGTGCTTCGCCGCCGGCGCGTGGCCGCCGACCAGGTGCCGTACGTGCAGCTTCGCCATCTCGTTGTCGGACAGATCGTAGGCCTCGATCCGGCGTCGCTTGAGCTCGGCCAGCAGGTGATCGGTCTCGCGGCGGTTCGCGACTTCGATGCCGACGAAAAGGTGCGCGACGCGGGCGTCGGCATAGCGGTAGTTGAACTCGGTGACCGACCGCTTCCCGAGGAGCGCGCAGAACTCGCGGAAGCTGCCGGGCCGCTCGGCGATCGTCACCGCGAGAATTGCCTCGCGCTGCTCGCCAAGTTCCGCGCGCTCGGCGACGAAGCGCAACCGGTCGAAGTTCATGTTCGCGCCGCATGCGATGGCGACGTACGTGCGGTCCCTCGTCCGATGGCGCTCGACCCAGGCTTTCGCGCCCGCGACGGACAGCGCGCCCGCGGGTTCCAGGATCGATCGCGTGTCCTCGAACACGTCCTTCAGCGCCGCGCAGATCGCGTCGGTATCGACGAGCACGATCTCGTCGACGTACTGCTTCACCAGGCGGAACGTTTCCTTCCCGACCTGCTTCACCGCGACCCCGTCGGCGAACAGCCCGACGTGGGCGAGCTTCACGCGGCGGCCCGCGGCGAGCGATCTCGCCATGGCATCGGAGTCCCTGGGCTGCACGCCGATCACCTTGATGTCGGGCCGCACGCGCTTCACGTAGGCGGCGATCCCGCTGATCAGGCCGCCGCCGCCGATGGCGACGAAGATCGCGTCGATCGGGCCTTGGCACTGGCGCAGGATCTCCATGCCGACCGTCCCCTGCCCCGCGATCACGTCGGGATCGTCGTAGGGATGGACGAAGACGGCGCGCGAACGTCGCTGCAGCACGAGCGCATGAGCATAGGCGTCGCTGTACGAATCGCCGTGCAATACGACTTTCGCGCCGCGCGCCTCGACGGCGGCGATCTTGATATGCGGCGTGGTCACCGGCATCACGATCGTCGCGGCGCAGGAGAGCTTCTGCGCGGCCAGCGCGACGCCCTGCGCGTGATTCCCCGCCGACGCGGCGATGACTCCGCGCGCGCGCTCCGCCGGAGAGAGCTGCGCCATCTTGTTGTACGCGCCGCGCAGCTTGAACGAAAACACCGGCTGCTGGTCCTCGCGCTTCAGGAGGATGCGATTTCCGAGCCGCCTCGAGAGCGACGGAGCAAGGTCGAGCGGCGATTCGATCGCGACGTCGTAGACTTTCGCGGTCAGGATCTTCTTGAGGTAATCGACGGGCATCGGGAACGGCAATGGCGGGCGCGAACGGAGCCTGCGAGCGTAGCAGGAAAGATCGGGCGGCGGAACGCGCCGACCGCGCCCCGCCGGGCCAGTCGCCCGGCGGCGCAGGCGTTTCGCTATCCGTCCCGGAAGATCAAGCCGCGGCGCGCTCGGGCGCCGACGCGAGCGCGAGCCAGAGGCAGCGGCCCTTCGATTCCTCGTCGAGCGCGGCGAGGTAATCCTGGTGCGCCGCGAATTCCGCGGCCGTCGGCGCGACCACGTCGACGGCGCCGTGCGGATGGGCGCTTCCGGCGAACGGCCCGCCGGCGTCGAGCGCGGTTGCGCCGGCCGAAGGTGCGCCCATGTCGATGACGAGCGTCTCCTGGCCTCGCGTCATCGCGAGATAGACTTCGGCCAGGAGCTGCGCGTCGAGCAGCGCCCCGTGCAATGAGCGATGCGCATGGTCGACGCCGAAGCGTTCGCACAGCGCATCGAGGCTGTTGCGCTTGCCGGGAAACATCTCCCGTGCGAGGGCGAGCGTGTCGATCACGTTCGCGTGGACGCCCGCGCACTCTCCGAGCGCGGCAAGCCGCAGCTCGGCGTCGAGAAAGCCGATGTCGAACGGGGCGTTGTGAATGACCCAGTCCGCGCCGCGCGCGAAATCGATGAACTCGGCCGCGACATCGCGGAAGCGCGGCTTGCCCTTCAGATCCTCCCACGTCATGCCGTGAACTTCGGTCGCGCCGGCATCGATCTCGCGCTCCGGGTCGAGCCGGAATTGCACGGCGCGGCCCGTCGTTCGGCGGTCGACGATCTCCAGCGCGGCGAGCTCGATGATCCGGTGGCCCTGCTTCGGATCGAGTCCGGTGGTTTCGGTGTCGATGATGATCTGGCGCATTCGGCCGCCCCCCGCTCAGCGCTTGTACCGCTGGATCGTCGTTTGAATCTCGTCGATCGCGCGCTCGATCTCGTCGTCGGACAGGTCGCGATCCGCGCCCTTCCGGTCGGTCAGCGAAAGCGTCCGGTCGAGCTGCGTCGCGAACTCGCCGAGGCCAAGCGTCTCCGTGATCGTCGTCGACGGCTCGTCGAGGAGCGTCTCGTCGCCCCAGCGCACGACGATCGCCGACAGGTTGTCCCCGTCGAGGCCGCCGCGCCTTTCGGCCTCGCGCATCATCTCCGGCACGGCCTTCAGGATGGGCGTCGGCGTGAGCCGCGCCGCCATCTCCTCGCTGCTGACCGGACCCCACAGACCGTCCGTGCACATCACGATGATGTCGCCGTTGCGCAGCGGCGTCCGGTTGGACAGGTCGATCACCGGGTCGACGAGCCCGCCGAGACAGCTGTAGATCTTGTTGCGGTCGGGATGCTCGGCGGCGTCGGTGGCGCCGATGACGCCCTGGTCGACGAGGTACTGGACCTTCGAATGGTCCTTGGTCTGGCTGAGCAGCGCGCCCTGCCGGAACATCAAGAGCCGCGAGTCGCCGACGTGCGCCCAGTAGGCGTGCCCGCCCTGCACGATGCACGCCACGCAGGTCGTGCGCGGCGTCTCCAGCATCGAGAACTGCGTCGAGTAGGCGCCGAGGGCCGCGTGCGCCCGCACCATCGACTCGTACAGGAACGTGAGCGGGCTCTTGAGGACCGGCTTCGCCTCCTGCTGGAACCGCTCGATGAAAAGCCGCACCGCGATCTGCGCGGCGATCTCGCCGCCCGCGTGCCCGCCCATCCCGTCGGCGACGACGAGCAGCAGCGTGTCGCGGCTGTAGGTATAAGCGATGCGGTCCTGGTTGACCGATCGCGAACCCCTTCGTGACTCCTGAAAAATGGTGAACCGCATGCCGTCAGGCGTCGATCTCGGTGAACAGTTTGCGTTTCAGGCTGCCGAACAGGCTGATCTTGGGCTTCTTCGGCGGAATCTCGCGTATCGCCTTCTGCAGCGCGAATACCGACTGCGGGCGCTCGAGCGGATCGAGGCGCAGGCACCAGTCGATGACGTCGAGCACGTTGTCGGAATACTGTCCCGACCAGATCTTCTTGGCCGAAACGAGGTGATCTTCCTGGACCCGCGCGTCCGCGGCCTGCGGCGCGAACGCGGCGAGGCAGGCGAACATGCTCGCGCCCGTGCCGTACACGTCGGTCCACGGGCCCAGCCGGTCCGGGTCGCGATATTGCTCGGGCGCCGCGAAGCCCGGCGTGTACATCGGCGCGAGCTTCGGGCGCTGCGTCGTGAGCGTCTGCCGCGCGGCGCCGAAATCGAGGAGCACCGGGCTGCCGTCGGTTCGGAGGTAGATGTTGGCCGGCTTGATGTCGAGGTGCAGCAGCTTGTGCGTGTGCACCTCGCGCAAGCCGTTCAGCAGGTGCATGAACACGTGGCGCACGAGACGCTCGGACATCTGGTCCTGCCGCATCTGGATCTGCTGCTGCAGCGTGCGGCCGCGCTCGTAGCGCATCACCATGTACACCGTTTCGTTGGCGCGGAAGAAATTCATCACGCGCACCACGTTCGGATGAGTGATCTTCGCGAGGGCGCGGCCCTCCTCGAAGAAGCATTTCATGCCGTACCGGAACGACGCCATGTTCTCGGCCGACGTCGCGCGGACGATGTCGCCCTCGGTTCGGAGCACGAGCGACGACGGCAGGTACTCCTTGATCGCGACCGGCGCTCCGGTCTCGTCGAACGCCCGGTAGACGATCGAGAATCCGCCGCGGCTGATCTGCCGGTCGATCCGATAGTTGAGCAGCTGGTACCCGCCGGAGAGGGCCTGATTGGTGACGGGCATGGGCGCGAATGATGATGTTTATTCGCGAAAGACGCTTGCAATTCGCATGCCAGCGAGCAGATGCGCGCTTGCGCCTCCGGCGGATAACGCATACATTCTCCGGATGAACGCGCCCAAAGTAAAGCCGGGAAAGCCGCCCGAATCCGGCCGTTCTCGTCGATGATCCTGAGCATGACCGGCTTCGCGGCGGTCGCCGCCGAGCTGCCGGGAGTTGCGCTCGCCGTCGAGTTGCGCTCCGTCAACCACCGATATCTCGATCTTCAGATCCGCCTCCCCGACGAGTTGCGCGGAGCCGAATCCACCCTTCGCGAGCGCATCGTCGCGGAGTTGAAGCGGGGAAAGGTCGAGTGCCGCGTTTCGCTCAATCGCACGGCGGCCGGCGCGGCGGGGCTGGCCGTCGATGGAGCGCGCGTCGCGGAACTCGCGAAGGCGGCGGCCGACGTCGTCCGCGGCGCCCCCGGCGCAAAGCCTCTGTCGGTCGGCGAGATCCTCCGCTGGCCCGGCGTCCTGGCCGAGCCGACGGTTCCGCCCGACGAACTTGCCGCGCGCGCGCGCGAGCTCGTGGCGCAAGCGCTGGCGGAACTCGCGGCGTCGCGTGCCCGCGAAGGCGCGAAGCTCGTCGCGACGCTCGTCGAGCGCTGCGCGGCGATCGAGGTGCAGGTCGCGCGCGTCGCGCCGCGCATTCCCATGATCCACGCCGGGTATGTCGAGAAGCTCGCGGCGCGCCTCAAGGAGGCCGGGCTCGACCCCGACCAGGACCGGCTGAAACAGGAGCTGGCCCTCTTCGCGACCAAGGTCGACGTCGCCGAGGAGCTGTCGCGGCTTTCGACGCACATCGCCGAAGTCCGCCGCGTGCTCGCGGCCGGAGGCAGCGCCGGCAAGCGCCTCGATTTCCTGATGCAGGAATTGCACCGCGAGGCCAACACGCTGGGTTCGAAGTCGGTGGACGCCGAACTCTCGCAGGCGTCTCTCGAGATAAAGGTCCTGATCGAGCAGATGCGTGAACAGGTGCAGAACCTCGAGTAGCCGTGAAGAAATCCTTTGTCAGCCTCGAGGACAAGGGCAATGCGATGCGCATCCGTCGCCGGTCCGGCTTCAGCCGGATGCGCGAGGGCAATGCGATGCGCATCCGTCGTGGGTCCGGCTTCAGCCGGATGCGCCAAGGCGAATGCTCATTTGCCGCCTGAAGGCGACCCAAGTGTGGACGAGGCGCAACGAGCAGGGGCCCCGCGCGCGGATGCGCGTGGGGATCGACGGCAACGCAAGTGCCGCTTGCGGCCGACACCCTGCCTGACATGAACCACGTCCCAACAAACAGGCCGCGCAGGTGAGCAACGCACCGGCCCCTCCCACCAAGGCGCCACCAGCGTCGGGATGCCTTTTCGTCCTGGCCGCGCCATCGGGCGGCGGCAAGACGAGCCTCGTCGCGGCGCTCCTCGAGCGCGAGCCCGGAATCCGCCTTTCGGTGTCCTATACGACGCGCGCGGCGCGTCCCGGCGAGATCGAGGGCGTTCACTATCAGTTCGTCGACGAGCCGCACTTCCTCGCGCTGAAGGCGGCCGGTGAGTTCCTCGAGCACGCGTATGTCCACGGACACTGGTATGCGACTTCGGCCGTCTGGCTCAACGGCGAGGTCGCACGCGGCCACGACGTTCTTCTCGAAATCGACTGGCAGGG
>JANMBN010000051.1:0-5372 GCA_031360485.1 Betaproteobacteria bacterium | reverse complement strand
GCGACCTTGGTTTCCTGGGCAGTGGCGGGGGCCGCCACGGCGATGAGCGTTGCGGCAACGATGGCGAGGGTCTTGCGCATGGAGATCTCCGAAAGGGGGAAAGCAAACGAATCGCCGCAAGCGTTCGGCACAACCGCGTGCGCCGGGCGCGCGGAGGCGTCCTGACCCTCCGTACACTAGGGGCCAACCCCAGTTTCTGTCAATGCGTATCTGGCGAACGGCACAAGCGCTCGCGCCGGCGCAAACCGCGCACCCCGGGCACCTCGCGTTGGCGACAACGGAGGATGCCACTACAATCGATTCTCTGGCGCGGTTGCGCGCCTCGAATCCGCCATGGTCCGCCTCCTTACGCCCGCCGATTACGTCTCGATGCCATGGAAGAACGGCGCCGGGCGCACCACCGAGATCGCCGCGTATCCGCCCGGGGCCGCGCTCGACGGCTTCGCGTGGCGGGTGAGCATCGCCGACGTCGAGCGGGACGGCCCGTTCTCGCGCTTTCCGGGCATCGACCGCACGATCGTGCTGCTCGAAGGCGCGGGCATGCGGTTGACCGGCGGTGGTGGCGATTCCGCTTTGCGAACGCCGTTCGAGCCGCACTCGTTTTCCGGTGACGACGCGATCGATTGCGCGCTGGTCGCGGGTCCCGTCCGCGATTTCAACGCGATGTTCCGGCGGAACCGCGCGTGTGGGGCGGTCGCCGTGGTTCGCGGCGGGGGCGCGGAGATCGCGCCGAGCGAATTTCTGTTGGCCTTTGCCGCAACGGGTGCGCACGAGTGCGTCCTTCCCGGGCGTCCGCCCGAGCGGCTCGCGCCGGGTCACGCGCTTCTCGTCGGGCCCGCATCGGCCACCGCAGCCGGGCCCATCGCCATCAGGCCGCTGACCGTCGACGCCGTCGCGCTCGTCGTCAGCGTCGACTGTCCATGAAGCTCTTCGCGGCGGACGCGCTCACCTCGCGTGGCTGGACGCGCGACGTCGTGATCGAGATCGCCGCCGACGGAACGATAATCCAGGTCCTCGAGGGCGAGCAACCCGATGGCGCGGAGCGCGCGGCCGGACCGCTCGTTCCCGGGATGCCGAACCTGCATTCGCACGCGTTCCAGCGCGCGATCGCCGGCAGGACCGGAAACGCGAGCCGCGACGGCGACAGCTTCTGGACGTGGCGGCGGGAGATGTACGCGTTCCTCGATCGCGTCGATGCCGACGCATTCGGGGCGATTGCATCGCAGGCGTATGTCGAGATGCTGAAGGCGGGGTATACGGCAGTCGCGGAGTTTCACTACGTCCACCACGACCCGCAAGGCAAACCCTACGCCGATCCGGCGGAGCTCGCGCGACGGATCGTCGCCGCGGCCGGCGAGACCGGCATCGCGCTCGCGCTGCTTCCCGTGTACTACGCGCACGCCGGCTTTGGCGGCGCCCCTCCGGCGCCAGGTCAACGGCGGTTCGTGCAATCGGTCGATGCGTACGCGCGTCTCGTCGACGTCCTTTCGCGCGACGCGGCGAGCGCCGGCTGGAGTCTCGGCGTGGCGCCGCACAGCCTGCGTGCGGTGACGCCGGACGAACTGGCCGCGATCATCCGCGTGGCCCCACGCGCCGCGCCCATTCACATTCATGCTGCGGAACAGGCGAACGAAGTCGCCGACTGCGTGGCATGGAGCGGCGCGCGGCCCATCGAGTGGCTGCTCGAGCACGCCGGTGTCGACGCGCGCTGGTGCATCGTCCACGCAACGCACATGACTGCCGACGAAACGCGCCGGCTCGCCGCGAGCGGCGCCGTGGCGGGGCTCGCGCCGACGACCGAGGCTGACCTCGGCGACGGCACGTTTGCCGCGCGCGCCTACCTCGATGCGCAGGGGTTGTTCGGCATCGGCAGCGACTCCAACACCCTCATCGATCCGTACGCCGAGCTTCGACAGCTCGAGTGGTCGCAGCGGTTGGCCGGACAGGCGCGCAATGTTCTCGCGCGCGCCGATTCGCCGGTAGGGCGTTCGCTGTACACGGGCGCCGCGCAGGGCGGCGCGCGGGCGCTGGCGCGCGCGGCCGGGGCGATTGCGCCAGGATGCCGCGCGGATATCGTGGTGCTCGATGCCGACGAGCCCGGACTCGCCGGGCAGAGCGCCGACACGCTGCTCGAGGCGGCGATCTTCGGCCCCTGCCGGCGACCCGTGCGCGATGTGATGGTCGCGGGGCGGTGGGTGGTGCGCGACGGACATCATCCACGCGAAGACGCCATCCTCGCGCGTTACCGTGCGACGCTGGAAGATCTTTCGCGATGAGTTCGCGATGAAACCCGTGTTCGATCTCCTCGTCACCGGCGCACATCTGGCGACGATGACGTCCGGCGCCCCCTATGGCGCGATCCGCGACGGCGCGATCGGCGTGGTCGGCGATCGGATCGCATGGGTCGGCGCGGAGCGGGACCTGCCACGCGATGCCGCGGCTCACCGCCTGCTTCACGTCCCGGGCGCGTGGGCCACCCCCGGCCTGATCGATTGCCACACGCATCTCGTCTATGCCGGCAATCGCGCGAGCGAGTTCGAGGCGCGGCAGAACGGCGCCACGTACGCCGATATCGCCCGCGCCGGAGGCGGCATCAACGCGACCGTGCGGGCGACCAGGGCCGCCGGCGATGACGACCTCGTCGCCGCCAGCCGCGGGCGGCTCGAGGCGCTCGCGGCCGAAGGGGTGACGACGGTGGAGATCAAGTCGGGCTACGGGCTCGACACCGTCAACGAGTGCCGGCAGCTCGTCGCGGCGCGCCGCGTCGCGGCCGAAGTCGGCGTCGATGTCCGCACGACGCTGCTCGCCGCGCACGCGGTGCCGGCCGAGTTCTCCGGACGAGCCGACGATTACATCGATCTCGTCTGCCGCGAAACGATTCCTGCCGCCGCGAAGGCTCGACTGGCGGACGCCGTCGACGCGTTCTGCGAAACGGTCGGCTTCACGCCGGCGCAGACGCGGCGCGTGTTCGCGGCGGCGCGCGCGCACGGACTGCCCGTGAAGCTGCACGCCGACCAGCTCTCCGACACCGGCGGCGCCGCGCTCGCCGCGGAATTCGGCGCGCTTTCCGCCGACCACCTCGAGTACGCAAACGAAGACGGCGTCGCTGCGATGGCGCGCGCGGGCACGGTCGCCGTGCTGCTGCCGGGCGCGTTCTACGCGTTGCGCGAGACGCGCCTGCCGCCGGTCGCCGCGCTGCGCGCCCGCGGCGTGCCGATGGCCGTCGCAACCGATTGCAATCCGGGAACCTCGCCGACGCTCTCGCTGCTGCTGATGCTCAACATGGCCTGCACGCTGTTCGCGCTGACCCCGGAGGAGGCGCTGGCGGGAGCGACGGTCCATGCCGCCCGCGCGCTCGGGCTTCGCGACCGTGGTACGCTGGCGAAGGGCCAACGCGCCGACCTGGCGCTCTGGAACATCGTGTCCCCCGCCGAACTTTGCTACAGGATCGGAGGCAATCCGTGCATCGGGATCGTGCGCGCGGGACGCGACACGAACCGGAGGAACCTGTGATCCTCGCCGACCTCGTTCGCGGCGGCGCCCCGCTGGTCATCGATATTCCGCACGCGGGAACGTACCTGCCGCCGGCCCTTGTCGCGCGCCTGACGCCGGCCGCGCGCGCGGTTCCCGACACCGACTGGCACGTGGAAAAGCTCTTCGCGTTTGCGCGGGATGCCGACGTGACCGTCATCGTCGCGACGCACTCGCGCTACGTCGTCGATCTCAATCGTAATCCGAGCGGTGCCGTGCTTTACCCGGGCGCCGACAATACCGAGCTGTGTCCGGCGCGCACGTTCGGCAACGAGGCGCTCTACGCCGACCGCGACGCGCCCGATGCCGCGGAAGTCGCGGCGCGGCGCGCCGAGTACTTCGTTCCCTATCACGCGCTGCTCGCGGCGGAAGTCGAGCGCGTCCGCGCCCGGCACGGCCGCGCGATCCTGCTTGACGGCCATTCGATCCGGAGCGAGGTGCCGCGATTCTTTGCCGGGCGGCTGCCCGATCTCAATCTCGGCACCGCCGACGGCGCGAGCTGCGCGCCCGCGGTGCAGGCGGCAGCGGATGTCGTGCTCGCGGGCGCCGAGGCGTTCACGAGCGTCGTGAACGGCCGCTTCAAGGGCGGATACGTGACGCGCCATTACGGCCAGCCGTCGCGCGGCGTTCACGCGCTGCAGCTCGAGATCGCACAGGCGTGCTACATGGACGAACGTCCGCCTTACCCATGGCAGGGCGCGCGCGCCGCGCCGCTTGTCACCGTGCTCGAGCGGCTCGTCTCCGCGCTGCTCGCGACCAAATTCGGACCGTGACGATGCAGCGGATCTTCATCGCATCGCACCGCATCGAGGCGTATCTGCTCGTCGATCGTCTCGCGCACTCCGGAATCAAGGCGCACGTCTTCAACGAACACGTCTCGAGCATAGTCGGCGAAGTGCCGCCCGACGTCGCCCAGCCGCAGGTGTGGCTCGACGACGACGCGGACCGCGCGCGCGCCGACGAGGTGCTGTGCGCGTATCGGGTGGAGCGCGATCGCGTCGGCAGCATCGTCTGCGCGAAATGCCGGGAGGAGAATCCCGCGACCTTCGAGCTTTGCTGGAAGTGCGGCTGGTCGCTGGAGCTTCCGTAACCGGGCATCGATCCGGCATTCGGCGGTTCCGTCCGGCTGGCGGCAGCATGCCGGCCTGAAGAACGGCGGCGCGGAGCCGGTAACGGCGGGCTCCAACGCGCCGCGTGGCGTTGCGCGGCCGGCACTCTCTCCGCTAGGGCAACAACGCGTTGCGCCGGATCTTGATCATCGCCGATACGCAGTGCGCCGCAAGGTCCACCTGTGTTCTGGGCAGATAGACGCCCTCGAGAAAATTGCCCGCGAACTCGCTCATCCGCGGAGCGATCACCCGTGCGCTCGCGAAGTCGAGTCCGTTCTGACCGGGCTTGATCTGCAACTTCTCGGCCTTGTCCATCTCGCGCGCGAGCCAGGCCCGGGCGTTGTTCGCCAGATCACCCGAGCCGGCGCCTCCGTCCACGAGGGCCGCGAGGCCGTCGGCCACTCCCTCGACGAGCGCACAGTTGTTGCCGTTGTCGGCCTGGGCCTTGCGCTTGAGCAGCGCGGTCATCTGCGCGGTCACGAACTGCAGGAACTTCGGATCCCGGGTATCCCGGTAGCGCGCCGACGCGGCCATCGTGCCCCAGTGGAAGAAGTCGAACCTGAACCCGGGCCCATACGACGCCAGCAGGTCGGCGTCGGCGTTGGTCAATGCCGATGCCGCACGGGAATCCTGTGGAAACGCGCGGTGGTATTCGGCCATCGCCAGCCAGGTTTCGCCGTCGTAGTACGCCGTGTGGTCGATCGAGGTCGGAACGCGGCGAAAGCCGACGCC
>JANMBN010000029.1:0-4302 GCA_031360485.1 Betaproteobacteria bacterium | reverse complement strand
ATCCAACCGGGTGCTTCCGGGCGTCCTCGTGGCGTTTCGCGAGCGCGACGACATGCCGTGGACCCTTGCCGTGGTGCGCCGGCTCCAGAAGCGCATCGGGGATCGCGTCGACATCGGCGTCGAATACGTCGGTCAGAATCCGCTTGGCGTCGGCATGACCGACGACGACGAGGGCGCTGCGCCTGCGAACGCGCCGCCCGACAAGAAGGTCGCCGCGCTCTATCTTCCGGAAAGTGCCGCGCGCCCGGCGATGCCCTTCAAGACGCTGATCCTGTCGCCCCGGGAATTCAGTCTCGGTCGCAGCCTGCGCCTGCGGTCCGATGGCGCCAACTACACGGTTCGCCTAAAGGAGCCGATCGAGGAGCAGGACGATTTCATCTGGCTGCCTTTCGAAGTCGTCGGCCGCAAGGCATCCGGTCCTGCGGCGCAGGATCAGCCAAGACACGCGATGCCGACGATCGGAGCACGCTCCAATCTCGCGCCGCCTGCCCGCGGCTCCGCGGCACCTCCCGAACTGCCGGCCCGGCAGCCGGCAAAGCGTGTTGCGGGAGCCGTGAAACCCTAGCGATCTCGCGTTTCGCGAACGTGCCCGTCGGCCTCGACGCGGCCCGATTCAGTCGGCGGCGACCGCGAACTGCCGAGGGCCGACCGGCGTCGCCGCGCGGAATGCCGCGAGTAGCTCGGCTTCCTTTGCCTTCGCGATCTTGAGGTGCCGCTCCTTGACGTGACCGTAGCCGCGAATGTGCTCGGGAATCCGCGCCAGTTCGACGGCCAGCGCATGGTTGTGCGGAGCGAGCATCGCGAGCAACTCCGACACGAGCGATTCGTACTCGCCGATCAGCGCGCGCTCGATCCTGCGTTCCGCCGACCTGCCGAAGACGTCGAGCCAGGAACCGCGGAAGCGCCGGAACTTCGCCAGTACGCGGAATGCGCCCATCATCCATGGGCCGTAGACGCTCTTGCGGGCCTCACCTGTTTCCCGGTCCGGTTTGTTGAATATGGGCGGCGCGAGGTGGAACGTCAGCCTGTAGTCGCCCTCGAATTGCGCTGCGACGCGCGCGGCGAAGTCCGTCTCGGCGTACAGGCGCGCAACCTCGTATTCGTCCTTGATCGCGAGCAACTTGAAGTAGTAGCGGGCAACCGCCTCGGTGAGCGCCGTCGCCCCCGACATCTTCGCGGCTTCGGCGGTGCGCACCCTGGCGACAAGGCCGGTGTAGCGCTCCGCGTACGCCGCGTCCTGGTAGGCCGTCAGGAATTTCGTGCGGCGGTCCACGATCTCGTCGAGCGACTCGGACAGCCGCTGCGATTCGGGTCTTGCTGACGGAATCGCCGCCGCGAAGACGTGCGCCGGATCGACGGCGGCGAGCCGTCCCCAGTTGAAGCTCTGCTTGTTCGGCTCGATTGCCGTGCCGTTCAGCTCGATCGCCCGCAGGATGGCCGCTTCGCCAACCGGCAGCAGTCCGCGCTGGTAGGCGAAGCCGACCATGAACAGGTTGGTCGCGATCGAGTCGCCCATGAGGCCGGTCGCGAGCTTCGTGGCGTCGAGGAACTCCGCATCGCCCGGGGCGACCGCGTCTTCGATCTCGCGCTCCATCGAACCGATGGGGAACGCGAGGTCCGGGTCGCGGGTGAAGCCCGCCGGCATCACCAGCGCGGTGTTGACGAGGGCCTTCGTGACGCCCTTCTGCATCTTGGCCAGCTGCTCGTAGCCGACGCCGGTCAGGATGTCGCAGGCCAGCACGAGCTTGGCTTCGCCCGCGGCGATCCGCGTCGCATGCAGCTGATCGGGTCTGTCGGCGACGCGCACGTGCGAGACGACCGCGCCGTTCTTCTGCGCGAGCCCCGTCATGTCGAGCACGCTGCAGCCCTTGCCCTCGAGATGCGCGGCCATGCCGATGAGCGCGCCGATCGTGACCACGCCGGTGCCGCCGATTCCGGTGACGACGATTCCATACGGCTCCGTCGTGGCGGCCGGCGTCGGGTCGGACAATGCCGGAAACTCGCCCGCCTGCGCCTTCTTCGGCTTCCTAAGGCTGCCGCCTTCGACCGTGACGAAGCTCGGGCAAAAGCCCTTGACGCAGGAAAAATCCTTGTTGCACGAGCTCTGGTCGATCGTGCGCTTGCGGCCGAACTCGGTCTCGACGGGCGCGACCGATACGCAGTTCGACTTGATGCCGCAGTCGCCGCAGCCTTCGCAGACGAGTTCGTTGACGACGACGCGCTTGGCGGGGTCGGGAAACTTGCCGCGCTTGCGCCGGCGGCGCTTTTCGGCGGCGCAGGTCTGGTCGTAGAGCAGGACCGTGCAGCCGGGCGTTTCGCGCAGCTCGCGCTGAACGGCGTCGAGGTCGTCGCGACCGTGGATCGCGATGTCGCCGGCGAAATAGCCGGACGGATACTTGTCGGGCTCGTCGCTCACGACGACGATCCTGGAGACGCCCTCGGCCGCGCACTGCCGCGCGATGCGGTCGGGCGAGATCGGGCCGTCGACCGGCTGGCCGCCGGTCAACGCGACCGCATCGTTGTAGAGGATCTTGTAGGTGATGTTGACCTTGGCGGCGACGGCGGCGCGGATCGCAAGGCTGCCGCTGTGGTAATAGGTTCCGTCGCCCAGGTTCGCGAAAATGTGCTTTTCGTCGGTGAACGGCGCCTGGCCGATCCACGGCACGCCCTCGCCGCCCATGTGCGTGAACGTCGACGTCTTGCGGTCCATCCAGATCGCCATCACGTGGCAACCGATTCCCGCCGTCGCGCGGCTGCCCTCCGGCACGTTGGTCGACGTGTTGTGCGGGCAGCCCGAGCAGAAATAGGGGATTCGCTCGAGAATGATCTTGGGTTTGGCGAGCGCCGCCTCCTTGGCGTTGATCCAGTCGACGCGCGCGTTGAGCTTTTCGATCGCGCGCGGGTGGAGATCGAGGCGCCGTATCCGTTGCGCGATGACGCGCGCGATCATCGCCGGCGTGAGTTCCGACACCGCGGGCAGCAGCCAGTCGCCATGCGGCCGCGTCCACTCGCCTTTTTCGTCGAACTTTCCCACGACGCGCGGACGCACGTCGTCGCGCCAGTTGTAGAGCTGCTCCTTCAGCTGGTATTCGACGATCTGCCGCTTTTCCTCGACGACGAGGATTTCCTCGAGGCCTTCGGCGAACTGGCGCACGCCCTCTGGCTCGAGCGGCCACGTCATCGCGATCTTGTAGACGCGGAGGCCGATCTCGGCGGCGTCGGCGTCGGTGATGCCGAGATCGTCCAGCGCCTGCCGAACATCGAGGTAGCTCTTGCCGCTGGTAATGATCCCGAGGCGCGGGTTCGGCGAATCCATGACGATCCTGTTGAGCTGGTTCACGCGGCAGTAGTGGAGCGCCGCATAGACCTTGTAGTCCTGCATCCGCGCCTCGGTTTCGAGGAAGCCGTCGGGCCAGCGGATCGAGAGGCCGTCGGGCGGCAGCGGAAAATCATCGGGAACCACGATGCGCGTGCGCGCCGGATCGATGTCGACCGACGACGAGCTTTCGACGGTGTCCGCGACGCATTTGAAGCCGACCCAGCAACCCGAGTAGCGGGACATCGCCCACCCATGCAGGCCGAGGTCGAGAATTTCCTGCACCGACGACGGATACAGTACCGGCATCAGCGCGGCGGAGAACTGATGGTCCGACTGGTGCGGCAGCGTCGACGACTTCGCTCCATGGTCGTCGCCGGCGAGCACCAGCACCCCGCCGTGCTTCGACGTGCCCGCATGGTTCGCGTGCTTGAACACGTCGCCGCAGCGGTCTACGCCGGGCCCCTTGCCGTACCACATGGCGAACACGCCATCGTACTTTGCGCGCGGGTAGAGATTGACCTGCTGCGATCCCCACAGCGCCGTCGCGGCGAGGTCCTCGTTCAATCCCGGCTGGAACTTGATGTGCGCGCGCTCCAGGAATTTCGATGCCTTCCAGAGCGACTGATCGAGCGCCCCCAGCGGCGAGCCTCGATAGCCGGAGACAAAGCCGGCGGTGTCGAGACCGGCGAGGACGTCGCGTTGGCGTTGCAGGATCAGTAGGCGGACGAACGCCTGGGCGCCGGTGAGGTAGACACGGCCGGACTCGAGCGCGTATTTGTCGTCCAGCGAGACTTCGCGCAGCGCAGCGGTGACAGGCGACATGACGGGTTACTCCGCAAAAATCGTGTTTTTGGGACGCGCGGTTGGCCGGGTAGGTTCCGCGACGCACGCGATCGGAGATTGTGTCGCCGATGCGCTAGGGCGCGGAGTTTACGCCATTCGACCTTCGCCCGCCACGTCGGGGCGATGCGCATGCGCTGTCG
>JANMBN010000008.1:0-15158 GCA_031360485.1 Betaproteobacteria bacterium | reverse complement strand
CGGCACGATCGCGGTCATCGTCCGACAGGAGATCGTGCTTTTCATCATGGGCGGCGTCTTCGTCGTCGAAACGCTTTCGGTGATTGTTCAGGTCGCATCGTTCAAGCTCACCGGCAAGCGCGTGTTCCGAATGGCGCCGATCCACCATCACTACGAACTCAAGGGCTGGAAGGAGAATCAGGTTGTCGTCCGCTTCTGGATCATCACGATGCTGCTGGTCCTGTTCGGCCTCTCGACGCTGAAGCTGCGATGAACGGCCCCCACGCTCACTTCGTTCGCTGCTCCCCGAGGGGGCGGATGAACGGCCCCCACGCTCACTGCGTTCGCTGCCCCCCGAGGGGGCGCAGAGCGCCCTTCGGGCGGCCGGGCGGGCGCTGAGATGAATTACACAGGACGCAACGCGGTCGTGCTGGGGCTCGGGCTCACGGGGTTCTCGCTCGCGCGGCATCTCGCGGCGGGCGGCGCGGCGGTGCGGGTCGCCGACACGCGGGCAACACCGCCGTTCGCCGACAGGCTCGCCGCGACGCTGCCTGGCGTGCGGATTGCGACGGGACCGTTCACCGATGCGACGTTCGCCGGCGCGGATCTCGTCGCGATCAGCCCCGGCGTCGCGAAGGGCGAGCCGGCCATCGCAACGGCGGTCGCGCGGGGCGCGGAGCTCGTCGGCGACATCGAGCTCTTCGCGCGCATGTTGCCGCCGGAGCAGAAGGTGCTCGCAATCACCGGCTCGAACGGCAAGACCACGGTGACAGCCCTCACAGGCGCACTCTGCCGGGCGGCCGGTCTCGCGACGGTCGTCGCCGGCAACATCGGCGACGCCGTGCTCGACGCGCTGCCGGTGGAGCGCGACTGGCCGAATGTCTTCGTGCTCGAGCTATCCAGCTTCCAGCTCGAAACGACGAGCTCGCTCGCGCCGACGACGGCCTGCGTGCTCAATGTCACCGACAACCACCTCGACCGCTACGCCGACATCGACGATTACGCGGCGGCGAAGGCGCGCATATTTCTCGGCGGCGGCACCCAGGTGCTCAACCGCGACGACCCGCGCTCGATGGCCATGCGGATTCCGGGTCGTCTGGTGCAGACGTTTGGCGCGGGGGTGCCGGAATCGGAGGAGGCGTGGGGCCTCGTCGACCGCGGCGCGAAACACGATGGCACGTCGGACATCTGGCTTGCGCGCGGCGGTGCGCTGCTCGTTCCGGTGTCCGACCTCGGACTCGTCGGCCGGCACAATTCGTTGAATGCGCTCGCGGCGCTGGCGCTCGCTTCGGCCGTCGCGAAGATCGATCGCGACGTGCTGGCGGCGCTGACAGCCTTCGAAGGATTGCCGCACCGGATGCAGCGAATCGCGGAAACGGGCGACGTGCTGTTCATCGACGATTCGAAGGGAACGACGGTCGCCGCAACGCGGGTTGCGCTCGAAGGGCTCGGTCGGCCCGTCGTGCTCATCGCGGGCGGCGACGGCAAGGGACAGGATTTTGCGCCGCTCGCCGCCGCCGTGGATGCCCACTGCCGCGCCGTGCTGCTGATCGGCCGCGACGCGCCGGCAATCGAACGGGCGCTCGGCCGAACGAAGGCGGCGGTCGAGCAGGCCGGGACGCTGGAAACGGCGGTTGCGCGCTCGGTGCGGCTGGCGCGGCCCGGCGACGCCGTCGTGCTCTCGCCGGCGTGCGCGAGCCTCGACCAGTTCGCCAACTACGTCGAGCGCGGCGAGCGATTCGCGCGCCTGGTTCGCGCCCATCTGCAAGAGGAGACCGCTTAGCATGCCCAAGGACGGCGCCGGTACCCGCACGCTGCGGCCGTTCGGCATGCTGAAGGCCTTCGGCTCGATCGGCGCGCTGCCGCGCAACCCGCGAACGATGCTCGTCTACGACGCATCGCTCGCATGGGCGGCAATCCTGCTGCTCGCGATCGGGCTCGTCATGGTGTACTCGGCATCGATCGCCATGGCCGAGGCGTCGGCGCACACCGGTTACCGCGCGTGGTACTTCCTCGTCCGGCACGCCTTGTTCGTCGGCGTCGGCGTGATCGCGGCGTTCGTCGCGTTCCAGGTGCCGATGAAGGTATGGGAGCGGCTCGCGCCGTGGCTGTTCATCGGCGGTGCGCTGCTCCTCGTGCTCGTGCTGGTCCCGGGCATCGGAAAGTCGGTCAACGGATCGCGGCGCTGGCTCTCGCTGGCCGTCGTCAATCTGCAGCCATCGGAATTCATGAAGCTCGCCGTCGTCCTGTACGCGGCGAGCTACGCCGTGCGCAAGGCGGCATTCCTGCATGCCGGGGAGCCGCTGAAGCGCACGCTCGTCAGGGGGTTCCTCCCGCTGTTCGTCGTTATGGTTGCGATCGGCGGCCTCCTGTTGTTCGAGCCGGACTTCGGCGCCTTCGTCGTGATCGTCGGGATCGCGTTCGGCATCCTGTTTCTCGGCGGTCTCGACTGGCGGCTCTTCCTCGGATTGCTGCTGCTTCTGCCGATCGGTCTGTCGGCGATCCTCGTGGCGGCGCCCTACCGGCTGCAGCGGCTCGTCGCGTTCCTCGACCCATGGTCGGATCCGTTCGGCAAGGGCTACCAGCTCTCGCATTCGCTCATCGCGTTCGGGCGTGGCGAATGGATCGGCGTGGGCCTCGGATCGTCGGTCGAAAAGCTGCTCTACCTGCCCGAAGCGCACACGGATTTTCTGCTTGCGGTCACTGCGGAGGAGCTGGGCTTCGCCGGCGTGCTGGCGGTCATCGGGCTCTTCGTCTGGCTGCTGTTTCGCACTTACGCGATCGGACGCCAGGCCACGCGGCTCGGACGTCCATTCGCCGCGCTCGCCGCCCAGGGCATCGGCGTGTGGATCGGCATACAGGCGTTCATCAATATCGGCGTCAACATGGGCGTGCTTCCGACCAAGGGACTCACGCTGCCGCTGCTTTCCTTCGGCGGGTCGGGCATCGTCGCGAACTGCATCGGGCTGGCGATCCTGCTGCGCGTCGATTACGAGAACAGGCGGCTCCTGCGAGGATTCACCGTATGACCGGGACCGTGATGATCACGGCCGGCGGCACCGGCGGGCATGTGTTTCCCGGGCTCGCCGTGGCGGCGAAGCTCGTCGCGCGGGACTGGCGCGTGTTCTGGCTCGGCACGAAGGAGGGCGTGGAGGCGGCGCTCGTTCGCCAGCACGGCGTCGACTTCGAGGGCGTTTCGTTCGGCGGCATTCGCGGCAAAGGCTGGAAGACGCTTGTCGTCGGACCGTTCACGCTGCTCGCCGCGTGCTGGCAGAGCCGCAAGATCATCCGCCGCCGCGCGCCGGATGTCGTTCTGGGTCTGGGCGGATTTGCGTCGTTTCCCGGTGCGTTCACCGGTGTCGCGATGGCCAGGCCTCTGGTGCTGCACGACGCGAATGCCGTCGCGGGACTCGCGAATCGCGTGCTCGCCTATGGCGCCGACCGGATTCTGCTCGGATTCCCGAATGCGATGCGGGGACGCCATTCGGGGAAAGTCGAATGGGTCGGCAATCCCGTGCGGGATGCGATCGCCCGCGTGCCCGCTGCCGAAGCGCGATTCGCCGGGCGGGCGGGTCCGCTGAACCTGCTCGTCGTCGGCGGCAGCCTCGGTGCCGCGGCGATCAACCGGTGCGTTCCGGCGGCGCTCGCGCTGCTGCCCGCTGCGGCGCGCCCTCGCGTCGTCCACCAGGCCGGCGCGAAGCACGTCGAAGCGGTTCGCGCCGCGTACGGGAAGGCCGGCGTCGACGCCGCTTGCGTCGCGTTCATCGACGACATGGCGGCGCGGTACGCCGAGGCCGACGTCGTGCTTTGCCGCGGCGGCGCGATCACGGTGTCCGAGCTCGCCGCGGTCGGCCTGGGCTCGATGATCGTGCCGCTGCCCGGCGCGATCGCCGACGAGCAGAGCGCGAACGCGCAGTTTCTCGTCAATGCCGGAGCCGCGGTGAAGATCCCCGAAAGGGAATTGACGCCGGAAGCGCTCGCGGCGCGCCTGCGGTCGTTCACGCGCCCGGCGCTGCTGGCGATGGCGATCGCGGCGCGCAAGGTCGCGCGCTCCGATGCGGCGGACCGGGTCGCCGATGTCTGTGTCGCGTTCGGGTCGAAGCGATGAGACACAAGGTCAAGCACGTTCATTTCGTCGGCATAGGCGGCGCCGGCATGAGCGGCATCGCCGAGGTGCTCGCCACGCAGGGCTACCAGGTGTCGGGATCCGATATTTCCGCGAGCAAGGTCACCGCGCGCCTTGCGCGCTTGGGCATCGCGATCGCGATCGGCCATGCGCCCGCGAATGTCGCCGGCGCGGATGCGGTCGTGGTTTCGACGGCGGTCGCGCCCGACAATCCGGAAGTCGCGACGGCGCGGGAAAATGGGGTGCCGATCGTGCCGCGCGCGTTGATGCTGGCCGAGCTGATGCGCCTGAAGGAGGGCATCGCGGTGGCCGGCACGCACGGCAAGACGACGACGACCAGCCTGATCGCATCGGTGCTGGCGGAAGGCGGGCTCGATCCGACGTTCGTGATCGGCGGACGGCTCCTGTCCGCGGGCGCCAACGCGCGGCTCGGCAAGGGCGAATTCCTCGTCGCCGAGGCCGACGAGTCCGACGCGTCGTTCCTCTATCTCTCCCCGTCGCTCGCCGTGATCACCAATATCGACGCCGACCACATGGAGACGTACGGCCACGATTTCGAGCGGCTGAAGCGCGCGTTCGTCGACTTTGCGCAGCGGCTTCCGTTCTATGGCGTCGCGGTCCTGTGCGTCGACGATCCGAACGTTCGCGCCATCCTGCCCGCGATCACGAAGCCGATCGTCACCTACGGGCTCGCCGAAGACGCCCGGATACGTGCGATCGGCGTTGACAACATCGGCGGCCGGATGCGGTTCATCGCCCGTGCGAGCGGGGTTCCGGACCTGCCCGTGGAATTGAACCTGCCCGGCGAACACAACGTGCAGAACGCGCTCGCGGCGATCGCGGTCGGCCGCGAAGTGGGCGTCGGCGATGCCGCCATCGCCAAGGCGTTGGCCGAGTTCCACGGCGTGGACCGCCGCTTCCAGCGCCACGGGGAGATCGGCGCCGAGGGCGGCGGCGTGTTCACGCTGGTCGACGATTATGGTCACCACCCCGCGGAAATGGCCGCGACGATCGCCGCGGCGCGCGGCAGCTTCCCGGGCCGGCGGCTCGTGCTCGTGTTCCAGCCGCACCGATACACGCGGACGCGCGATCTGTTCGAGGACTTCGTGAAGGTGTTGTCGACGGCCGACGCGCTGGTGCTCGCCGATGTCTATCCGGCGGGTGAGCCGCCGATCCTCGCGGCCGATGGCCGGGCGCTCGCCCGCGCCGTCCGGGTCGCCGGGAAGGTCGAGCCGGTCTTCGTCGAATCGGTCGTCGATCTGCCGGCTGCGATCCGCGCGCTCGTCCGCGCCGGCGACGTCGTCGTCACGATGGGCGCCGGCTCCATCGGGCAGGTCCCGGCGATGCTGATGGAGGGCGCATGAGAGCGGCGGGCGAAGCCAAGGACGGCACGTCGCGTCGCTGCGCGATTGCGCGCGCCCGACGGACGACGTTTCCCCGTTCGAGCCGGTCCGAGGAGGGCGCATGAGAGCGGCGGGCGACGCCAAGGACGGCACGTCGCGTCGCTGCGCGATTGCGCGCGCCCGACGGACGACGTTTCGGGTCTCAAGGCGGTGCGTGGAGGGCGCATGATGATGAACGAGCCGCAGTCGTTCACGGCGCTGCGCGGCACGCTTTCCCGCAACGTCCCGCTCGCGCGCTACACGACGTGGCGCTGCGGCGGGCCGGGCGACCGCGTCTACGTTCCGGCCGATCGCGACGACCTCGCGGCGTTCGTCCGCGGCATTCCGGCGGGCGAGCCGCTGACCGTGATCGGACTCGGAAGCAACATTCTCGTCCGCGACGGCGGCATCCGCGGAGCCGTCATCGTCCTGCACGCCGCGCTCAATGCGCTCGAGCTGCGCGACGGTTCGATCTACGCCGAAGCCGGTGTCGCGAGCCCCAAGGTCGCGAGATTCGCGGCGAAGCATGGTTACGCCGACGCCGAATTCCTTGCCGGGATTCCGGGGACCGTCGGCGGTGCGTTGGCGATGAACGCCGGATGCTACGGCGGCGAGACCTGGCGCCACGTCGCGCAGGTCGAGATCGTCACGCGCGCCGGATCGGTCGAGGTCGAGCCCGCTTCGGCCTATGCGACCGGCTACCGCTCGGTGCGCCGGGCCGGCGGCGGCGCGCCGCAGTGCATCTTCACGGCGGCGTGGTTCGCGTTTCCGAAAGGCGACGGCCGCGCGGCGCGCGAGCGGATCGCGGAGCTCCTGCGGCGGCGTCTTGCCACGCAGCCGCTCAACCTGCCGAACGCCGGAAGCGTCTTCCGCAACCCCGACGGTGACCATGCCGCCCGGCTCATCGAAAGCTGCGGCCTCAAGGGCTTTGCGATCGGCGGCGCACGGGTTTCCGAGAAGCACGCGAACTTCATCGTCAACCCGGACGGCCGGGCGAGCGCCGCCGACATCGAGGCGATCATCGCGCACGTCCGCGAAACGGTGCGCGCAGAGACCAGCGTCGACCTGGAGCCGGAAGTGCAAGTGATGGGCGAACGCGCATGAGCGAATTCGGCAAAGTGGCGGTGCTGATGGGCGGTCCGTCGGCGGAACGCGAGATCTCGCTGCTTTCCGGCAACGCGGTGCTGAAAGCGCTCGTCGAGAAGGGCGTCGACGCGCACCCGTTCGATACGCGGGACCGGCCATTCTTCGACTTGAGACGCGAGCGGTTCGACCGAGCGTTCATCGCGCTGCACGGCCGTTGTGGCGAAGACGGCACTGTGCAGGGCGGGCTGGAAATGATGGGCATCCCCTACACGGGGAGCGGCGTGATGGCGTCGGCGCTGGCGATGGACAAGTGGCGGACGAAACTCGTCTGGCTCGCGAGTGGCATTCCCACGCCGCGCTATCGAATGGTCGACGCGGGTTCCGACTGGCCCCGCGTGGCCGCCGAGCTCGGCTTGCCGCTCATCGTAAAGCCGGTGCGCGCGGGCTCGACGCTCGGCCTCACGAAAGTCATCAGGGCCGATGGTGACGAACTCGCGCGTGCGTACGCCGAGGCGGAACGATACGACGATCTCGTGCTGGTCGAGGAGTTCGTCGAGGGCGTCGAACTGACTGCGTCGATCCTCGGCGATCGCGCGCTGCCGCTGATCCGGATCGAGGCGCCGCAGGGCAACTACGACTACCACAACAAGTATTTCTCCGACGCGACGAAATACTTCTGCCCCAGCGGCCTCCCTGCGCCGAAGGAGCGCGAGATACGTGCGGCTTCGCTCGCGGCGTTCGACATCGTCGGCTGCAGCGGCTGGGGCAGGCTCGACCTGATCCTGAGGCAGGACGGGTCCTACCTTTTTCTCGAAGTGAACACGTCGCCCGGCATGACCGGCCATTCGCTCGTGCCGATGGCCGCGAAGGAAGCGGGGATGACGTTCGGCGATCTGTGCGTCGAGATCCTGCGAGGCGCCCATGTGGGATGACGCGAAGCAGCTGAATGTGGTTGCGTCGGTGCTTGCGCTGGTCGCCGCGGGCCTACTGCTGTGGGGTGCGCTCTCGTGGTCCGCGCGCCACCCGACGTTCGCGTTCCGCGAGGTCGTCGTCCGCGGTCCCCTGGAACGCGTCAGCGCGATGCAGCTCGAGGCCGTGGTGCGCGACGAGCTCGGCGGAACGTTCTTCACGATGAACCTCGAAGGGGCGCGCGCGTCGCTCGCGCGGATACCCTGGGTGCGCAACGTCGCCCTGCGGCGGCAGTGGCCGCAAAGGCTCGAGGTGACGATCGAAGAGCATGTGCCGTTCGCGCGCTGGAACCAGAGCGGGCTCGTCAATGCGCAGGGCGAGGTATTCGCCGCCGATTACAACGGCGATCTGCCGCGGTTCGAAGGGTCCGAAGGACGGGCGGCGGAGGTGGCGGCACGCTATCGCGAATGGAGCGAGGCGCTGGCGCCGCTCGCGCTCACGGTGGCGAACGTCCGGCTGTCACCGCGAGGCGGCTGGCACGTCCAGGCGAAAGGAGCGGCGCAGGTGCTCGCGATCGAGCTCGGCCGCGAGGAGCCGACGGCGAAGCTAATTCGCCTGGTCGCGGCGTACGAACGCACGATCGGAGCGCTTGCCCGCGCCGGCACGCGCATCGAGCACGTCGATCTGCGTTATCGCAACGGATTCGCCGCGCGCGTCCCCGGTTTCCGGGAACGCGCCCCGAAAAAGGCCGCGGCATGAACGGCCCGGCGGACGGAAGACGGTGAAGCGATGGTGAAGGAGACGAAAAACGTGATCGTCGGTCTCGACATCGGCACGTCGAAGATCGTCGCGATCGTCGCCGAGGTGACGGCTGATCGCAGCCTCAACATCATCGGGCTCGGCACGCAGCCGTCGCGCGGCCTCAAGAAAGGGGTCGTCGTCAACATCGAGGCGACCATGGCGTCGATCCAGCGCGTGCTGGAAGAGGCGGAACTGATGGCGGACTGCCGGATCATCGAGGTCTACACCGGCGTGGCCGGCAGCCATATCCGAAGCCTGAATTCCAGCGGGATGGTCGCGATCAAGGAGAAGGAGGTCACGCAGGCCGACATCGATCGCGTCGTCGAGACCGCCAAGGCCATCGCGATCCCGAACGATCAGCAGATTCTCCACATCCTGCCGCAGGAATTCATCATCGACGGGCAGGAGGACGTGCGCGAGCCGCTGGGGATGAGCGGCGTCCGGCTCGAGGTCAAGGTGCACATCGTCACCGGCGCGGTGTCGGCGGTGGAGAACATCACCAAGTGCGTCCGCCGCTGCGGGCTCGTCGTGAAGGACGTGATTCTCCAGCCGCTTGCCTCGTCGATCGCGGTGCTGAACGACGACGAGAAGGATCTGGGGGTCTGCCTGATCGACATCGGCGGCGGCACGACCGACCTCGCGGTCTTTGCGGGCGGAGCGATCCGGCATACCGCGGTGATTCCGATCGCCGGCGACCAGGTGACGAACGACATCGCGATGACGCTGCGCACGCCGACGAAGGAAGCCGAGGAGCTGAAGCTCAGGCACGGCTGCGCATTGCGCCAGCTCGCCGACCCGAAGGACATCATCGAGGTGCCCGGCGTTGGCGACCGGCCGCCGCGCAAGCTCTCTCGGCAAACGCTCGCCGAGGTGATCGAGCCGCGGATCGAGGAGCTCTACACGCTGGTGCAGGCGGAGCTCCGCCGCTCCGGTTTCGAGGAAATGCTCTCGTCGGGGATCGTGTTGACCGGAGGCTCGGCGCTGCTCGCGGGCATGACCGAGCTGGGCGAGGAGGTCTTCCATCTGCCGGTGCGCCTCGGCGTGCCGGCGTACGTCGGCGGGCTCGCGGACGTCGTCCGCAGCCCGCGCTATGCGACCGCCGTCGGGCTGCTGCTCGAAGGGCGCGACCAGTATCTCGCCGCCCTGGAGTCGCGCGCGCGCACGACCGGCATCGGCGGTGCCGCGGAAAGGATGAAGCAATGGTTCAAGACGAATTTCTAGCGTCACGTATCGGCAATCCGGCCACGATGTCAAGAACAAGCCATCACAACGACTCAAGACAGGAGAAAGGAGCTCACCATGTTTGAAATCATCGATCAGCCCATGCAGGACGGTGCCGTCATCAAGGTCATCGGTATCGGCGGTTGCGGCGGCAACGCCGTCGAGCACATGATCGCAAGGGGACTCGTGGACGTGGAGTTCCTCTGCGCGAACACGGACGCGCAGGCGCTGAAGCGCTCGACCGCGCGAGGCCAGCTGCAGCTGGGCACCGCGTTGACGCGCGGCCTCGGCGCCGGCGCGCGGCCGGAGATCGGACGCGACGCCGCGATGGAGGATCGCGACCGCATCGCCGAGATGATCGACGGTGCGGACATGCTGTTCATCACCGCCGGCATGGGCGGCGGCACAGGCACCGGCGCGGCGCCCGTGATCGCGGACATCGCGAAGAGCATGAACATCCTCACCGTCGCGGTCGTGACCCGCCCGTTCAAGCTGGAGGGCGGGAAGCGCATGAAGGTCGCGCAGGCCGGGATCGACGAGCTCGGAAAGCGGGTGGATTCGCTGATCATCATCCCGAACGACAAGCTGATGGAAGTCCTCGGCGACGACATTTCGATGCTCGACGCCTATGCGGCGGCCAATGACGTGCTGCACGGCGCCGTGTCGGGCATCGCCGAAGTGATCAACAACCCGGGGCTCGTCAACGTCGACTTCGCCGACGTGCGCACGGTCATGGGCGAGGTCGGAATGGCGATGATGGGATCCGCCGTCGCGACCGGCGCCGACCGCGCCCGGCAGGCTGCCGAGGCGGCCGTGCGAAGCCCGTTGCTCGAGGACGTCAATCTCGCGGGTGCGCGCGGCGTGCTCGTCAACGTCACCGCTTCGTCGGGGTTGCGGATGAGGGAGTACCAGGAGGTGATGACGACGATCAAGGAATTCACCGCGGAAGACGCGCTGGTGATCGTCGGCACGGTGATCGACGATGCGATGGAGGACCGGCTGCGCGTGACGATGATCGCGACCGGGCTGGGCGGCGCGCAGGCGGTCAAGCGCGAACAGCGCGCGCCGAACATGACGCTGGTCGAGCAGACACAGGTCATTGCGCGCACGGGGACCGACGGCATGGGCATGACCGCGGAAGGCGTCGACTACCAGAATCTCGAGGCGCCCGCGGTTATGCGGAAGCGCGAGCGCGGCCTTCCTGCGGCACCGGCCTTCGACACGGCCGAAATCCCCGCCTTCCTGCGCAAGCAGGCGGATTGAAAGCGTTTGTGCCGGCCGTGGTCGCGACAGGGCGGCGCTTTGACCGCCGACGCGGGGTCGCGCTATGATAATATTCGTCTAAATCATTGAACCGGTAAGGGAAACGGCGCCGAATCCCCGCTGGCGCCGCGACGGCGGCAGCCCATATCCATGCTCAAGCAACGGACGCTGAAGACGACGATCAAGACGACGGGCGTCGGGCTGCACACCGGCGCCCGCGTCGAGCTCGTGCTTCGCCCGGCGGCGCCGAATGAAGGCATCGTTTTCCACCGGGTCGATCTCGAACGGCCCGTCGCCATCCACGCCGACGCGCTCCACGTGGGCGAAACGCGGCTGTCCTCGACGCTGAAGCACGACGGCGCGTCCATCTCCACCGTCGAGCACGTGATGTCGGCGCTCGCAGGACTGGGCATCGACAATCTCCACATCGACGTCGCGGGCCCGGAAATCCCGATCATGGATGGCAGCGCGGGGCCATTTGTATTTCTTCTGCAATCGGCCGGCATCGTCGAACAGGACGCGCCCAAGCGCTATCTCCGCGTCCTGCTTCCGGTCGAAGTGAGGGACGGCGACAAGTGGGCGCGATTCGATCCGTTCAACGGATTCAAGCTGGATTTCACGATCGACTTTCCGCACCCGATGTTCGGTTCGGAAAACCGGCATGTCGTCATCGACTTCGCCGAGCATTCGTACGTGAAGGAAGTGGCGCGCGCGCGGACCTTCGGCTTCATGCAGGAGGTCGAGGCGATGCGCGCGGCGGGCCTCGGCCTGGGCGGCAGCCTGCAGAATGCGATCGTCCTCGACGAGTACCGGGTGCTGAACACCGAGGGATTGCGCTACGACAACGAATTCGTCAAGCACAAGGTGCTCGACGCGATCGGCGACCTTTACCTTCTCGGGCACCCGTTGATCGGGCAGTACACGGCATTCAAGTCGGGTCACGGGCTCAACAACGCGGTCGCGCGGGCGCTCCTCGCGCGCACCGACGCGTTCGAAATCGTCTCCTTCGCCGAACCCACCGAGGTGCCGTCGGCATTCAAGGGTTGGCAACTCTCGCCCGCATGACGCCGGGGCGGAACGCCGATCCGGCTTCGTCGCGCGCCGCCCGCACGCCTGCGCTGGCGTCGCAGGGCGGCCGGCCACGACTGAGTTGACCCGACCCGCGCCTTGGTCCTCGTCCGCCTGCTGTTGTTCCTGGCGATCGCCGCCATCGCGGTCGCCGTCGTGCTCTACATGTTCAGCCGGGATCGCCGCTATTTGCGCTTCATCTGGCAGACGGTGAAGCTCACCGTGCTCATCCTCGCCATCGTGCTGATTTTCTTTGCATTCGAACGACTCGTCGGGCCCATGCTCTAGGTCGGCGGCGGCATTCTCGATGGGTACCGCAGGTTCGAATCAGCCCGCCCGGCGCAGGAATCGTTCGAGCGCGGCCTTGAGCGGCCCCGGCGGAAGATCGCGGGCGAGCGCCGACAACGGCTGAAGCGACGACCTATCTAGCGGATTTGCAAGCGGTTTCCGGTTCGGAGCGGCATCGGAGCGAACTTGCACCCGCACCCGGATTCCAGTAAATTCCCACCCCTGACGTTGCAGGGTGCTCAGAAGCTCGGCGCTGCGCTGACGTGCAATGGCGGCAATCGCACCGGCGTCGGCGGCAAGTTCCAGCTGGCCGTTGCGCGCGTCGGCGACGTGAATTCGCAGTGCGAGCGGGCGTGGCAGCAGCCGGCGAACGATGCCCGTCAATGCGTCTTCGCGGCCGCGCCGAGCCTCCCAGGCGGCCAGGGTGGCGTCCGCGCCGAGGACATGCTTGAAGGACTGCGGGTGACGCACCATGACGGATAGGGGAAGCGGGGCTTCGGCCCGGTCGCGGACCATCCCGATCGGAAAAGGTTGGAAGGAGCCCTATTGAACATCATTCTGGTCTCGAGTGCCACGGCGCGTGCGCGGACCCTCACGCTGGACTGGCGGCACTGGACGCTGGGTGGTTTCATGCTCGCGGTCGTGTTCGTTGCGTTCACGGGCATATTCAATTTCGTCACGCTGAGGTACGCCGCCGCGATCCAGCATCCCTGGCTGCAGGCGATCGTCCTCGCCGACCAGCGACAGGAAGCGCTGAAGACGCAGCAGCTGGTCAACGGACACCTCAACGCCATGGCATTGAGGCTTGGCGAGCTCCAAGCACAGATGATGCGGCTCGACGGATTGGGCGAGCATCTCGCCAAGGCGGCAGGATTGACGCCGCAGCAGCTGCCGTCGCTGCAGTCGGGGAAAATTCCCGGGCGCGGCGGCGCCGAGTCGTCGCTTCCGTCGCGGGCGCTTTCCATCGACGAGTTCTCCGAACTGCTGACGAAGCTCGGCCAGCAGCTGGAAGCGCGCTCGGACCAGCTGGGCGTCCTGGAGGCTCTGCTCGTCCACGATTCGGTCAGCCGCAAATTCATGCCGACGTTGGCGCCGATCGTCGACGGCTGGTTCTCGTCCAACTTCGGCTATCGGATCGATCCGTTCACCGGGATGCAGACGTACCACGAGGGAATCGATTTTCCGGCCGAGAGCGGCACACCGATCGTTGCGGCCGCAAGCGGCAAGGTGATCGAGGCAGGAGTCCACCCGCAGTATGGTAAAATTCTCGCCATCGACCATGGCAACGGCCTGGTTTCCCGGTATGCGCACGCGTCGGAGGTGTTTGTCAGCGAGGGCGACCTCGTCGTGCGCGGCCAGCGGGTGGCGACGGTGGGTTCGACCGGCCGCTCGACGGGACCCCACCTGCATTTCGAGGTCCGGCTGAACGGCGTGCCGCAGAACCCCGTGCGATTCCTTCGATCGTCGGGCTGATCCCCGACGGCGAGCGCACCGGACATGGCGGACGGTATGAGGGGTGAGGCGGTCCTCACCCCTTGTTTTTTGCACCGGCGCCGAAATCTGAAAGGCTCATGATCAATATCCTCACCCGCATTTTCGGCAGCCGCAACGAGCGCCTGCTCAAGGAGTACGGCGCCGTGGTCCGGCAAGTCAACGCGCTGGAGCCGGCGATCTCCGCGCTGTCCGACGACGCGCTGAAAGCGAAGACGGTGGAGTTCAAGGGGCGCGCCGCGAACGGCGAGTCGCTCGACGCGCTGCTGCCGGAGTCGTTCGCGGTCGTCCGCGAGGCCGCCAAGCGAGCGCTCCAGATGCGCCACTTCGACGTCCAGCTGATCGGCGGGATGGCGCTGCACAACGGCAAGATCGCCGAAATGCGCACGGGCGAGGGCAAGACGCTCGTCGCCACGTTGCCCATCTACCTCAACGCCATGGCCGGGACGGGCGTCCATCTCGTGACGGTGAACGACTATCTGGCGCAGCGCGACGCCGACTGGATGGGCCGCATCTATCGATTCCTCGGGCTGACCGTCGGCGTCAACCTGTCGCAGATGGACCACGCGGCCAAGCAGGCGGCGTACGCCGCCGACGTCACCTACGGCACCAACAACGAATTCGGCTTCGATTACCTGCGCGACAACATGGTGTTCGAGGCGTCGCAGCGCGTCCAGCGCGGACTGCATTACGCGATCGTCGACGAAGTGGACTCGATTCTCATCGACGAGGCGCGCACTCCGCTGATCATCTCGGGTCAGGCCGACGACAATGTCGACCTCTATCACCGCCTCAACTTGATCGCGCCCCGGCTCACCCGGCAGGCGGACGAGAAGGGCGACGGCGACTACTGGGTCGACGAAAAGGCGCATCAGGTGCTCCTCTCGGAAGACGGCCACGAGCACGCCGAGCAGATCCTTTCGGCAGACGGAATGCTCGCGCCCGGGTCGAGCCTCTACGATGCGCACAACATCGGGCTGATGCACCACCTTTACGCCGCGCTGCGCGCACACGCGTTGTTCCACCGCGATCAGCATTACGTGGTGCAGAACGGCGAGGTCGTGATCGTCGACGAGTTCACCGGGCGTCTGATGACCGGCCGGCGCTGGTCGGATGGCCTGCACCAGGCGGTCGAGGCGAAGGAGGGCGTCAGCATCCAGCGCGAGAACCAGACGCTGGCCTCGATCACGTTCCAGAATTATTTCCGCATGTACGGCAAGCTGGCCGGCATGACCGGCACGGCCGACACCGAAGCCTTCGAATTCCAGCAGATCTATCACCTCGAAACCGTGGTCATCCCGACGCACCAGCCGATGGTGCGCAAGGACGAGAATGATCTGGTCTTCCGCACCTTCCAGGAAAAAGTTGACGCGATCACCGATGACATCAAGGATTGTTTCGCGCGCGGCCAGCCGGTGCTGGTCGGAACCACGTCGATCGAGAACTCGGAACTGCTGTCGGGTTTTCTCGAAAAGGAAAAGCTTCCGCACCAGGTGCTGAATGCGAAGCAGCACGCGCGCGAGGCGGAGATCATCGCGCAGGCC
>JANMBN010000553.1:0-7903 GCA_031360485.1 Betaproteobacteria bacterium | reverse complement strand
CATCGAGATGCCGAGCGGATGGCGCAGCTCGGAACCTTCGCCCCAGCCGATCATCAGCGGCAGCGCGCCGAGGATGGCGGCCATCGTCGTCATCATGATCGGCCGGAAACGCAGCAGGCACGCCTGGAGGATCGCGTCGCGCGGACGCATGCCCTCGCTGCGCTCGGCGTCCAGTGCGAAGTCGATCATCATGATCGCGTTCTTCTTCACGATGCCGATCAGCAGGATGATGCCGATGATCGCGATGATCGACAGGTCGTTGCCGGAGACCATCAACGCCAGCAGCGCGCCGACGCCGGCCGAGGGCAGCGTCGACAGGATCGTGATCGGGTGGATGAAGCTCTCGTAGAGAACGCCGAGCACGATGTACATGGTGACGATGGCCGCGAGGATGAGCCAGAGCTCGTTGGCGAGCGACGCGCGGAACGCGAGCGCGGCCCCCTGGAAATTGATCTGCACGCTGGCGGGCAGCTTGAGTTCGGCCTTCACGCGCTCGACCGCCGCCACGGCGTCCCCGAGCGAGGCGCCCGGCGCCAGGTTGAACGACACCGTGGCGGCGGGAAATTGCCCGATGTGATTGACGGCCAGCGGGGCCGCCCGCTCGACGACGCGCGCGATGGAGGTCAGCGGAACCTGCTGCGGCGGCTGCCCGGCGACGGTCGACGTCACGTAGAGCTCGTTGAGGGCCGCGAGACCCCGCTGGAATTCCGGCTTGACCTCGAGCACGACCCGGTACTGGTTCGATTGGGTGAAGATCGTCGACACCAGGCGCTGTCCGAACGCGTTGTACAGCGCGTTGTCGATCACCGCCGGGGTGATGCCGAGCCGGCTCGCGGTCGCGCGATCGAACTCGACGTACGCCTGCAGGCCGCCGTCGGAGAGATCGCTCGCGATGTCGGCGAGCTCGCGCGCCTCCTTCAGCCGGTCGACGAGCTGGTGGACAGACGTGGCCAGCTCGCTCGCGTCGACGTCCTCGACCGTGAACTGGTACTGCGTCCGGCTGACCCGCGCTTCGATCGTGAGGTCCTGCACCGGCTGCATGTACAGCGAAATGCCCTCGACCGCGGCGAGCTTCCCCTGCAGGCGTCGAATGACCTCGGTCGCGCTGATGTTCCGGACATTGCGCGGCTTCAGGTTGATCAGCATCCGGCCGCTGTTCAGCGTCGCATTGGCGCCGTCGACGCCGATGAACGATGTGAGGCTCGCGACGGCCGGGTCGTCGAGGACGACTCTGGCCAGCGCCTGCTGCCGCTCGGACATGGCCGCGAAGGAGATGGTCTGCGGTGCTTCCGAAATGCCCTGGATGGCGCCCGTGTCCTGAATCGGAAAGAAGCCCTTGGGGATCACGATGTAGAGCAACACGGTCAGCACCAGCGTCAGGACGGCGACCACGAGCGTGGCGGCCTGCCGGTCGAGCACCCACTCGAGCATGCGCCCGTAGCCGGCGATTGCGCGCGCGAAGGCGTCTCCGCTCCAGCGATAGAAGCGGCCCTGCTTCTCGGTCGGCGTGTGGTGCAGCAGTTTCGCGCACATCATCGGCGTCAGCGTCAGCGACACCACGGCCGAAATCAGGATCGACACGGCCAGCGTGATCGCGAATTCGCGAAAGAGGCGCCCGACGACGTCGCCCATGAACAGCAACGGAATCAGCACGGCGATCAGCGAAAACGTCAGCGAAATGATCGTGAACGCGATCTGCTGCGTGCCCTTGAGGGCGGCCTCCAGCGGCGCGTCGCCCTTTTCGATATAGCGGGCGATGTTCTCGATCACGACGATGGCGTCGTCGACGACGAAGCCGGTCGCGATGGTCAGCGCCATCAGCGTCAGGTTGTTGATGGAAAAGCCGACGAGGTACATGACGCCGAACGTGCCGACCAAGGACAGCGGCACCGCGACGCTGGGAATGAACGTCGCCGGCACGTTGCGCAGGAACAGGAAGATCACCATCACCACCAGCACGACCGCGAGGAGGAGCTCGAACTGCACGTCCTCGACCGACGAGCGGATGGTGACCGTGCGATCGGTGAGGAGCACGACCTCGACCGCGGGCGGAAGCGACGCCTTCAACTGCGGCAGCAGCTGCTTCACCCGGTCGACGACTTCGATGACGTTGGTGCCCGGCTGGCGCTGGATGTTGAGGATGATCGCCGGCGTGGTGTTGGCCCAGGCGGCGAGGCGGGAATTTTCCGCCGCCTCGACCGCTTCGTAGACATCCATCTCGCGCACCGTCGCGCCGTTCTTGTAGGCGATGATCAGCTGCTGGTATTCGTCGGCGGACTTCAGCTGGTCGTTGGCGTCGATCGTCGAGGCGCGCGTCGGCCCGTCGAAACTGCCTTTCGCCTGATTGGTGTTGGCGTTGGCGATCGCGGTCCGCACGTCGTCGAGCGAGAGGCCGTAGGCGGCGAGCGCCTTGGGGTTCACCTGGATGCGGATCGCGGGACGCTGGCCGCCGCTGATGCTGACGAGCCCCACGCCGGGGAGCTGCGAGATCTTCTGCGCGATCCGCGTGTCGGCGAGGTCCTCGAGCTTCGGCAGCGGAAGAGTCCGCGACGTCAGCGCCAGCGTCAGGATCGGCGTATCGGCCGGGTTGACCTTGTTGTAGACGGGAGGGTTCGGCAAGTCGGTCGGCAGAAAGGTCCCGGAAGCGTTGATCGCCGCCTGGACCTCCTGTTCCGCGACGTCGAGCGAAAGCTCCAGGCTGAATTGCAGCGTGATGACCGACGCGCCGCCGGAGCTCGTCGACGACATCTGGTTCAAGCCCGGCATCTGGCCGAATTGCCGCTCGAGCGGCGCGGTGACCGACGAGGCCATCACGTCCGGGCTGGCCCCCGGGTAGAGCGTGACGACCTGGATCGTCGGGTAGTCGACCTCGGGCAGCGCGGACAGCGGCAGCACGCGATACGCGACGATGCCGGCGAGCAGGATCGCCACCATCAGCAGCGTGGTGGCCACCGGCCGCAGGATGAACAGGCGTGACGGATTCACGGGAGGAGGCGCCCGATCATGGCTGTTGGCGACCTGTTGCGGGCCGCTCGATCAGCCTCCGTCCTTGGCGCGTTGCTGCCCGTCGGGTCGCGGCGCGCCGCTCCCGGGCGGCCGGTCGCCACGCGGGCTGCGGCCCTTGGCGCCCGGTGGCGGCGCAGGCGCGCCATCGCGGGTGATCAGTTCGACCTTCGCGCCCTCGCGCAGCTTGTCGGTGCCGTCGACGACGACCATGTCGCCCGGCGCGACTCCGCTTTCGATGGCCGTGACCTCGCCCTGCACGGGCCCGAGCTTGACCGGCGTCACCGTGACCGATCGGTCGTCCTTGACGACGTAGACGAAGGTGCCCGGCGCGCCGCGCTGGATCGCGGCCGACGGCACCAGCGTCGCATCCGGGAGCGTCTGCACCAGCATCCGCACGTTGACGAACTGGTTCGGAAAGAGGGCGAGGTTGTCGTTGGGAAATTCGGCCTTGAGCTTCACCGTGCCGGTCGCCGTGTCGATCTGGTTGTCGACCGTGATCAGCGTGCCGGTGGCGAGCTTCGTCTTCTGGTCGCGATCCCATGCGTCGACGACGACCGCCTCGCCGCTCGCCAGCCGGCGCATCACCCGCGGCACGCTGTCCTCGGGAATCGGGTACAGCACGGTGACCGGCTGCAGCTGGGCGATCACCACCAGCCCGTTCGGATCCGACGCGTGCACGACGTTGCCGGGATCGACCTGCCGCAGGCCGACCCGGCCTGCGATCGGCGCCGTCACGCGACTGTAGGTGAGTTGCAGCTTCGCGTTGTCGATTGCGCCCTGGTCCGATTGAACCGTCCCCTCGAATTGGCGCACGAGCGCTTCCTGCGTGTCGACCTGCTGCTTGGAAATCGAATCCTGGGCGAGCAGCGTCCGATACCGCTCGAGATCGAGCTGGGCGTTCTTGAGTTGCGCCTGGTCCTTCGCCATCTGGCCCGTGGCCTGCGTCAGCTGCACGCGGAACGGGCGCGGATCGATTTCGGCCAGCAGATCGCCGGCCTTCACGAACTGGCCTTCCTGAAACGCCACGCGCATCAGCTGGCCGTCGACGCGCGGTTTGACGACGACGACGTTGCGCGGCGTCACCGTGCCGAGCGCGTTGAGGTAGACGTCGATGCCGCCTTTTTTCGCGGGCGCCGCCACCACCGGAATCGTGCGTGCGGCGGCGTCGGGCCGCGCCGTCGCGGCCGGCGAGGTCGCGGCCGGCGGGGAAGCCACTTGGGTCGTCCGATACCAGATGGCGGCGCCGGCGGCCGAGAGCGCAATCACGGCGCCGATCCACAGCCAGCGGGGCGTGCGCTTGACCGCGGGATGGCCGGATCCGGCGTGCGCATCGGCGGTGCGTTCGGGCGTGGGGAATCGGGTCGGCGTCATCGCGTTCTTGAAAGTGTGCGGCAACCGTGACGATTGTCCACTTTATGGCAGGGACCGCGACACCGAAATGTAACCATCTGTTAGCGGGTTGATTCTGTGCGCCATCCCACGTAGAAGGCGTTCGCAGGGTTCGGCATGGGCCCCTCCGATTCGGGTGCGGCCCGCGAAAGCCCTACTTCCGGTCCGCCGACTGCCTGGCGATCCACGCGTCGACACCGCGCTCCAGCACGGGCAGCGGCACCGAGCCCTGATCGAGCACCACCCCGTGGAACTGGCGGATGTCGAAGCGCTCCCCGAGCTTTTGTTTCGCGCGATCGCGAAGCTCGATGATCTTGAGCTTGCCGATCGTGTAGGCGAGCGCCTGGCCCGGTGACGAGTAGTAGCGGTCCACCTCGGCGGTGACAAAGCCGGCATCGCTGCCGGTCCGTTCGACCATGTAGTCGATCGCGCGCTGGCGCGTCCAGCCCAGCGCATGGATGCCGGTGTCCACCACCAGTCGCGCCGCGCGGAAAGCCTGCCACTGCAGATGACCGAAGCGGCTGTACGGATCCTTGTACAACCCCAGCTCGAAGCCCAGCGTCTCCGCGTAGAGCGCCCAGCCTTCGGCATAGGCGGTAAAGCCGCCGCTGCGGCGGAACTTGGGCAAGTCGCCCAGTTCGGCGGCGCGGGCGATTTGCAGGTGATGGCCAGGCACCGCCTCGTGCGCGACCAGGGTTTCCATGCCCCAGATCGGGCGGGTGCGGAATGCCAGCACATTGGCGTTGAACCAGCCGGGTCGCGTCCCGTCGAGCGAAGGCCCGTCGTAGTAGTCCGCGCTGTCGGCGCTGAAGTGCGCCGGCATGGCGCGCACCCCATAGCTTGCGCGCGGCAGTTCCGCGAACAGGCGCGGCAGTTCCGGATCGATGCGCTTGGCGATGTCGCGGTAGCCGGCCAGCAGTGCTTCGGGGCTGGCATGGAAGAACCTGGGATCGGTGTTGAGGTGCTTCACGAACTGCGCAAAATCGCCGTCGAACTTCACGTCGCGCATCACGGCTTCCATTTCGCCGCGCAACCGCGCCATCTCGCGCAGTCCCAGCGCGTGGATCTGTGCCGCGGTGAGGTCGGTCGTGGTCTGCGCCTGCACTGTGGCCGCGTAGACCTCAACGCCGCCCGGGTATCGGCTGAAGGCCCCGTCCGCCGGCGCTCCGTTCTGGTATTCCTCGACGATGAAACTGCGCAGCCGGCGCATCGCGGGCACCACCTGGTCGCCGATCGCTCGCTGCGCCCGCTCGCGCAAAGCCTGCTGTTCCGCGGCAGGAATCGAGGACCCGAGGTGCGTGAACGGCGCGAAGAAAGGGCTCTGGTCGATGCTGGGTGCAAGCTGGCGGTCGATCTGGGACAGCACGCGATCGAGCACCGTTCGAGGCGGCACCCAGCCCAGCGCCATCCCCTCGCGCAACAGGACGATCTCCTGCTCGACGCGGCGCGGAAACGCGGCCAGGCGGGCCAGCATCTGGTCGGCCTCCGCCCGTCGCGTCACCGGGCTCGCCAGCAGCAGGTCCGGGAAGTCGGTCTGGAAGCCGCCGAGCGCTCCCATGCTCATGCTGCGGTAACCCTTGAAGGCCTCGAAGCGCAGAGATTCCTGCAAGCGGTAGACGAAGATGTCCAGCGAGACCTGGTCCTTCGGCGACAGCGCCGCGCGCCGGATCGCCTGGGCGTCCGTCAGCGTGCGCCGTGCCGCCGCATAGTCGGCGGCGATGGCCGCGGGCGACGCGTCGCTCAGTCGGTCGCCGTAGCGGTGGTCGCCGACGTACGTCGCAAGCTCCGGGTTGAACTGCAGCACCGCTTCCCAGCGCTCCTCGAACAGCGCCTGCAGACGCTGTGTCTCGGCCGGATCGATCTCGTCGGCGGCTCGGGCCGGTGCGACATGAAGGGCGACGAGCGACGCCAGGACCACCGCCGCCAGGCTTCGCAGAACGCATTGCCGCATGATTTCCTCTCCCGCAGACGCCGGCGATGACGCCGCGAGCGGACGTTAGCCCAGCGGATAACCAAAGGCAAATTCGACCGCGGAGCGGATGACGACGGCTGCCTGCATCCGCCTGCTAGACTCGACCGGACGCCGTCGAACCCAGCCGGGCGCACGTTCCGAAAGAGCGGTCACGACCCATGGCGCAAGCCAGGAAGACTTCGCTGTTATCCGACATGCGCGGCGCCAGCCGCCTTGTGATCGATTTGACGCTGCTCGTGGCCGACCTCGTCGAAACGATGCACCACAACGTCGCGCGACGGCCCGGCATCCTCGGTCGCGCGACGTTCAAGCCGACGAAAGGGATCACCGGCCTGGTGTACCGGAGCGTTCGCGGCATCACGCGCATCGTGGGTGGCAGCATCGATGCCGTGCTGGCGCCGCTGGTGCCCCTGCTGGCGGAGAAAGCCCGCTCGCCGGGACGGGAAGCCGTCGTCGCCGCGCTCAACGGCGTCCTCGGCGACCAGCTCTTCGCCCGGAACAATCCGTTGGCCATCGCGATGCACGTCCGCGTGGACGGGAGGCCGCTCGAGCCGGCTCCCGCCGGCATCCGCGCGTTGGTGCCGCGGCCGCGCGACCGCGTCGTCGTGATGATTCACGGGCTCTGCATGAACGATCTCCAGTGGAAGCGCGAGTCGCACGACCATGGACGAGCCCTCGGCCGGGACCTCGATGCCGATGCGCTCTACCTCCACTACAACAGCGGCCGCCACGTTTCGACCAATGGTGCGGAATTGGCCGCCCTGCTCGAGCAATTCGTTGCCCGGTGGCCGGTTCCCCTGCGCGACATCGTGCTCGTGGGCCACAGCATGGGCGGGCTGGTGGCCCGAAGCGCCTTCGCCGCGGCGCGGAAGGGCGGGCTGTCCTGGGCGGGCCGCGTGCGCGCGCTCGTTTTTCTCGGCACGCCTCATCACGGCGCGGCGCTGGAGCGGGGCGGGCACGGCGTCGACAGGCTGCTCGCCGCCAGCCCTTACACCGCGGCGTTCACCCGGCTCGGCCGGTTGCGCAGCGCCGGCATCACCGATCTGCGCCACGGTTCGGTGCGCGACGATGACTGGCAACAACATGACCGCTTCGCGCACGGCCGCGACACGCGCCGGCCGCTGCCGCTGCCGCGGGGTGTGCCGTGCTTCGCCGTCGCCGGCAGCTTGAGCAAGGCCGCGCCGGGTCGCGGCCGCGCACCGCGCGGCGACGGCCTGGTGTCGGTCGCCAGCGCGCTGGGCCGGCACGGGGTCGCGGAGCGGGATTTGGGCATCGAACCGGCGCGGCAGTGGATCGCCTATGGCACCGGGCACCTCGATCTTCTCGCCAGCAAGGCCGTGCACAGGCAAATGAAGCGCTGGCTCGTGGAGGTTTGCTGAGCGGCCCGTGTCTGGCGAGGCGCTTCGGTCCAGGCTTGCCATAGATCAATGCCCGGGCGTCCCGTCCAATTTTCCCGTGACATCGGGGGACAAAGCGGTTAGGATGGTGCAGTGCAGCAAAACGGTCATAGGAGCCTCCATGGACGTCTCAGGCAAG
>JANMBN010000519.1:0-4659 GCA_031360485.1 Betaproteobacteria bacterium | reverse complement strand
GGGCACGCGCAAAGGTCCGTACGGCGCCGCGCCTCCCTCCATTCGTGCGCGGTGCCGCTCAGTTGGCTGGTCGCCGCGCCCGGCGCGGGGTTCCGGGTAAAGTGTGCATCCAGGCGTCGGATGCGCCCACGCGGGACAATCCCACGTCTGTCAGCGGCGAACGGGTCGTAACCGTTGTTGCCGGCAGTCGTGGATAAGCGATCCGGCAGCGCGCCCTCATTTCGGAATCATCGTTCGCGTTTCCCTGGCGCTGTCCCTGGCGCAGCTGCACTTCACATCAATGGAGTCCGACGCGCATGGCCCACCGTATCGACCTCGAGGCGCGCCGCGACCCGGGAAAGCCGCTCCTCACCTTGTTTCGTGTTCTGCTCATCGTGCTCGGCGCCGGCGGCGTGTCGGCCCAGCCGGCGACGTTCATCATCCACACCGAGGCGATTGACCTCGCCGGGTTCGAAACGACCGTCGACGTCTATCAGCCATCCGTCGGCCCATCCGGCGGGTTGGCCATCATCGCGCACGGGTTCCTGCGATCGCGCGAACGGCACCGCGATCTCGGGCGCGCACTCGCCGAGGTGGGGATCACCGCGGTCATCCCCGACCTGCCCTACAGGGTGGATTCCATGGGCAACGGCCAAGCCATTGTCGAACTCGCCGGGAAGCTGCATGCGGGCGCACTGGGATTGGCGCCGGTCGAACGTTCGCGACTGCTGCTGATCGGGAATTCCGCCGGAGGTCTGGCCACCCTCGTCGCTGCCGCCGGGCTGCCCGGGCTCGCCGGATGGATCGGTCTCGATCCGGTCGACCGGACCGGCCGCGGAGTCGAAGCTGCCGCGCAGTTGACCGCGCCGGCGGTGGTGTTGCTTGCGAAACGTTCGAGCTGCAACCTCTACGGAAGCGGACGCGCGATTGCCCGCGCGGTTCCGAGGCTGCTCCGCTCGACGGTCGTGGAAGGCGCGTCGCACTGCGATTTCGAAGCGCCGACCAACAACTTTTGCCGATTCATCTGCGGGAAATCGCCGCCCGGCATGCCGGAAGTCACACGCGCGGAAGCCGTTGCGGCCGCCCTGGAAATGCTGGATCTCTCCCGCGTGCCGCGGACCAGCGATTGGATCGACCATGCGAATTGATGCCATGGATGCGCTCCGCCGATCCCGCTGTGATTCGCTGTTGCCGCTTGCAGATCCGGTCCGGGAGCGTCGACTGATCGATCCTCGTGGACGTCGTCGGTCGGCAACGGCCTTACACTCATCCTGACATCAGACGCTTCCCGCAATGTCCGTTGACGGGAAGCACCATTGCCCGGAGTCGGCCAGCTTCGGACGTAGCGCATTGCACTCGATAGCGGACATTGATCGGGGTGTTGTCGAACGGCGGCCGTCGTCATACACGAGGCACTGGCACGCCGGCACACTCGGGGCGATGGAACACCCCTCCGCGCCCTTCGAGTCCTGAAGTGGTATCGGAAATAGGCACGCAGAGGCGTATCATTTTATCGCGGTCCCGGCGACCGCCATTTCAAAACTCAACGGGGAGGAAGCGAATGAATCGTTCCAAGAAGATGCCGTGGCTTGCTGTCGGAATCGTCGCGTTGGTGGGCTCGATGGCGGGTTTTGCGCACGCAGCCTCACCGGCGAGTGCGGATGAGGCCGCCATCCGCGCACAAACCACAAGCTGGGTGAAAGCGTATAACGGTGGCGACGCGAAAGCGGTGGCCGCGCTGTATGCCGAAGACGCAGTACTGCTTCCACCGGGTGCGCCTGCCGCGAGTGGACGGGCGGCGATTCTGGAATTCATCACCAAGGACGTGGCTGGCGCAAAGACCGCCGGCGCAGTTTTTGCAACAGATCCCAAAACCGACGTCGGTGTCTCGGGCAACATGGGTTGGGAATCAGGTACGTATAAGGTGACCGCGAAGGGCGCCGTTGTCGAGACCGGAAAGTTTCTCTCGGTCTATCGCAAGAAGGGTGGAAAGTGGCTCTACATCCGCGACACCTGGAATGCGGATGCGCCGACTGCGCCTCCTGCTCCCTCGGCGCCGCCGCAAGCGCCAGCAGCACCGTCGGCACCGAAGAAATAGGCTGCGCTTTTCAGCGGACCGGCGCCGCCTAACCCGGCGCTCAACCGGACGCGCCGGGACGGTGCTTCAACTTGGGCGAACGGCAGCGCGGCGCGCCGCTCATCTTGATCGTCGGGCATCTGCTTTCTAAAGACCGCTACGACCGCTCAGGGTCGACTACGGCCGACCAATCCGCGGCGCTGAACGGCGGCTCGACAATTCAGACCGGCCCTTCATGCGTGGACGGCCGCTCTGCGTCATCCAGCGGCCGTTCCAGTCGACACGGCGGAGGTCTCTGACCGGCCAACTGCGGTCGTGGCGCACTGCGCTCGATTGCAGCCATTGATCTGTGCTTGTCGGGCTCCTCCTGTCGATACGCGCGAGCAGCAGGCATGCCGGCACACGCAGATCACCCACACACGGGCTAGCAAACGGCTCCTCGGCGACACCCGACCGCGGCATGTTTCTGTTGGCCCGGTCATGCTCACCAGGACCGGACCGTCAGGCACCTCCGCGTGCGCAGCCGAACCAGCGACCGGGGAGTCAGCGGCGTCCAACGCTTGTCTGCCCCACGATGGCAGCCTGCACAACGGGGCGCCGAACATCTTGCCAAATTCGCAATGGCGGTGCGATCATTTCCTCGAGAAGAGACATGAACGAGTGTGTTGCAGGTTGAAGCTGCGGTGGATTGGTTGTGACCAAGTTCGCGGTTTATAGTAGCTGCTACACTGCTCCTTCGAGAATACGCGATCAAGTGGCCGCCGGGCGCGCGCAAGGGGCGTGATGGATTACGTCCGGTCGGGCCGAAACGGCGGATCCCCTGTCCGTGATGTCATCGTTGCGGGAGGAGTGCTTTCATGTCCGATCTTTCGTCCAGCGTTGCCGAGCTCTCGAACAGCTTCAGCGGGCGTCTGCTGCTGCCAAACGATTTCGAGTGGGAAGTCGCGCGGCGAGTGCACAACGGCTTGGTGAACAAGCGGCCCGCGCTCGTCGCCCAGTGTCGCGGCAGCGCCGATATCGCGCTCGCCGTGCGTCTCGCCCGCGACCACGGCCTCGAAATCGCGGTCCGCGGTGGTGGTCACAACGTCAGCGGGCGGTCGACTGTCGACGGCGGCCTGATGATCGACTTGTCGCTCATGAAGTACGTGCACGTCGACGCCGCAGCGCGGACGGCGCGCGCTGCGGGCGGCACGCTCTGGGGACAGTTCAATCGTGAGACGCAGGTGCACGGACTCGCCACGACCGGTGGCGTGGTGTCGACAACTGGTGTGGCTGGCCTCACGCTCGGCGGCGGGGTCGGCTGGCTCATGCCGAAGCATGGAATGTCGCTCGACAACCTGCTCGGTGTCGAGATGGTGCTGGCCGACGGCCGCGTCGTGCGAGCTGCCGCGGACGAGTACGCTGACCTGTTCTGGGCGGTTCGGGGCGGCGGCGGCAACTTTGGTGTCGCGTCCTCCTTCGAGTTCCGGTTGCACAAGGTAGGTCCCATCGTGACCGGCGGCCTCGTGGCCTGGCCTGCCGATCGCGCACGCGACGTGTTACGGCTCTTTCGCGACTTGGCGGCCGAAGCCACCGACGACCTGATGCTCGTCGCGGCGCTCCTCACCGGGCCCGATGCGGCGACGAAGCTCGTTGCGATCGGGGCGGGCTTTTTCGGCGAAGGCATCGCCGCCGAGAAGGCCGTCAAGCCGATCAAGGCGTTCGGCCAGCCAGCGATGGACGCGATGGGAGCGATTCCGTACATGCAGCTCAACGCCATACTCGACGCGTCGTACCCGCCGGGTGCTCGCAACTACTGGAAGTCGCATTTCTGCGAGGAACTCGCGGACCCTGCGATCGAGACGATCGTCGAATGCTTCATGCGGTGTCCTTCCCCGATGGGCCACATCGTCATCGAGAACTTCCATGGCGCCGCAACCCGGGTCCCGCCGGCGGACACGGCCTACGCACTCCGGGCGAGCGGCTTCAACGTGCTCGTGCTGTCGCAATGGAAGGAGACCGCCGAGGATGCAGCCGGCAGCGCGTGGGCACGCGATTCGTATGCAGCGCTCGAGCGCTTCGTCGGGCCGAGCCGCTACCTCAACTATCTGGACCACGATGACGTGGGCGACCGCGTGCTCGCGGCAGCGTACGGCCCGAACGTCACGCGTCTCCAATCGATCAAGGCCAAGTACGACCCAGAGAACGTCTTTCACCTCAACGTGAACATTCCGCCGAAGGTGTAACCGGGGGGAGACCTCGTTTGCCGGATTGCGCCTCGCTGAAAAAGCTGCATCCCAACGCATTGCTTGTCGGCGGCGACCCGGTCGCCGCGGCCAATGCGGATGAGCTCATTGATGGAGCATCGGCATTTCGCGTGCCGGTATTCCGTTATCGGGCCGGGACCGCCGAGTCCTGCTGAGCTACCAGGTGGATGTTCTGAACCTGCGGAGCTATATCTCCCTCCGCTCGGACCCAATCGAGCAGAACGAGGTCATTCAGTGACGGATCGTCGCGCATTGTTCGTGGTTTGCGCAGAACTCGCCTCGGTCGCGGGCCGACCTTGATTCGGGGAAAGTCCGCTTTCGAGAGGAACGTATGTCGGCTTGGGGTGTGCGCCGTGC
>JANMBN010000503.1:0-1529 GCA_031360485.1 Betaproteobacteria bacterium | reverse complement strand
TACGTCGGTGCGGTGATGGTGCTGTTTCTGTTCGTGGTGATGATGCTCGACATCAATTTCCAGAACCTGCGCAAGGAGTTTCGCAGTTACATCCCCGTCGGCGCGACGGTCGGGGTGCTGGTGCTGGTCGAGATGACGCTGACGCTCGTCGGCGGCAGGCTGGGGATGCCTACGGGCGGCGCGTCCGGCCCGGCGCCAGGCGGCAGCAACACGAAGGCGCTGGGCGCGCTCGTCTACACCGAGTTCGTCTACCCGTTCGAGATCGCCGCGGTCATCCTGCTCGTCGCGATCATCGCGGCAATCGCGCTCACGCACCGCAAGCGCCGGGATACGAAACACCAGGATCCGAACGAGCAGGTCAAGGTGCGGCCGCGCGACCGGCTGCGAATACTCAATATCCCGTCCGAAAAGCGGGATTCCTAAAAACAAGGTCGGCGTCGCGGCGGCAGGCGCGGTGAGCGCGCCCGAGCCGGTGATGCCGGGGACATTAAGGACGTTTTCTCGTGGATGTCATTTCGGCGCCGACGCTGTCGCACTACCTCGTGCTGGGAGCTGTTCTGTTCGCGATCAGCGTCGCCGGCATCTTCCTGAACCGCAAGAACGTCATCATCCTGCTGATGGCGATCGAGCTGATGCTGCTCGCCGTCAACATGAACTTCATCGCCTTCTCGAGCTTCATGAACGACATGGCCGGACAGGTCTTCGTGTTCTTCATCCTCACGGTCGCCGCGGCGGAATCGGCGATCGGGCTCGCGATTCTCGTGCTCCTGTTCCGCAACGTCGGCTCGATCGACGTCGAGGACATGGGCCGGCTCAAGGGCTAGCGCATGCAGATGCAGGAGATCTACCTCCTCGTTCCGCTGGCGCCGCTCGCCGGTGCGATCGTCGTCGGGCTGTTCGGCTCGAAGCTCGGCCGCGCCGCGTCGCACTGGCTGTGCATCGTCGGCGTGGCTGTCGCGATGGTGGCCTCGTATTTCGTCTGGCGCGACGTTCTCGCCGGCCACGGCTTCAATGGCGACGTCTACACGTGGCTGCAGTCGGGCAACCTCAAGTTCGCGGTCGGCTTCCTGATCGACCCGCTCACGGCGACCATGATGCTGGTCGTGACCTTCGTCTCGCTGATGGTCCACGTCTACACGAGCGGCTACATGTCCGACGACCCCGGATACACGCGCTTCTTCAGCTACATCTCGCTGTTCACGTTTTCGATGCTGATGCTGGTCATGAGCAACAATTTCGTCCAGCTCTTCTTCGGCTGGGAGGCGGTCGGCCTGGTTTCGTATCTGCTGATCGGGTTCTGGTACACGCGGCCGACGGCGATCTACGCGAACCTGAAGGCGTTCCTCGTGAACCGCGTGGGCGATTTCGGCTTCCTCCTCGGCATCGGCCTGATCTTCGCCGCGTTCGGCACGCTCGACTACGCGCCGGTGTTCGCGCAGGCGCCGGCGCTGGCGGGCACCACCGTCAACCTGTGGGGGGCGGCGGAATGGTCGCTGCTGACGGTGATCGCGATCTGCCTGTTCATCGGC
>JANMBN010000493.1:0-11261 GCA_031360485.1 Betaproteobacteria bacterium | reverse complement strand
CGCCGGCATGAACTGGTGTGGAATCACGCCCCCTTTGGTGTGGTCGAGGAACTCGAAGCCCGCACCGCGCTCGCGCGGCTCGACGCGCAGCGAAACCTCCCCGAACTGGCCGGCGCCGCCGGTCTGCTTCTTGTGCCGGTGAAACCCCTCGGCCAGCCCCGTGATCGTTTCGCGATAGGGAATCCGCGGCGGCCGCGTGTCGATCTCGAGCTTGAACTGGCTCGCCATGCGCTCGAGCACCGAGCGAAGGTGCAGGTCGCCCAACGCGCGGAGCACCGTCTCGTTGGTGTTGGGCTCGTGCTCGACGACGAGCGTGGGGTCCTCGGCGATCATCCGGTGCAGCACATCGGAAATCCGCTGTTCGTCGCCGCGCTTCTTCGGCGTGATCGCCACGCCCTGCATCGGGGTCGGGAACTCGAGCGGCCGCATGTGGATGTGGTCCTCGTCGTGCGAGTCGTGCAGCACGCAGTCGAACCCGATATCTTCGACCTTGGCGACCGCCGCGATGTCGCCGGGCACCGCCCGTTCGACCTCGACGCTCTTGCCGCCCTGCAGCATGAACAGGTGCCCGACCTTGAATGCCTTGCGGCTGTCGCCGACGAAGAGCTGCGTATCCTTGGTCACGGTTCCCTGGTGGACGCGGAAGATGCCGAGCTTGCCGACGAACGGATCCACCACGACCTTGAACACGTGCGCGAGAACGTGCTTCTTCGCGTCGGGTTCCGACCGAAACTCCTCGACGGCCTCCCCCTCGCCTTTGTAGAACAGCGGAGGATTGCCCTCGGCGGGATTCGGCGCGAGCTTGACGAGAACGTCGAGCAGCTCGGGGATGCCCGCGCCCGTCTTTGCGGAAACGAAACATACCGGCACCAGGTGGCCGTCGCGCAGCGCCTTTTCGAACGGCGCGTGCAACTCGTCCGGCGAGATCTCCCCCTGCTCCAGATAGAGCGACATCAATTCCTCGTCGACCTCGACGACCTGATCGACGAGCGCGCGGTGCGCCTGCCCCACCGAGGAAAAATCGGACTCGCCTTCGGGATTGAAGAAGCAGTCGACGACGCGCGTTCCGCCTCCCGCGGGCAGGTTGATCGGCAGGCACTCCTTGCCGAACGTCGCTTGGATCATCGCGAGGAGATCGGGCAGGTCGACGTTTTCCGCATCGATCTTGTTGACGATGACAAGGCGGCAAAGGCGGCGCTTCGCCGCCCAGTCCATCATGCGCGACGCGATCATCTCGATCCCCGATTGCGCGCTCACCACCACCGCCGCCGTCTCGATGGCATCGAGCGCACCGATCGACTGTCCGATGAAATCGGGGAAGCCCGGCGTGTCGATCAGGTGGACGCGCGTGTCCTTGGTGTCGAGATGCAGGACGGATGCGCGCAGCGAGTGCTGCCACGCCTTTTCCAGCGGGTCGAAATCGCTGACCGTGGTGCCGCGCTCGACGGTGCCGGCCTCCTTGATCGCGCCGGAGGCGAGCAGCAGCGCCTCGGCTAGCGTGGTCTTGCCCGATCCCCCCTGGCCGACGAGCGCGACCGTACGGATGTTGCTGGTGGCGTAGTTCGCCATGCTTCTGACCTCCTCCTGATGGATGTTCCGGCAAATTATACCGACGGCGCCCGGATCGCCGGTGCAGCCGGTCAGTCCGGGGCGCGCAAGGCGGCTTCCCGGATATCAGGGGTCGTTGACGGGAATGGAGGAGTATGGGGGGCCTGCTGCGCCCGGGCTGCCGTCCCGGTCGACAATCGGCGGGCCGCCGATTCTCTTGTCGGCTATCAGCGACGCGGCCTCCCCGATCGGCACGTCGAGCGGGGCCGTGGTCACCTCCGGATGCAGGACTCCGGTGCTCTGACGCCTCGGCGCTACGGGGCTACGGCGTCAGCGCCAGCATCTCGCGCAGGTGCTTCAGCAGCTCGTCTTCCTGGAAAGGCTTGCCGAGATAGAGTTCCACGCCCAGCTCCTTGGCGCGGTTGCGGTGCTTCTCCGCCGTGCGCGACGTGATCATCACGATCGGGATCCCCGCGTTCTTCGCGTCGCTCTTGAACGTTTTCGTGAACTCGAAGCCGTCCATCCGCGGCATCTCGATGTCGAGCAGGATCACGTCGGGGGTTTCGGTGTGGAGCAGCTCGAGCGCGTCGATGCCATCCTTGGCGGAGAGGACGTCGAAGCCTTCGCGCGTCAACAGCCGGCTCGTGATCCGGCGGACCGTGAGCGAGTCGTCGACGATCATCACCAGCGGCCGCCCGGCCTGCACGACGGCCGTTCTCGGCACTTCGGGCGCGATCCGCTCGGCGTCGGGTTCGAAAACCGGCACTTCCGCGCGCTGGGCGAGCTGTACCGGGTTGATGATGAGCACGATCTCCCCGTTGCCGAGCACCGTGGCGCCGGCGATACCGGGAATGCGGGCGAGCTGCGGCCCGATGTTCTTCACGACGACTTCCTGGTTGCCCAGCATTTCGTCGACGTGGACGGCGGCGAGATTCTGCCCGCTGCGCAGCAGCAGGACGGCGTTGTTGCGGGTCGACTCCGGAATGTGCTCGTGATCGCCGAGAAGCCGTGGCAAGTAGTGGAACGGGTAGTTGATCCCCTGCCATTCGAAGCGACGCTGGATGTAGAGTTCGACGAGCGCCTCGGCCTTTATCTGCTGGACCTTTTCCACCATCGGCGCCGGCAATGCCCACAGCCTGCCGCCCGCACGAACCAGCACGGCCTGCGCTACCGCCAGGGTCAGTGGCAGGTACAGCACGAATGTCGCGCCCCGGCCCGGCCGCGTCGACACCTCGACGCGACCGCCCAATTCGGCTATCTCCGAGCGCACGACATCCATACCGATGCCGCGCCCGGAAACCTGCGTCACCTTCGCCGCCGTCGAGAAGCCCGGCTCGAAGATGCACGCGATCAACTGGTCGTCGGTCGGCTGCACGCCGGCGGCGAACCGGCCCTGGGAGGCGGCCTTCGCGCGGATCCGGTCCAGGTTGAGGCCGGCGCCGTCGTCGACGAGCTCGATCGCGATTTCGTTGCCGACCTGGCGCGCGGCGAGCGTGATTTCGCCCGTCTCCGACTTGCCCGCCCGTGCGCGCACGCTGCGCGGCTCGATGCCGTGGTCGAGCGCGTTGCGCAGAAGGTGCTCGAGCGGCCCCGCCAGCTTCTCCAGCACCGAACGATCGAGCTCGGTCTCCGCGCCGCGAATCTCGAGGTTCGCGCGCTTGTCGAGTTCCTTCGCAGTGCCGCGCAGGATCCGGTAGAACCGCTCCGAGAGGCTGCCGAACGGCACCGTGCGGATCGAGAAGAGCTGCTGCTGCACATCGCGTGAAAGGCGCGCCTGCGACAGGAGCGCGGCGTCCGCGACGTCGAGGTTCCTGAGCAGCGACTGCTGGACGGTCGACACGTCGTTCACGCCTTCGGCGAGCGAGCGTGCGAGTTCCTGGAAGCGCGTGTAACGGTCGAATTCCAGAGGATCGAAGCCCTCCTCCCCTTCGCCCACCTGCATCAGCCGCGACTGGATCTGCGACTCGGCCTGAATCTCGATCTCGCGCACCTGCGTGCGCAAACGGACGACGCTGCCCGTGAGTTCGAGAAGATTCGCCTTCAGCGCACGCAGCTCGCTTTCGATGCGGGCGCGCGTTATCGCCACCTCGCCGGCCTCGTTGACGAGCCTGTCGATGATGTCGGCGCGCACGCGAAGCATTGCGCGGGCGCCTGTCTCGACATCTGCAGCCTCCGCGACGGCGCGCGGCGCGGCGGCGAGCGGCGCGGCAGCCGCAGGAGCCGCGAGCGCGACCATGATCGGCGTTTCGACCGCTTGCGCGCCGGCCTCCGGTCCCGGAGGCGGCACCGCGCCCGCCGATGCCGTGTCCTCGGCAGCCGCGGCTTCCTGCAAAGCGGACGTGCCGGGAAGCGCGACATTCGTCTTTCCCTCGCGCAAGGCGTCCAGCACGTAGGCGATTCGATCGAGGTCGGTGTCGAGCGCCTCGAATAATTCCGGTGTCCCGGGCGCGAGCTCGTCGCCGGCGGACAGCCGCGACTCCATCAGGTGCGCAAGCTCCCCCAGGCGCATCGCGCCGGCCATGCGCGCGCTGCCCTTGAATGTATGCAACGTCCGCCGCAGCTGCTGCGCGCCATTGGCGTCGCCCGGCACGCGGCGCCATGAGCGAACCTGTTCGCCGGCCTGCGGATAGAGCTCCGCCGCTTCCTCGAGGAAGATCGGCAGCACTTGTTCGTCGACGTCATCGCGAATATCGCCAAGGGGGTCCTCGGGAATTCCGGAGGGCGCGGATTCGAATGCCGGGACGTGCGCGGGCGAAATCGCCTGCGCTATCGGCACCGGCGCATCAGCGGGGGCGGATGCCGGCGCGCCCGGCGCGCGGTGCTCGTGACCCGGTGCGCGCTGCTCGTGGCCCGGCGCCGCTTCGGCGGCAGGCGCCGGCATTTCAGCGGGGGCGGGGGCCGCGGCGTCGACGCCATCCGGCGGAGGTGCTTCCCAGCGCTGCGGTGCGACGTCGGGAATCGGAGCCGGCGCGCTCGGCGCATCGCTTTCTTCGCTGACAAACTCGCGCGCCGCCTGAGTCTCGGCGTCGTCGAGCCGGCCGGGCTCCGTGATCGCAGCCTGCCGCAGCGCTTCGAGCTCCTGCTGGATCTCGTCCGCACCGACCGAATCGGCGGCGTCGAACGCGGTGCGCGCCCTGACGCGCGCGACGAGTTCCCCAAGGCCCCTTACGGCGTTGGCGAGCGTCGGCAGCGCCGCGTCGGGAAGCGGGACGGCCGCCTGCTGCAGCGCGAGCAGCGACTGCTCGAGCGCCCTGGCGGTCACCGCAATGAGGGGCAGGCCGCTCGTCCGATGGATGCCGCACAGAGTATGGCTCGCACGGACCATCGCCGCCGACGGCCGATTCGTCGGATCGAACTGCAACAGCGAGAGCTCGTGCGCGAGCGTCGCGAGATGCGCTTCCGCCTCGTCGACCAGCACGGCGTGGAGATCCGCCGACAGCGTGACGTCGCCGATCGTGACTTCGTCGGGAGGCGGCGAAACAACGGCGTCCGCCTTCGCCTCTGCCGGCGCGCTGTCGGCAGGGGCGAACTCGATGATCTCCGACGTGCCCGTGCCGAAACTATCCCCCTGATCGACCCATTGCGTGTCAGGCGCCAGCGATTCGGCTCGCGCACCGCCGAGCTCGGGCAGCTCGACCACATCCGGTCCGACGGGGCCCGGCGCATCCGGCATCAGGATGTCGGTGAAGACGCCTTGCGGCTCCGGCACCTCGGCCGTTTCGGGTCCATCCAGCGCCAACTCGGCCGGCGCCATCGATCCCGCTTGCGCGTCGCCGACCTTGTGCAGCTCGACCTTTGCCGGCCGATCGGGCGCGACAACGGCCGGCGCCGGCGCCTTTCGATCGGAGGGAAGTTCCGCTTCCACGGCGTCGAGCGCGGCATCGAGCTCGGCCGGGTCGGCGGCGACGATGCCGACGTCTTTGAGCGCGCCGATCCATCGCCCGAAATTGCTTTCGGCGACCCCGATCATCGTGAGCACGGCCGGCGTCACCGGGCGCTCTTCCTCGAGAAGGCGATTGTGGATCTTCTCGACGTCGTACGCGAGCTCGCCGAGCTCGGTGAGCCCGACCATCCGGCCGCTGCCCTTCAGCGTATGGAATTGGCGGCGCACCGTGCGCAGCGCCTCACGGTCGCCCGGATTGGCTTCGAGCGTGCGATGGCTCTCGCGGATGTTGTCGAGCACTTCCGCAGCCTCGGCGAGGTAGATTTCGAGAAGCTCGGCGTCGAGGCCCTTGGCGTCCGTCGCGAGCAGGCGCCGCGTCTCGTCCGAGACGGCCGGCGTCGGCGCCGGCACCGCCGCGCTGCTCTCGACGATCGCGGTGACCGCGGCCGACAGCGCCGCGGTGCCGCCGAATTCGAGTTCCGCCAGCGCGGCGTCCGCCTGCGCGACGAGCTCCGCGTCGTCGATCAGCTTGGCATCGTTGACCAGCTCGCTCAACCGCGCTTTCAGCAATTTGCGAGCGGATGCGTCGGACGGCGCGCGATGGACCTCGGCGACGAGCGCCGGCAATGCGTTTCGCAATTGCTCGACCGCATGCTCGACCGTTTCGGCGTGCCGATCGAGTTGCGGCGCGGGCGCTTCCCCGAGGCGCTTCGCCAGCAGCGGCGCGATCAGCCGCTGGCGGTCCGGCCGCCGCTGTTCCAGCGCCTCGATGTAGAACCCCAGCCCGGAAAGCGATTCGGCGAGCAACTCCAGATCCTCGCCGTCGATCGAAGCGTCGGGGTTCGCGTAGCTGTCGATCTGGTCCTGACAAAGGCCCAGCAGGCGCTCGGCATCGTCCTGCCCGAGCATCGTGAGCGCGCCACGAATCTGCCGGCTATCCTTGCCAAGCGACGCGAGCTCGGCGCGTTTCGAATGATCGCGGAAAAATGCGTCGAGCAGCTGTTCCATGCGGCGCAGGTTCGCCTGGATCTCGCGCCCGACCTGAGCCATCAACATGCGCTCGTGCGCGCGACGGAACATTTCGTCGAGGATCGGCGCGGTGCCGGCCGGAATGGGCTGCGAGGCCTGCGCCGCGTCGAGGCGCGCCAGCATGGCTTCGACCTGCGCCGGAAACTCCTTCGACAGGCTGCCGTAATTCTCGACGGCATTCTCGGCGAGCAGCAGCCCCGTCGCATATTCCATCGCCAGCGGTTCGGAAACGCTGCCCGGAAGCGGCATCTTGTCCAGGCGCGCGACCAGCGACCCCGTCAATTTCGTCAGCGCGGCATTTCCGATCTCGACGGCGTTCGCCTGCACCGACGCGAGCGTCTGGCTCAACTTCTGCATGCTGTCGACGCGACCCGTCGTGACCTTCAGCCACATGTCCTTCGCGGCGACGAGCTGGTCCCGCGTTTCGCGAAGGATCGGATGCAGGCGGACGAGGTCCGCGTTGAGGACCTCGGCCGAGGGGATCAACGCCGCGAGCCCGAAGGTTCGTTGCACCGCCTGCACGGACGGGGTCACCGGCGGGCTGATCGCGACGAAGTAGAGCACCTCGCGCTGCAACCGATCCGCGACCTTTGCCGACCCCTCCACGAAACGGCGAATCTGGAGATCGATCCGCGCGGCGAGCTGCTTCGGCCCGAAGCCCGGTTCGAGCCCGCCCTCGACGATGGCATCGAAGAACGCGCCGACCGTCCACCAGAAGGTCTGCGCACTCTGCCGCGTGGTGGCACGCTCGATGCCGGCGACCGCGTCACGCATCGTTCGCGCGCCGTCGTTGTCGCCCCGCAGGAATGCGAGGAGGCTGCGCTGGTAGAGGCGGCGCTGCTTGACGAGTTGCGACGCCGGCCTTTTCGAGGGCACCGGCGGCAGCCTGTCGAGGGCCGGCGCGCGCGCGCCCAGGTCCGGATAGAAGAGATCGGTGGGCATCGCCTTGACGCCGCGCCCGCGCTGCATTGCTTCGTATTCGGGGAAAAGCTGCAGCGGGACGGGTGGCGCGCCGGCGACGACCTCGTCGAGAAAGATCCGCAGCTTCCGGCACGCGCGGTCGACGATTGCGCAGGCCGATTCGATATCCGACGGGTTCGGTTCCTCCAGTCGGGCGAGCTGGCGCTCGATCTCGTCGGTGTACGCGACGACGGCGTCGAGCCCGACCATCTGGATCGCGCCCGCCGCCTGGTGGATGTGGTTCCGCGCGTGCTTCAGCGGGGCCGTATCCGATGGCGCCGCGGCGTAAGCGGCGAGCAGCTCCAGCCCAAGCGCGAGCGACTGGTCGATCTCGCCCTGCACCCACGACAACGGGCCCAGGTCGAATTCGGGGATCGCGTCGGTCACGACTTTTATCTTGGCGGGCATCGCGGGTTCTGGCTGGTGCCGCTCCTTGCGCTCCGGGGACAACCTGGATGCGGCCTGGATCTTCATTCGATCAGACCTTGAAGCCCGCGACCGAGCTGCGCAATTCGGCGGCAAGCCGGGTCAGCTGTCCAATCGAAACGTTGGTTTGTTTCGTGCCCTCGGTCGTTTCCTCGGTTATCTTCAGGATTCCCTGCATGCCGAGCGTCACGTCGGTCACCGACACCGACTGCTTCTGCGTCTGCACCGAGATTCCGCCGATCAGCCCGGCGAGCTCGCGCGAAACCCGCCGGATCTCTTCCAGCGCCTGCCCCGCTGTATCGGACAGCTTGGTGCCTTCGACGACGCCGACCGTCGATTTCTCCATCGCGGCCACCGCATCCTGCGTATCGGCCTGAATCGTCTTGACGATTGCGTCGATCTGCTTCGTCGCCTCGCCCGAGCGCTCGGCCAGGCGCTGCACCTCTTCCGCCACGACCGTGAACCCGCGTCCGGCCTCGCCCGCGGACGCCGCCTGGATGGCGGCGTTCAGCGCCAGAATATTCGTCTGCTCGGTGAGGTCCGAAATGAGCTCGACGATGTCGCCGATCTCGAGGGAGGATTCGCCGAGCCGTTTGATCCGTTTCGACGTGTCCTGGATCTGCGCACGGATCTCGTCCATGCCGGAGATCTGGTTCTGCACCGACTGCGCGCCCTTTTCGGCCGCGGCCAGCGACTGCTGCGCAACCTTCGCCGACTGCACCGCGGACTGGGACACCTCGTTGATGGAATTCGCCATCTGCAGGACCGACGCGGAGGCCTGCTGGATCTCCCGGTTCTGGCGCTGCGACGCTTCGTAGAGCCGGTTCGATATCGCCTGCGCGTCCTGCGTCGCCTTGGTCACCTGGTCGGTCGCCGAATTGATGCCCCTCACCAGCGTGCGCAGCTCCTCGATCGTGAAGTTGATCGAGTCGGCGATGGCGCCGGTGACGTCCTCGGTCACCGAAGCCTGCGCCGTCAAATCGCCGTCGGCGAGATTTCCCATCTCGTTCAGCAGCCGGAGAATCGCCTCCTGGTTGCGCTTGTTTTCCTCTTCGCTCTCGAAGGCCCGCACGCGCGCATCGTCGAGGAGCAGCTTGCCGAGCAGCAGCAGCGTGCCCAGCGCAAGCACCGCGAAAATGATCGCCGTCCAAAGCGGCACGCGCGATTTGCCGCTGCCCTCGTAGAGATCGGCGAGCTTCGTCGTGTCGGAAAGAAGCGCCTCGGCATCGTTATTGAGGCTGCGTGCCGCCTGTTTCGCGGAAACGAGCCGGCTCATGTTTTGCGAAACCGCGGCAACCGCCGCATCGAAGGCGGTCGAGCGCTTCGCAAGCTCCGCCGCTGCCGCGCGCGCGTCGTCGCCGCGCACCCCGGGTGCGCGCGGCGCGTCGGCGCTCTTCCCGAGTCCGGATTGCGCATCGCGGAACGCGGCGGCGTCCCTGCCGAGGACCGCCGCAACCTCGGGGTCGACCTCGGCCGACGACACGAGCGCGACCGCATTCTTGGCGATCCGCTGCGCCAACGCGGCGAGCTGGATCGCGTTCTCGGCCTCGCGGGCACTCGCGCCCGACTGCGCCGTCTGCTGCGCGAGCTCGACGATCCGGCCGCCGCTCTGGGTGATCGTGGCGAGGCCCTTTGCCAGTTCGGTCAGGTTCTGTCTATTGTCCAGCACGCGCTCGGCGTTCGCGTCGACTCTGTCCCAGCGCGCCTTGATGTCCCGCAGGAGCCCGTTCAGAGTTTCGTCCTGCACGGCGTCCAGCAGGACGCCCTTGACGATCCCGCCGCGCTGCAACGCGTCGAGATTCGACTTGAACCGGTCGCGGCTGTCCTTCACCGCCGAGAATGCCAGCGCCTGACCCTGCGACGCCAACGCGGCACCGCGCGCCAGCCGCTGCGACAGCATCTGCATCTCCGTCGCCGTCGCCGTGGATGCGGTGGCCTGCGACGAGGTGCGGACGTCGAGGAACATGATCAACGTCGCGAACAGGAGGAAAGTCACGAGCAGGACGCCGAGCACCTGAAACTGGCGCACGATCGGGAGATGACCGATCAGCGGCACCTTCCTCGGCATCGTCGCATCGGCCATCGCGGAGCGCATCTGCTCGATCAGGGACCCGGACGCCAAAGGATCATAGCCTTGCGCTTCCGCCGCGGAGCGGACCGGCGCGGTCGGCATCTCGAGTTCCGACGACGCGGCGGACCCCAGGTTCCCGCCGGGCAGCTTCGGGAGCTTCAGTCCAATCGCCATGTTGCCTCCGGATGACATAGGGTCAAGCCTTGTTCCGTACCATCGATTTCGTCATCGCTTCACCTCTCCTGCAGGCCAATGCGGAGGTATGCCGGGTCCTCGACCAGGCGGGGCACTTCGATCTCCTGCCACGCGCCGCCATCGGCGTCGATCCAGCGTGGGCCGTACCACGCGGGAACATCGGGCTCCGGCGCCGTCGGCTCGAGCTCGGCGAGATTGCGCAGCCCCAGCACGCTCTGCACCACGATGCCCGCCTTGAGGTCGCCCGCGCGGGCCCCGAACAGGATCAGCCGGCCTTGCCCGCCGGCGCCGTGCGGAATCACGGCTTCGCGCCCGAGGAAGCCGGCGAAGTCGACGACGCTGAAGAGGTTGCCCCGAATGTTCGCGAGACCGAGAAACCATGGCTGGGTGAGGGGAACGCTCGCCAATGTCGGGACCGCGACCACTTCGGCGGCATCCGAGAGCCGGATGAGCCATCGTTCGCCTCCGCACGCGAGACCGAGCCGCGACGATTCGACCTGCGCGGCGGTCTTGCTCGCAAGGCGGGTCGCCAGCTCTTGCTGGAACGACTGAAGATCGATGCGTGCGGTTCGGACCATCGTCGGGAGGGAACTGTTGGCGATCAGCCCAGCGCGGCGATCTTCGCGAGGAGCTCGTCCCTGTTCACGGGTTTCACGACGTAATCGCGGGCGCCCTGGCGCATCCCCCAGATCTTGTCGGTTTCCTGGCTTTTCGACGTGCAGAGGACGATTGGAATGTTCTTGGTATCGGCGTCGCGGCTGATCGCGCGCGTCGCCTGGAATCCGTTGAGGCCGGGCATCACGACGTCCATCAGGATGAGGTCGGGCCTTATCATCTTCGCCTTCACGATCGCGTCGTCGCCGTTGTCGCAGGAAATGACCTCGTAGCCCGCCTTCGTCAGCATGTCGTTCAGAACATGCCGCTCGGTCGGCGAGTCGTCGACCACGAGAATCTTCTTGATCGCCATGTCTGCGGTTCCGTTGCCCGAGTGTCGTCGCCGCGTCAGCGGCCCGCGGGCGCCGGCGATCCGGATGCCGGCGGACGGGTCACGTGCGACGCGACAGCCTTCAGCAGGCTCTCTTTCGTAAACGGCTTGGTCAGGTACTGGTCCGACCCGACCATCCGTCCCCGCGCCCGGTCGAACAACCC
>JANMBN010000482.1:0-2912 GCA_031360485.1 Betaproteobacteria bacterium | reverse complement strand
GAGCTCGGCTTCGGTGAGGGGTTCGTCGAGAGCGCGGGGGTCGGTCATGGGAAGCTTTCGTCGGGAACAGCGCTTAGGAACCTGTAATGATCCCCCGCCCGGCCGATTGGCGCAACCGCGGTGCGCGCAATCGCGGGCGGCAGCCTGCGTTCCCGGAATCGGGGGCCCTCCAGGTTCTTCGGCCTGCCCCCGGCATTGGCAACCACGGAACCGCAAAAACGCGGGCTGGATCGTCGACGATTTGCGCTATCGGAGCGCGTGCGCGACGTTGAGCGCCGCCGCGAACACGAGCACCGCACCCGCCTGGTGCGCGGCGGCAAGCGGAATCGGGACGACGAGCAGCAGCGTCACGATACCCAGCGCGATCTGCATTGCGACGAGGGCGAGCAGCAGATGACCGCCGACGCGGGCGCGCGCCGGCAACGCGCCGGTGGTCCTCACCTTCCACCACAACAGCGGGATGGCGAACGCCAGCAACCAGGCGATCACGCGGTGATCGAACTGGACGGTCGCCATGTTCCAGAAGAAATTCCGCCACCAGGGCTCCAGCATGAAGATTTCGGGAGGAACGACGCTGCCGTTCATCAGAGGAAACGTGTTGTAGGCAAAGCCGGCGCGGATTCCGGCGACGAAGCCGCCCGACAGCGCCATGACGAAGACGAGCACCGCGAATCCGATGGCCCATGCACGCGCCGAGCGCTGCGGCGGCGACGACAGCCGCGCGCGCTTCGGATAGATGAGTGTGAGGCCGACCCAGAACATCGCCGCGAAGATGAGGAGCGCGAGGCCGAGATGCGCGGTGAGCCGGAACTGCGACACCCGCGGGTTGTCGACGAGGCCGCTCTTCACCATGTACCAGCCCATGGCTCCTTGCAGGCCGCCCAGCACGAAGATGCCGGCGAGCTTCCACGCGTAACCCTGCGGGATTTCGCGGCGTGCAACGAACCAGAGCAGCGGAACGAAAAAGACGGCGCCGATCAGCCGGCCGAGAAGCCGGTGAACGTATTCCCACCAAAAGATGCCCTTGAACTCGGCGACCGTCATCGTCCGATTGACGAGCCGGTACTGCGGAGTCTGCTGGTACTTCTCGAACGTTTGCTGCCAATCCGCCTCGGACAGCGGCGGCAGCGTTCCGACGATCGGCTGCCACTCCACGATCGACAGGCCCGATCCGGTGAGCCGCGTGACGCCGCCGACGACGACCATCGCGAAGACGAGCGCACAACAGACGAAGAGCCACGCCGCGACCCCGCGCGCGGCGGCAGGCCGCATGCGGGCGGCAAGGGCAATGGGAGGCGCGTCAGCCAGCACGGTGCGTATTTTGCCATGGCGCGTGGCGAAGGGTTCGCGACGGATACCACACAAACGGGCCCGTTCGTCTTTCGTGCTCCTATTGATGTATCATTATGACCAACATTGTGACCAAGTTGAGGAAAAGACATGGCGGCCATCAATCTGGCGGAGGCCAAGGCGCATTTGAGCGAGCTGGTAAGCAAAGCTCAGAACGGCGAGGAAACGATCATCATGCGGCGCGGTGAGCCGGTCGCCAAACTCGTGCCGGTCGCGGCGCCGAAGACGACGCTGCGTTCGCTCTCGGCCTTTCGGGCCACGTTGCCGAAGGCGCGGAGGTCCAGCGCAGAACTGATTCGCAAACTGCGGGACGAGGGCTATTGATGGTCTACCTCGACACCAGCTTCGTTGCCCCTCTGGTCATTGCGGAAGGCACCAGCGATGCGGTGGAGGCCGCCGTTCTGAAATTGAAGGCGGGTGAACTGACGACCAGCCTATGGACGCAAGTTGAACTAGCCAGCTTGGTGGCGCGCAAGGTTCGGATGGGAGAACTCTCGGCCTCCGAAGCGGAGATGGTACGCCGCGAGTTCGAGCGTGTGCTAGGCGAGTCGTTTGACATGCTCCTGCCGGCAGCAGCGGACTTCGCAACGGCGAGTAAGTACCTGGAGACGCCCAAGACCGATTTAAGAGCGGGGGATGCCCTTCACCTGGCGATCGCGGCGAACCACGGCGCCAGGAAAATCCTGTCGCTGGACAGAGGGTTCGTCGAAGCAGGCAGGCGACTCAAGCTGCCGGTAAGCCGCGGAATCCGAACCTGACGATGTGTCCCGGTGGTCACTGGAACATGGAACTGATCGCCCACCAAGCGAAATACATTGCTCACGCCACTTCCGCGACCGGACTACGGTCGGCCTTACGCACGATGGCGACCATCGGCTCTTTGCGAAATCAGACCTTCGTCATCAGCTTCGAAATGTCGAGCCTTGCCATGCGTTCCCTATCTTTCTGTCCTCCCTACTTTGCCTCTTTCGCAGGTTTTCTTTGCGCTCGCCGTAAACGACGAGCAATCCATATTATCAGCGCTGACCATACAAGAAAGGTACCGATGCCCACCGGTATCGAAATTACAAAAAACGGATCGACGTAACCGGCCCCCATATAGCTGGTCAAATGCACCAGAGCAGTCAGCACAATAGCGCTTACGAATAAGGCGACCCAAATACGCCTGATAGACAGGGCAAAAATAATCGGAAGAACGCAAATTCCAAGACCTGCAACTAGATTCCACATTTTACTTGCACGCGCCTGGACAGGTCCTGCGGGATTCGAGGAACGCACCGTCGGCGTGTTTTCGAACGGCGTTGCAATAACTGCCCGCGAGCGTTTCACAATGCGATTTCTGCCCACGCGCATAGCGTGTACATGTTGCCAATAGACAATCACAAAAGTCGGAATCACAAGTTTCTTTGGATGGCTTAATATCGCAATCGTCGTAGCAGTTGTCGTGCTTTGTGCAGCATGTGCCGAATTTGAATATCCAGTTATCCGGAACGACCCATTCCAAGAGTTGCCCGTTTGGACCACATCCATCAAACGCATGCGAATTTCCCCGACTTCCCATT
>JANMBN010000475.1:0-2091 GCA_031360485.1 Betaproteobacteria bacterium | reverse complement strand
GAGCTCGGGTGCGAAGTCGAGCAGAAGCCCGAGGTGCCCGCCGAAATCCGGCGTCGTCATCGCGGTGCGCGCGCGCAGGTTCGAGTCGTCCATTCCGAGGATCCATCCGAAGCGCGTGAAGTCGGCGGCTTCCACTTGCCGTCCGCGCAGCATCGCGAGGTCGTAGCCGCGGCGGCGCGCCGCCAGGATCGCGCGCCGGTCGGGCGGCGAACCGACGTGCCAGTCGCCGAGCCCTGCCGATGCGGTCCGGATGCGCCCGCCGAGCCCCGCCTGCTGCACGGCTGCGCGGAACACTCCCTCCGCCGTCGGCGAGCGACAGATGTTCCCGAGGCAGACAAATAGAACGGAGGCGGCAGGCTCGACGAAACGTTCGGATTTCATGGGTGCGAGAGTATCGGCGGAGGTGCGCGATCGCGCAACCCTCGACCGAGGTCGCCGGGCCGCGGTCAGATCTCTCCCGGCAGCGCGACACCGAACATTGCCTCCTTGAGTTCGGCGAGCCGGTCGCGCAGTTGCGCAGCCTTTTCGAATTCGAGGTTCCGCGCGGCGTCGAGCATTTCCTTCTCGATTTGCTTCAGCTCCCTCTCCATGTCCTTCTCCGGCATCGACTCGTATTTCGCGCGCGTCTGCGCCGCTCGCAGCTGCTTCTTTCCCGCATCGGCGTCGTACACGCCGTCGATGAGATCCTTGATCCGTTTCTGCACGCCGATCGGCGTGATGCCCATCTTCTCGTTCCACGCGAGCTGCCGGTTGCGCCTCCGCGTAGTTTCGCCGATCGCCGCCTTCATCGAATCCGTCATCACGTCCGCGTAGAGGATCGCCATGCCGTTGATGTGCCGGGCCGCGCGGCCGATGGTCTGGATCAGCGAGCGCCCGGAGCGCAGAAAGCCTTCCTTGTCGGCGTCGAGGATCGCGACCAGCGACACCTCGGGGATGTCGAGCCCTTCGCGCAGCAGGTTGATCCCGACCAGCACGTCGAACTCGCCCAGGCGCAGGTCGCGGATGATCTCGACGCGCTCGACCGTGTCGATGTCCGAGTGCAGGTAGCGCACCCGCACACCGTGCTCGTTCAGGTAATCGGTGAGGTCCTCCGCCATCCGCTTGGTCAGCGTGGTTACCAGCACCCGCTCTTTTTTTTCCGCGCGCAGGTTGATCTCGGAGAGGAGGTCGTCGACCTGCGTCTGCGCCGGGCGGACCTCGAGCATCGGATCCACCAGTCCTGTCGGCCGCACCAGCTGCTCGACGACCTGCCCCGAATGCTTCTGTTCGTAGTCGGCGGGCGTCGCCGAGATGAACATCGTCTGCGGCAGAAGGCGCTCGAATTCATCGAAGCGCAGCGGCCGGTTGTCGAGCGCCGAGGGCAGCCGGAACCCGTAGTTGACGAGGTTTTCCTTGCGCGCGCGGTCGCCCTTGTACATGCCGCCGACCTGCGGGATCGTCACGTGGCTCTCGTCGACGAACATCAGCGATCGCGACGGCAGGTAGTCGATCAGCGTGGGCGGCGGCTCGCCCGCCTTGCGTCCGGACAGGTGCCGGGAATAATTCTCGATGCCCTTGCAGAAGCCGATCTCGGTCATCATCTCGAGGTCGAAGCGCGTCCGCTGCTCGATGCGCTGCGCCTCGATCAGCTTCATCTGCGCGACAAAGGCATCCTTCGTCTGCACCAGCTCCACCTTGACCTTCTCGATCGCGTCGAGCACCTTCTGCCGGCCCGTCACGTAGTGGCTGGACGGAAACACGGTGAACCGCCCGATGCGCTGCCGGATGTGGCCGGTGAGCGGGTCGAACAGCTGCAGCGACTCGACCGCGTCGTCGAACATCGAGATCCGCAGCGCGTTCTCGGCATGCTCGGCGGGGAAGATGTCGATCACGTCGCCCCGGACGCGAAACGTTCCGCGCCGGAAATCCGCCTCGTTGCGCGAGTATTGCATCTCCGTCAGGCGCCGGATCGCGTCGCGCTGCGTCAGCGCGTCGCCTTCCTTCACATGCAGGATCATGCTGTGATACTCGGACGGGTCGCCGATGCCGTAGATCGCCGAGACGGTGGCCACGATCACGCAGTCGGGGCGCTCGAGGATCGCCTTCGTCGCC
>JANMBN010000432.1:0-2136 GCA_031360485.1 Betaproteobacteria bacterium | reverse complement strand
TCAGAATCGGTTCGGCGTAGCGCTGGATCCGGTTCCTCTGCGACCACTCGAGGTAGCCCTTGTTCCAGTTGCGCATGTACCGGTACGACGGCGGCAGCTTGTGGTGGTAGACGCAATTGTTCTTGGCGTACATCTCCCACTGCCGCGGGTTCGGCTCGCCGCGCATGAACTTGTCGCCGTCCTTGCCGCGCCAGCCGGAAAGAAAGCCGATCCCCGAGCCCGGGTCGGTCTCGTAGTTGACGATGAAGTCGGGATAGTCGCGAAACTTGCGCGTGCCGTCGGGCCGCACGAAGGCCGGGAACTTGAGCCGCGACGCCAGCTCGATCAGCACTTCCTGGAACGGCTTGCACTCGCCCTTGGGCGGAACGACAGGGATGCGCACCGCGTCGACCGGGCCGTCGAACTCCGAGATCGGCCTATCGAGCATCGACATCACGTCGTGGCGCTCGAGGTACGTGGTGTCGGGCAGCACGAGGTCGGCGAACGCGGTCGTCTCCGACTGGAACGCGTCGCAGACGACGAGGAACGGGATCTTGTACTCGCCGTCATCCCGCCTGTCGTTCAGCATCCGGCGGACGTCGGGCGTGTTCATCGTCGAGTTCCACGCCATGTTCGCCATGAATATCAGCAGCGTGTCGATCGGATACGGGTCGCCGCGCCACGCGTTCGTGATGACGTTGTGCATCATCCCGTGCACCGATAGCGGGTGCTCCCACGAAAACGCCTTGTCGATGCGCACCGGCGTGCCGTCGTCGTTGACGAAAAGGTCGTCGGGTTCGGCGGGCCAGCCGAGCGCCAGTCCGTCGAGCGGATGGTTCGGCCTGATCGCGAGCGGCGTGTTCGGCGTCTTCGCGCATGGCGGGATCGGGCGCGGGAACGGCGCCTTGTGCCGGAATCCGCCCGGCCGGTCGATCGTGCCGAGCAGGGTCATCAGTATCGCGAGCGCGCGGATCGTCTGGAAGCCGTTCGAGTGCGCGGCGAGGCCGCGCATCGCGTGGAACGCGACGGGGTTGCCGGTGACGGTCTCGTGCTCGTGGCCCCAGACATCGGTCCAGGGAATGGGCAGCTCGATCTTCGCATCGCGCGCGGTCACGCCCATCTCGTGCGCGAGGCGGCGGATCGCGTCGGCGGAAATGCCGGTGATGCCCGCCGCCCACTCGGGCGTGCAGTCGTCGACGCGCTCCTTCAGCAGCTGGAACGCGGGCTTGACCGGCGTGCCGTCGGAGAGCGCGAACTCGCCCAGCAGGAAGGGATCCGTCCCTTCGGAGTGGGTGACCACCGGCCGATTCGTCGCGCGATCCCACCAGAGCTTGTTCTGCGGGTCGAAGCAGCCTTCTTCCTCCGGCACCTCGGTGCGGACGAACATGCCGAACTCGTCGTGCTTCGCGTCGAGGTTCACGAGTTGCCCGCTGTTCGTGTAGCGGACGAGAAATTCGCGGTCGTAGAGCCCCAGCGCGATGATCTCGTGGATCAGCGCGAGCAGCAGGGCGCCGTCGGTGCCCGGCCGGATCGGCATCCACTCGTCGGCGATCGCCGAGTAGCCGGTGCGGATCGGATTGATCGAAATGAAGCGTCCGCCGTCGCGCTTGAATTTCGAGATCGCGATCTTCAGCGGATTCGAATGATGGTCCTCGGCCGTTCCGATCATCACGAAGAGCTTCGCCCGGTCGAGGTCGGGCCCGCCGAATTCCCAGAACGAGCCTCCGATCGTGTAGATCATCCCGGCCGCCATGTTGACCGAGCAGAACCCGCCGTGCGCCGCGTAATTGGGCGTCCCGAATTGGCGGGCGAAGAGTCCGGTCAGCGCCTGCATCTGGTCGCGTCCGGTAAACAGCGCAAACTTTTTCGGGTCCGTGGCGCGGATCCGCGCGAGCCGGTCTTCCAGCACGCGGAACGCCTCGTCCCAGGTCACTTCGACGAACTCCCCGGCCCCGCGCTCGGCGCCCGGCTTGCGCATGAGCGGCTTGGTCAGCCGCGCCGGCGAGTACTGCTTCATGATTCCCGAGCTGCCCTTGGCGCAGATCACGCCCTTGTTCAGCGGATGATCGGGATTGCCTTCGATGTAGCGGACCTCGCCGTTGCGCAGATGGACGCGGATCCCGCAGCGGCACGCGCACATATAGCAGGTGGTGTTGC
>JANMBN010000402.1:0-1899 GCA_031360485.1 Betaproteobacteria bacterium | reverse complement strand
CGAACGCATACGCGGCGAGAATTTCTCGCTGGTCGCGTTCGAGGCGGCCTGGATCGTCGGCGGAAGCATGTCGAAAGACGTGAGCCTCTGGCTCGAGCGCCATCAGCCAAGCCCGTTCAAGTGAGTTGACGGCCGGGGATCCTCCGCTCAAGTCGCGCGCGTTTGACGCTTCGGCGCAGGTCAGCGCGGCCCGATCGCATCGAACAACGACGGCGTCGCCTCGGCGCCCCCCGCCCGCGGCGCAGATTCGGCGGCATCGGCGGCGCACAGCGATCCGACGCGCACTCCCAGCAAGCGGATGCGCCGATCGAGCGGAACCCGTTTCAGGCATTCGCCGGCGGCCCGCCGGATGACCGAAGCATCGTCCGTCGGCCAATCGATCGTCCTGTCGCGCGTGACCGTCCTGAAGTTGTCGTAGCGCAGCTTCAGGCCGATGGCCTTGCCGACATACCCCTTGCGCTTGAGGTCCTCGCTCACGCCGACGCACAGCGCCGTGAAGATCCTCGACAGCTCGTCACGGTCGCGAGTCGCCGACAGATCGCGCTCGAAGGTCGTCTCGCGGCTGATCGACTTCGGCTCGCTCACCGTGACGACCTCCCGCTCGTCGCGGCCGTGTGCGGCGTCGTGCATGAAGGCGCCGTGCGCGCGGCCGAAATGTTCGACCAGCCACGCCGGATCGGCCGCGGCAAGATCGCCGATCGTGCGAATGCCGAGCGCCTCGAGCTTCGCGCTCGACTTGGGTCCGATGCCGTTGATCCGGCGCGCCGGCAACGGCCAGATCCGGCCCTCGATGTCGACGGCACGGACGAGCGTCAGCCCGTCAGGCTTGTCGAGCTCCGAGGCGATCTTGGCCAGCAGCTTGTTCGGTGCCACGCCGATCGAGCAGGAAAGTCCGGTCGTCGCGCGAACGGCGTCCTTTATCGACAGCGCGATCCCGCGGGCGCGCTCCCATGCGTCCTCGCCCGGCTCGCGAACGGCGGTTTCTCTCCGCGGCGGATCCGCGTCGGTCAAGTCGATGTAGATCTCGTCGATGCCATTGTCCTGGATGCGTTCGGCGATCGCGCGCACGGCGTCCTTGAACAGCCGCGAGTACTTCCGGTAGGCGTCGAAATCGGTCGGCAGCAGCACCGTGTCGGGAGCGATTTGCGCCGCCTTCATCAGCCCCATCGCCGAATGGAGGCCGAGCGCGCGCGCTTCGTACGTCGCCGTCGTGATGACGCCGCGGCCGGCGTAGCCGCGAAGCGTCGCGAACGTGCGGACCGGTCGACCCGTCGCCGGATCGACGGACTCCGCCGGCTGGTGCCGGCGACCACCGCCGATCACGACCGGCCTGCCGCGCAATTCCGGATAACGCAACAGCTCGACCGACGCGTAGAAAGCATCCATGTCGAGATGCGCGATTCTGCGGGTGGATTCGATCGGCATCGGCTCGGCGAACTTGGAATCTCCGGCAGCGACAGTCTAGTGCACAAAGCAGGCCGGCCCGCAACCGGCTATGCAGCCGCGGCGCCGACGCGATAAGATTGCGGCCGGATCGATCGCATCGCCGGTCCGCGTCGCCGCCGATACCCTGCCCACCCCCATGAGCCACAAGCACGAAAACCTGATCCAGGCGATCTTCCACGATCCGGTCAGCGGCAACATCCAGTGGCGCGAGATCGAGTCGCTGCTGCGCCACCTCGGCGCGGCGATCGAGTCGTTGTCGGGGACGCGCATCCGCGTGAAGCTGAACGGCCACGAGGGCATCCTGCACCGCCCGCACGGCGGCAATGCGCTCGGACGGCAGGATGTCCAGCACCTGCGCGAATACCTCGCGCACGCGCGCGTGACGCCGTCGCTGTACGAAGCCGGGCGCAAGGCGTGAGCCCCCGGCACGGCAGGTCCTGAGGCGATGAACGC
>JANMBN010000394.1:0-2939 GCA_031360485.1 Betaproteobacteria bacterium | reverse complement strand
GACATCGTGCGCATCGACCGGGACATCACGGGCCGCGATCGCAGCGACTACATGAAGCGCAAGCTGGTCGAGGCGATGCACGACTCCGCGATCCGCGTCTCCCTCACCGCGCGCCTGGAGGGCACGATCGCCGGATTCCTGATGGCCCGCGTCGACCTCGGCGATTTCGGCCGGCCCGAGCCCGTGGCCGTCATCGATACCATCGGCGTCGATTCGGGATTCGCCCATCGCGGCGTCGGCCACGCCCTCTTGTCGCAGCTTTTCGTCAATCTCGGCGCGCTGCGCGTCGAGCGCGTCGAAACCGTCGTGGGTCCGCGGGACTTCGCGCTGCTCGGGTTCCTCTACGCGGCCGGATTCATGCCGTCGCAGCGCTTGCCGTTCGTGCGGCGGCTGGGCTGACGGATCGTGGCCGCGACGTCGATGCCGGATGACGATGCCGTGCGCGAAGCATTGCGGCAGGTGGACGACGCCGAGGCCGGGATGAACATCGTGGACCTCGGGCTCGTCTACGGCGTCGAAGTGGCCGGCGACGCCGTGCATGTCGATCTGACGATGACCACGGCCGCCTGCCCGATGGCGGACATGATCGTCGGGCAGGCGCGCGACGTCATCGCGGCGATCCTGCCTGCGGGAGCGTCGGTGGATGTTCGGCTGGTCTGGGACCCGCCCTGGACGCCCGACAAGATGACCGGCGTCGCGCGCGCGCATTTCGGCTGGTAGCTGCGCGGTCATTGGGCGTCGACGCTCGACGTGATCTTCACGATGCCGCCGCTCGCGCGACTGCCGCTGCTGATCCTCGGGTTCGCCGCGCTGTTCGCTGGTGCAGGGGCGGGGCTCGCGCGGCTCGGGTGGGACGTTCCCGGCGTCGCGGCGATCGCGCCGTCGCTGCACGGGCCGTTGATGATCTGTGGATTCTTCGGCGTCGTGATCGCGCTCGAGCGCGCCGTTGCGATCGGCCGGCTCTGGGCCTACGCGGGACCGCTGCTCGCCGGCCTCGGCACCGTCGCGGCGGTGACGGGCGCGACGGCGACGGCCCCGTGGCTGTTCCTGGCGGGGAGCGCCGTGCTGCTTGCGGCGACGATCGACGTGTTTTGCCGGCAGAGGGCATTGTTCAACTTCACGCTGACGCTGGGCGCTCTCTGCTGGTCGGCCGGCAATTGGCTGTGGGCCGGTGGCGCGGTCGTCCACGACGTCGTGCCGTTGTGGCTTGCCTTCCTGATCCTCACGATCGCCGGCGAGCGCCTCGAGCTGTCGCGCTTTCTGCCACCGTCGCCGATCGCGACGTGCGCGTTCGCCGCGATCCTCGTCGTCATCGTGGCGGGCCTTCTGGGCGGCGGATCGCCCTGGGGGACAGAGGTCTTCGCCGGCGGGCTCGTCGCGCTGTCGGTGTGGCTCGGCAAACAGGATATCGCGCGCCGCACCGTCCGCAACAAGGGGCTCACCCGGTTCATCGCCGTGTGCCTGCTGTCGGGCTATCTCTGGCTAGCGGTGGGCGGCGCGGTGATCGTCGCCGCCGGAGGGCTCGCGCCGGGCTCTCGCGCGTACGACGCGGCACTGCACGCGCTCGCGCTCGGCTTCGTTTTCTCGATGGTGTTCGGCCACGCGCCGATCATCTTCCCCGCGGTGCTGCGCGTGGCGGTGCCGTACCACCCGACCTTCTACCTGCCGCTTGCGCTGCTGCATGCGTCGCTCGCCGTGCGCCTCGCGGGCGACGCCACCGCGCAGGCCGCGTGGACGCGTGCCGGCGGATTGCTGAATGCGATCGCGCTCGCGGCGTTCATCGTGAGCACGGCAGCCGCGGTGATCCGCGGAGCCCGGCGCCGGGTCCCGGCTGATCCGGCGTAACGCGAAACGACTAGCCGGCGACGCCCGTCAATCCGGCATAGACGCCGAACACCGTCGTCACCGCGATGATCACCGCGACGACGACCGCGTACTTTCCGGATTCGCGCCGCGTTCTCCAGCATCACGGCCGGATCCGGGTTCGCCTGCCAGGCGACGATCAGGAAGACGAGCTCGAACGCGCCGATCGCCATCGCGGCCCGTTCCACCAAAAGATAGGATCCCGTGTAGCCCATCAGCGTCAGTCCGCCTACGACGATGGCCATCGTCACCCATCCGGGAATTCCGAAGAGCAGCCCTTTCCCGTGACGATGCCGAGCCGGTAGCCCCATTCCGCTCCGCTCTGGGCCGCCGTGATGACGCTGCCGGCGTCGGTGTCGGCCAGCATCACGACCAGTCCGGGCCCCGTGACTGCCGCGAAGCGCGACCATCGAGGCGCGCGGGCGACCGTGGCGGTGTTCATGCTCGCCGTCCGTCCTTTATACGAATGAGAAGCATTATCGTCTGTTTGGCCGGCCGCGTCAACACCGGGACGACGGTCACAGAGGCGATTCGGGATTCGGCGGAGTGCCGACCGCGCCGGGGGTTGCGCAAGCCGTCGACGGCTCGGTTCCCTCGCGGGTTGTTGCTCAGCCGTGCAGCGACTCGTACTTCGCCATCAATTCTTCCGGCGATTCGACGAAATCGGGGTTCGCGACGATGCAGTCGGCCGGGCAGACCAGCTTGCACTGCGGCTCGTCCTCGGCGCCGAGGCACTCGGTGCAGCGCAGCGGATCGATGACGTACAACGGATCGCCGACGCTGATCGCCTCGTTGGGACACACGGGCTTGCAGGCGTCGCAGGCGGTGCAGTTGTCGTTGATGAGCAGTGCCATTGAATTCTCCTGCCGCGCTCAAGCGGCGGTACGTTCCTGCAGGTCGCGCAGCTTCGCATGGCGAAACGCGCCCCACAGCGCGGCGCCGATCGCGCCGGCGTAGATCGAGTCCGGATGGCTGACCGCGGTCACGTTGACCTTCTCGTTCACCATCTCCTCCTGAATGGCCGCCAGGAGCCCCGCATCGAGCGCGAGGCCGCCCGTCAGCAGCGCCATGCCGTC
>JANMBN010000349.1:0-3834 GCA_031360485.1 Betaproteobacteria bacterium | reverse complement strand
ATCGCGCTGAAGCCCGCGAGATCGACGAACGCGACGGTCGCGACCGCGGACTCGAAGCCGTCGACGGCGCTGGCGTTCGTATCCATGGCTGATTGTCGTGGGGCCGGTGGTGCGGGGTCAAGCGTCGATTCTTATCGTCATTATTCCGAAAGGAGACGCGCAAGACAATTCCCGGGTCGCGGGCACGCCTGCCGTTGCTGCCTGTTATGCTGCCGGCCACCGTCTGCCATTCCCGGGTGACGAACGGCCGAAAGTGCGCGACCCCGCCCCACCGCCACCACGTCACACAACAGGCGAAACGGCGCGCGCCATGTTTGCGCTATTTCATCCCGGGCTCACGCCACATGCAAACGCTGGAACATCGCAAACAGCTCGACGGACTTCGGTTCTTCGCGGTCCTGGGCGTGTTTATGGTGCACAGCGATGTCACGCGTTTCTGGTGGGGCAGTTATGGTGTCTCTCTGTTCTTTGTGATCAGTGGATTTCTGATCACCCGAATCCTGATCGCAATTGGAGACCGACCGCGCAAACAGGCACTGAAGAACTTCTATGCGCGCCGCGCGTTGCGAATTTTTCCCGCCTACTATCTCGTATTGGGACTGGCGGCAGCCACGGTCGGCATCGCTTACCTGCCTGTCTATGTTTTCTACGTGATGAACTGGGGAATCTTTTTCTACACCTGGATCCAACCTGAACTTGTCGACATCGCGTGGGATCCGGTTCGCATGTACGGCATCCACTTCTGGTCGTTGTCCGTCGAGGAGCAGTTCTACCTGGTTTTCCCGGTTCTGTTTTCCTTCGTGCGGCCGGCGCGTGCGAGGCTTTACTGGCTGCTCGCGCTTTGGGGCATGTCCATCGGCTTTCGCTTCCTCTTCGCCGCGTTCCTGCCGAAGGCGGCGTACGGGCTGATTCCACTGGTCTGCGGCGAATACCTGGTCGCGGGTGCGGTAGGTGCCGTGGTGTTTGCGGATACGACGGCTACCGCCGAAAGGATACGCGCCGCCGCACGTCAATGGATGTTTCCGGCCGGCCTCGCGCTGGTGGTCGCACTGTTCGCGCTGTTCAGGCCGGAGACGCCGTCGATCGACCACGTCATGCACCCGCCGCACGTGCAAACGCTGCTTGCGCTCGGGTTTCTGGCGATGGTGCTGGGATTGTGGCAAACGGACAACCGTTGGGTGCTCGGGTTTTTCAACTACGCACCTTTTCGTTTTCTCGGCAGGATCAGCTACGGCCTGTACCTTATCCACCTGTTCATGTGGCCGTTTTTCGATTGGCTCTCCGTGCATTCTTCCGTGATACGCGAGCTTCCTCCCTTTGCGGCGCGTCTCGGACTGACGGTCCTGTTGGCGACGGCGATGTGGCATCTTGTCGAGGCGCCGATTCTGAGGCTCAAAGCGAGGCTCCCGTATTGATCACGGGCACGTCAAGGCACGCGCCTGCATAGCATCGCCTTCAGGTTGCCCGCCCGCGTCGACTGGCTTTTCGCATTGACCGCGCGGCGCGCAAAATCCTGGTCCTTGAACAACGCGAGGTCGACGGCATCGGCCATCGCCTGGTAGCCGGCATCGTTCGGATGCAGATTGTCGCCGCTGTCGTAGGCCGGACGCATCGTGGCCGGATTGCCCGGGTCGCGTATTGCTTTGTCGAAATCGATCACTGCGTCGTAGGCTTTGCAGGTCCTGATCCATTGGTTGACCGCCTGGCGCTTCGCCTCGCCACCGGAGGTGTAGTAGATCCCGGGCAGGAACGCCTGGAACGGCGTGAGGGTCCCTCCATAAACCTTGAAGCCCATCGCATGCGCCCGATCGATGATCTGAAGATGGCCGGCAATGATCTCGTCGGCAGCCGCGGATATCGGAATCCCGATGTCGTTGATGCCTTCCAGGACGATCAGGTAGCGCGCGCCGGACTGCACCAGTACGTCACGATCCAGACGCGCCGATGCGTTCGTGCCTTCCTTGTCGTGCAGAACGCGGTTGCCGCTGATGCCCGCATTGAGCACCGCGAGCTTGCTGCCGCCCTTCCGCGAGCGCAGCCGGTCGGCCAAGCGATTCGGCCAGCGCTTGTTGGCGTCCGCAGTCGAGTGCAACCCGTCGGTTATCGAGTCGCCGAGCGTGACGATGGTCGTGGATTTCGGGGAGGCGTCCACCTCGACGCCCGTCAGAAAGTAAAAGGACTGTGTCGTGGTCGCCGTCGGAAGGGAGTCGGCGCCACTGAAATCCCCTTCGGGCGAGATGTAGGTCGTCTGCAACCCCAGCGAATGCTCGGTTGCCGCGAGCTGGTTGCCGGGAATGTAGATACTGACCGCCAAGTCACCGCGGTCGGGCACCCTTAGATTTACCGGGTCGCTGACTGCCAGCGCGCCGGCAGGTATCGTCGTGGACTCCGACCCGTTGAATGTCAGCATCCGGTCCGAGCCTGCGACGATCGATGCACCGGCGCTTCGCAGGCCCACTCGCGCCGCGCCAACGAGCAGTGGACCCGCACCGTAGGCATTGGAGAGGCGCACGCGCAGCCGCGTGCCGCCGATGCTCACGTGTGCGATCTCGCGGATCGTCTGACCTTTGAGCTCGACCGGACGGCTCGCGGCCTGAGGGCTTGCGCTCCACGTGCCGACCCAGTGGCTGGCCGTGCTCGCGTCTCTTGCCATGGTCGCGGGCGCGATCGCCACGCCCGCAACGGCCAGCATCGTCCCTGCAAGGACGGTGCGCAGCCACCGGGATACCGCAGTTGAATCGATCATCGGTACAGGCATTCTCCGCGTGCCCGCGGTTTGCCGTATGTTCGGTATCAAACATTGGCCTTTGTCAGCCGCGCCAGGCAAACGGATGAAACCCGGCGGCGTCGCGATCGGCGATCTGGAGAGTGCGGGGCTGCCGGCGCCTTCCGCCATCCGAGTATGCCGACCTCAACGGGACTCTGTGCGGTTTCGTACAGACCGGCAGGGCGATTCGGACAATATTCAACCCGCTGCCGAGTGAACGCTATCCGGCCCGGATTCGTACGGGCGGAGGTTCCTGGGCCCCGGCATTGACGGAGTGAATGATGAATAGCGACGCCCCAGGCGGGTCGACGATGCGGCGAATCGGAGTCCTTCGGGCAATTCCTGATGACCCGCGGCGCTTCAAGGTCCTGACGAATGCGATGCTGCGCGGTGCGGGCACCGAGCGGCAAGGCGCGGGTGGGATTGTCCACGCCCGGCAATCCCACGATTCCCCCGAGCGGCAAAGGAGCGGTCCAAACCCTGAGAAGTGGGCGGGCACATGGGTGGACAGGGACGCGCACCGTGGAAATCTCGTGCGCTGCCTGCGGGCGCATGCTGCGGAACGTCCGGGCGACGCCGCATTCGTGAACCTCAATGACGACCCGTCACGGCACACGACGATGACGTACGGCGCGCTCGATCGCCGTGCTCGCGCGGTCGCCGCCTGCCTCCAGGACATGCGCGTCGCGGGCGAGCGTGTCGTGCTGGCGTACCCTCCCGGCCTCGAATTCATTGCGGCATTCTTCGGCGTCATCTACGCCGGCTGCGTCGCCGTTCCCACCTACCCGCCGCGCCGCCGCACGCTCGACCGCTTCGACGCCATTGCCAGCGACGCCGGCGCGCGGCTGGCGCTCAGCACCGCGTCCTCGATCACCCAGTTCAAGGCGATGACCGGCGGCGGCGCCGCGCTCCGGTGGCTCGCCACCGACGAACTCGCGGACGCCGACGCCGACCGCTGGATCGAACACGACCCGGCGCACGATTCCCTCGCGATGATCCAGTACACCTCCGGCTCCACCAGCCGGCCCAAGGGCGTCATGCTGAGCCACGCCAACCTCGTCGCCAAC
>JANMBN010000318.1:0-6492 GCA_031360485.1 Betaproteobacteria bacterium | reverse complement strand
ACATGCTCACCGCGAAGAGCGTCGAGGTCGAGGTCGCCCTGCTGCCGCTTCTGCGGCGGCGGTTCGAGCTGCTCCGGTTCAATCTGGTCGAGCCGCGCATCGCGCTCGAGACCGACGCGCAAGGGCGCGGCAACTGGGAACCGGCCCAGGCACCCGGCGCCGCGGGTGCGACGGGCACTGATACGGGTCCAACCGCTCCCGGCATCGGCAACCTGGCCATCACCCGCGGCGAGTTGACCTATCGCGACGGCGCGACGCACGCGGAAACGCATGTGGCGATCGACGAACTCTCGCTGCGCGCCCGCGATGCGCAATCCCCCCTCGACGCCGAGTTTCGCGGCACGGTCGACGGCATCGCCGTCGCGCTCACGGGCCATCTCGGGCCGCTGGCGACGCTCGCGGAACGGCGACTGCCGTACCCGGTGACCGTCAAGGGCGAGGTGGACGGAAAGAAGGCGTCGGCCGCCGTCAAGGTGCGCCGAACCGACGGTCTCGTCGAGTTGCAGGACATCGATGTGACGTCGGGTGCGAGCAACGTCAAGGGTCGGGTCGAGATCCGCGAAGGCGCGCCGCGCGCGACGTGGACCGTCAATCTGGCTTCGCCGGCGCTCGCCATCGACGACCTTCCGTTGCCGCGTGCCGCGGCGCCGGCGGCAAGGAAGTCTTCGGTCGGAGCTCCCGGATCGGCGCGTTTCGTGTTCGCCGACGTGGCGCTGCCGTTCGACGCGTTGCGCAGGAAAGACGCGAACGGAGAAATTGCGATCGATCGGCTCACGGTGACGGGGGAACGGCCGCTGGAACGGGTCCGCGCGCAGTTCACGCTGCGCGAAGGCAAGCTCGTCGTGCCGGCCTTCCAGGCGTCGGCGCTGGGCGGCGCAATTTCGGGAACTCTCTCCGTCGACGCCTCCCAGGGAAAGGCTCCGGCGATCGCTCTTCGCGTCGATGGCCACGACCTCGACCTCGCCAAGGTGCTCGCCGCGGCCGGTGTGGCGCGCGAGGTCCGCGGCGGGAAGACCGAGGTGGCGATCGACGTCACGCTGCACGGCGATTCGCCGCGCAAGTGGGCAAGCGGCGTCAACGGCCGCGTGCGCGCGACGGTCGGGCCGGCGACGCTCGTCAACACGAAGCTCGACCTCGCGTTGTCGTTCGATCGCCTGGTCCAGGCGGTCAATCCTTTCCGCGCCGTCGATCCGTCGACCGAGCTTCGTTGCGCCGTGATCCAATTGCCGCTCGCGCGCGGCGTTGCGCTGATCGATCGAGCGATCGCGGTCGAGACGGCGCAGGTCGACATTTCCGCGAGCGGAACGCTCGATTTCCGCAACGAAACTGTCGACCTATCCATCCGGCCACGGATTCGCCAGGGCATCCCCATACAGGTTCCGCAGGTCGCCGAACTCGTGCGTTTCCGCGGAAGCTTCACCGCGCCGGCGGTTACCGTGGATGCGGTTGCATCGGCGGCGATGATTGCGCGCATCGGCGCCGCGGTCGGAACCGGCGGGCTCTCGATCCTTGGCGAATCGATCATCGCGAACGTCGGGCCGGGTGCTTGCGCCGTCGCTCTGGGCAAGTCGGCGGCGACCGCCCCCGTCCGCTCCGACGCGAAACAGGGCAGTCCACCGACAACCGGAGAGAACCTCGGAAAGGCGCTCGGACGTCTCTTCGGGCGTTGAACGTTCTTGCGGTAACTAGGGGATGCTTGACGTTTTCGGGGCCGGCGGGCCAACGCGAATCGCCGCAAGCGTGGTGCCGAGGAAATGTTGGCGCCTAATGACGAACCGGGCTGATTCCGTTCCGCCGGCTGACTACGTCCCCGTCACCAGGCGAAGGGCTGGATCGCCGTGACGCGGCCCCCTGGAAACTGAACGGTACCCGCCATTGGCGAGGTGAAGGTGAGGGTGATCCCGCCATCGTTTCCCATCAGTGCCGGCATCTGGTACATGCACCACGCGCACTGACCGCCACGATACTTGTCGAGTGTTCCCGTCGCGGTCACGCTGTTTCCCGCGTTGCCGAGAGTCCCGACGGCGAGGTACCAAATCGGGTCGCCCATGATGGTGTAGCTGTAGATCGTTGCGACCAGCACCCCATGCTGCACCTGAATGTTGTACGCCGAACCCGATTCGTTCGGGTTCCACCAAACGCCGGTTGCGGGAGTGAAGGCCAGCGGAGGCGCACCGCCTCCCGGTTGCGCAACGGCCCCCGGAATCGTGTAACCGGTCAAAACCGCTGCGTTGGTCCCATCATTCATCATGACCATTCCCACGCCAGGCGCGTACCAGACGTCGCGGACGTAGCCGGATCCGCGCTGCTCGCGGACGTGCAACGCGTTGGCAAACGTGCCGGCGGGGGTCGTCACGATTTCCAGGGCCTGCGCTTGATAGGTGCTCATATGACTCTGTCCGCCCAGCATGCTGCTTGTCCCCATGACGCCGGCTTGCCACATCTCCGTGCCCTGGTAACCGCCTCCAGCGCCATCCATCATGGTGCCCGGGGTGACTGGATTCTTGAGCAACCACTCCGGGTTGGTGTAGGTCATCATCGAAAATTGAGTGCCCGCGGCGTTCGCGCCCGTACCGCCGAAGTACCGCACGCCGTCCGGGTCCATCCGGAAGAAGTCCGTCGCGTCCGGCGCGCACATGGCCCCGACGTTGCAGGTATAGGACGTATGCAGCGCGGTGAGTCCGGCATTTCCCGCCAGGGTTTGTCCGGAATGCATCACCGCGGTTGACGTGGCCCAGGGCCCGCTCGTGTACTTGTAGTCGTACCGTGCGCCGTCGACCAACGGAAAATATTGCGCCGTGGACATTGGGCCACCCATCATTTGGCCGAGGCCTGTGCCGGAAACGGTCGCCAACAGGCAAATGCCGAGAAATCTGAACATGTTGATGCTCCTTGACGTCATGCGTCCCGCCAGCGATCGTATGGGTGAAATCGGCGGATGCCGGATGACTGTTTCGGTCGGGTGCTTTGGCGTGTGCCTGGGCAGGGACTGCCGTTCCGAAAATTATCTCCTCGATGTCTCGCCAGGTATGTGATCTATGTCACACAATCGTCAGGCCGTTGGCCCATTGCGCTCACGCTGCGGCATCGGATGTAATATTTGGAACCATCTGGTGCGATTTGGAGAAGCCCATTGGACGTTCGATTGACTGCATTTTTCGCGTTTTCGATGTTTTCCGTGCTGGCCAATGGCCAGACAAGCCCGAGCAATGCCTTGGACGGATTCCATCTCGCCATCGTCAAAGCCGACCGAGCCGCGGCCGAATCGGTTCTCGCCGCGGACGTGCAGATATTCGAGGCGGGTTTTGTAGAGCGCTCTCGAGATGAGTACCTGTCGCATCATTTCGAGTCCGATGCGCGGTTTGCCAAGGCCGTCACGCGAAAGGTGCTCCGGCGCTTCGAGCAAACCACCGGGAATATGGCGCTGGTCCTGGATGAAACCGAAACCAATGGTAGTTACGACGGCCAGCCGATCAAGCTGATCGGTACCGAGACGGCCCTTCTTCGAATGGAGGGTGAGAAATGGCAGATCGTCCACATCCATTGGTCGTCTCGAAAGGCGAAGCCGTGAGGATGCGCGCAGCCAACGGCGATTCGGTCAAGCCGTTCCAGCGGCGACGGACACTTGCGAGCTGTCGTGCCGTTGCCTTCTCGCCGCGTGCTTGCGGCGCATCGGAGGTCGGCCCGTCGCCCCCGCCGCGGCGCCGACGAGCCCCGGCTCAGCGAGGAAAACCCGCGCGCTCCAGCGCGGTCGCCATCCGTTCCCGGTCGGCCGCGCGCTGGTAGAGTTGCATCAGCATCGGATCGCGGGCGCGAAAAGTCGGCTCGATTTTCATTGTGGCCTCCGCGTGCAGCTTCGCGTCCGCCACTCGGCCCGCGTCGGCGAGCGCGGCGGCCAGCCAGTAATGACAGGGCCGGAACCCCGGTGCGCGTGCCATGCAGCGCTCGAGATGCGGGATCGCCTCGGGCGCGCGGCCCAGCAGCATCAGGGCATGGCCGACGTAGCCATCGTAGTTGGGCGGGTAGAAGTGATTGAGTCGCATCGCCTCGCGCGCCACGTCCAGCGCCTCGGCGGACTTGCCCTGGTAGATCAACACCTCGGCGAAGCGGCCATCCGCAAGGCTGGGGTTCGCCGCCTGCGCCCGGCGGAAGAGTGACTCGGCCTGCACCAACCCCTCCTTCGAACCCCGGTTGCGCGCGACCCACGCGAGCGTCGCAAGCGCCATGGCGTCGGTCGGCTCGAGGCGCAGCGCGTCCTCGGCCGTTGCCGCCGCCCGGGCAAGAACGGCAGGGTTGCGCCACTCGCCGTCGATGTAGGGTTCGATGAACGCGGCCAGGTAGTTGTTCGCAAGCCCCACGTGGCTTGGCGCGAACCGGGGATCGAGCCTGATCGCGCGCTCGAACAGGTCGCGCGCCTGCAGGAGCATCTTGCCGGGCTCCTCGGATTCGATGTGCCCGCGTTGCAGCGCGAGGCCCTGAACGTAGAGCTCGTAGACGTCGAGGGTGCCGACGCGTTTGCGGCGCGCACGCTCGATCTCGGTCTGTGTGATGTGGCGTACCAGCATCGACGCGACGCTCTGCGCAATCTCGTCCTGCAACTCGAATAGCTCCTTGCCCTCGCGATCGTAGCGCTCGGCCCAGATCTGCGAGCCGTCCGTGGCGTCGGCGAGTTGCACGCTGATTCGGATCTGCCCGTTGTTGCGCCGGACGCTGCCATCGAGCACGTAGCGCGCGCCGAGTTCGCGCCCGAGAACCTTCAGGTCAGCCGGGCGTTCCTTGTATCGGAAGCTCGAATTGCGCGAGATCACCGCGAGGCTGCTGAACCGCCCCAGCGTAGTGATCACGTCCTCGGTCAGGCCATCCGCGAAATCGTCCTGCGACTTCTGCGCTCCGTCATGGGCAAATGGCAGGACCGCGACCGTCGGTCGCGTGTCGGTCGCCTTTGGCGAGGGGCCGATCGCATTCCATCCATACCAGCTACCCACGACCGCCGCGATCGCAAGTATCGCGCCGACTGAACTCAATGCAAGACGTGTCAAGGCGCGCGCGTTCCCGGCGCGTTCAGAAGCTGCGCCGGCCTTTTGGCCCCACACGAGCTTCGTCACCCGGATCGGCCGCGCAACGTTCTTGAGCTTGCGTTTGCCGCCGTCGACGAGCCCGATGTCGAGGCGGCCGCGGACCTGATCGGCGACCGCCCGCGTCACCAGAACGCCGCCCGGATCGGCCGCCGTCTCGAGCCGGCTGGCAATGATGACGCCGTCCCCCAGCACGTCGTCGTCCTGCAGGTACACGTCGCCTAGATTGACGCCGATCCGCAATACGATTCGGCGCTCCGGCTCGACGCGCGCCTGGTCGTCCGCCACCATCTGTTGGATCTTTACGGCGCACGCCGCGGCATCGACGGTGCTGTCGAAGATGGCGAGGAAGCCGTCGCCCGTGTTCTTGAAGATTCGCCCGCGGTGCGCGACGACGACGTCGTCGGTCAACCGTGCCTGCAGCACGCGCCACGCGGCGAGCGTCCCCGCCTCGTCGCTTTCCACCAGCCGCGTGTAGCTGACGATGTCGGCCGCGAGAATCGCCGCCAGCCTTCGTGTGGGTTCCGCGGCGGGCATCGTATGGGCTCAGATTCGGGTTTCCGCCGTCGTATCGCGGCGGCACGGACTGTACTCGAAATTTCGACGCGGAGTTTGTTTTCGGAGTCCGATCCCGGCTGAATCGCCAGCGTCACTTTGGCGGGTACTCGCCAGCGTCGCTGCGCGCGCACTTCGAAAGGAAAGTTGCAAACGGACTCAGGCGGGCGCCGGTTCGGTCGTTGCCTTGACCGTGCGCCGGCGCAGTTCCCATTCCTTCACCAGTGCATAGATCGCCGGGATGACGGCCAGCGTGAGGACCGTCGACGAAATCATCCCGCCGACCATCGGGGCCGCGATGCGGCTCATCACTTCGGAGCCCGTTCCCGTGCCCCACATGATCGGCAAGAGGCCCGCCATGATGGCGACGACCGTCATCATCTTCGGTCGTACGCGCTCGACCGCGCCTTCCATCACCGCACCGTAGAGGTCGGTCGCGGTGGCGTGCTTTCCCTCGGCCTTGCGCCCGGCCTGGACCTTCTCCCATGCATGGTCGAGATAGATCAGCATGACGACGCCGGTCTCGGCGGCGACACCGGCCAGTGCGATAAAGCCAACGGCCACGGCGACCGAGACGTTGTAGCCGAGGATCCACATCAGCCAGATGCCGCCCACCAGCGCGAACGGCACCGAGAGCATCACGATCACGGTTTCGGTGAGACGGCGGAAATTGAGGTACAGCAGCAGGAAAATCAGGAGCAAGGTCACCGGAACGACGACCTTCAATTTCTCGGTGGCGCGCTCCATGTATTCGAACTGGCCGCTCCAGGCGATGTAATAGCCGGGAGGAAACTTCACGCTGTCGGTCACGGCCTTGCGCGCATCGGCGACATAGAAACCGATGTCCCGGTCGCGGATGTCG
>JANMBN010000259.1:0-10391 GCA_031360485.1 Betaproteobacteria bacterium | reverse complement strand
GGCATGCGGGCGATTTTGTTGGCGTGCACATCCGCAAGACCGACTTCGGCAGCCACGGCGCCGACGACCAGCAGCTGTTCGAACTGGTGCGCCGGTGCCCGCAACAGCGCTTTTTCGTCTGCTCGGACGACAAGGCGGTGGAGCAGCGGTTTGCCACGCTGGCTCCAACCGCTCGTGAATGCGCTTACCGTGCCCAGATCGGCCAGGTCGAGTAGCCCAATCGAGATTTCGGCCTGCGGATAGTCCTGGCGCAACTGGTCGGCGCTGGCCTCGCCTTGCGCCAGATTGCGCACGGCCAGAGTCACCGACGCACCAGCCGCCACCAGGGCGCGCGAGGTCTCCAGCCCAATGCCCGCCGCGCCGCCGGTGACGACGGCCTTTCGGCCGCGAAAATCGAGTTCGTTCACACGATTACTTGATGATCAGCACGAGGTTGATGAAAAGCAGCAGGACGCCGATGACGGCCACGACGGACACGACGGCCGTCAGTGCGTTCTTCGTCTCGCCCTGAAAGACCGCGAACTCGTCGGCGAGCTCCGCCACCTGATCGTTGTTGGTGAGCGTTTCCACCAGCGAGCGGTCTTCCTCGATCGCGGGGCTGTCGTGGGCATCGGCGACGGTGATCGGCAGGATCACCGAAAAATTGGTCACTGGCAGCATGCGGTACTTCTTGTTGTCCCACAGCTTGACCCTTTCGCCCCCTCGAACCGTATAGCCGAGGCCCCGCGTGTCGCGCGCGGAAATGCGGTCGCCGGCGTGCACGTAGAATTTGGAGGGCAGCCGGCCCGAGATCGCGACCTTGAGCAGCGCCTCGAACTTCGCCGCGGACAGCGAGATGTTGATCTGGAAATTCGCGGGACTGTGTCCGTCGCCGGCGTCGACGGCGTCGACGTAGATCATCGACCCGACCGCCTTGTTCTCGTTGCGTCCCCGCTCGTCCTTGCGCTCGCGGATGCGCAGAGATCCGCTGGAGGATTCCAGCCTGCCGCCACCGACGAGCGCGACCGTCTCGCCCGGCGCGACCAGGACTTTCATGACCAAGACGCTCTCCCGGCCCTGTTCGATGACGAGCCGCGCCTTGACCGGTTTGAATGCCACGACGGGCATGAGCTAACCTGTCATTCCACGATGACGACGTTGTCCGTACGGACTCCCCCACGACGGACGTCCGGCCCGACGATGCAGACTGAAAACCGTACTCGCTCCCACGCTGTTCTTCGAGTTCGTCGGGTGCAAAAACGATGCCCCCCACCCGCGAACCTTGTCTTGGTGCCGGCAGTAGGAATCGAACCCACGACCAACGGTTTACAAAACCGCTGCTCTACCAACTGAGCTATGCCGGCTGTGGTTGTGATTTTACTCGCGCCGGCGCCGCCGGAGTGACAATCGACTGCAAAGTGCGGACGTTAACGCTTCAAAAACAAAGGACAAATTCCGGGAGCCTCAGGCCGGCGATGCACGCGACAACTGGTGGCCTACATGGAGACGGCCGGCGGGGCACGGCGTCGCCTCCCGGCCGACGCGGCTGCGCGCTCTGTCCGATGCGTGCGGAGCGCAGAAAAAACCGGGTTGTTCAACACGTAGACGACAACTCTTGCGGGGATCGCGTCGCTCGGATCGCGGCGCGCGAGCGGCAACGCGCTATTTGATGACCTGCAGGTGCGTCGGTCGCCGCTTGCCCTTGTCGCGGCCCTTGGCCCGTTTCGCTTCCTTGAGGTCCGCCGCGAGGGCCGCGTCGATATCGGGCTGGGGCGGTGCCGTGGCCGCGGCGAGCGAGGCCACCGGGTCTTGCGAGACGGTGAACGCAAAGCCGTACCCCGTCTCCTTGGCAAAGATGCCCCCGATCGCGGACATCGGCACCGCGACCTCCTGCGACGTGCCGGAGAAGCGCGCCGAGAACCGGACGCCATCGTTGTCGATCGTCAGGCGGCGCGTCGCCGACGCGCCGACGTTGAGCACGATCTCGCCGTTCTTCACGTAAGCCACCGGAACCCGCGTCGCTTCGTTCACCTTGACCGCGAGATAGGGCGTCAGGCCGTTGTCGGCGCACCACTCGCAGATGGCCCGGACCAGGTAGGGCTTTGCGGATTGCTCGGACATGCGATCAGGATACTACGGTCGTTGGTGCGGCCGTCAAGCGCGACGGACCGGCTACTTCCGCATGCCGCGCTCAGCCGAGGTCATCGCCTCGGAGAATGCCGGCCGCGCAAAGAGGCGCTCGGCGTATTTCATGAGCGGGGCCGCCTGCTTGGGCATCTGGACGCCGTAGTAGTCGAGGCGCCATAGCAGCGGCGTGATCGCGACATCGAGCATCGAGTACTCCTCGCCGAGCATGTGCTTGTGCTTTGCGAACACCGGCGCGATCTGGAGCAGGCTGTCGCGGACGTGGCTGCGCGCCTTTTCGATCTGCTTCTGATTGTTTCCCTCGAGCGCGTCGATGTGGCAGAACAGCTCCTTCTCGAACCGGTGCAGGAACAGGCGCGCGCGGGCGCGCATCACGGGGTCCGCGGGCATCAGCTGCGGATGCGGGAAGCGTTCGTCGATGTACTCGTTGATGATGTTCGACTCGTGCAGCACGAGGTCACGCTCGACCAGCACCGGGACCTGGTTGTACGGATTCATCACCGCGAGGTCCTCCGGCTTGTGGTCGAGGTCCACGTCGATGATCTGGAAGTCCATCCCTTTCTCGTGCAATACGATGCGGCAGCGCTGGCTGAAAGGATCGGTGGTCCCGGAATAGAGCGTCATCATGATTTTGTTCTCCTCGCGATTGGCGGGCAGGCCATGCGCTTTGGGGGCGTCAGCCGGGGGACTAGCTACAGGCGGGCAGGAGCATTGGCGCCGCTCCTGCCGGAAGCGTCAGTGGACGTCCTTCCAGTATTCGCGCTTCATCCAGTACGCAAATCCAAGCAGCAGGCACAGGTAAAGGAGGACCGCGAGACCGAGGCTCACACGCTTGTTCTTCATGGGCTCGGCCATGTAATCGAGGTAGTTGACGAGATCGGCGATCATCTCGCGGTACTGGATCGGGGTGAGCGTTCCGGGCGTGTCGACGACAAGCGTCTTCACGACGAAAGTGTGGTTCTTGCCGGGGCCCAGCACGACGATCCCCTTGGCGGCGAGCGCAGCCGCCTGCGCCTCCTCGTGATCCTTGAACTCGGCGGTGACGAGGCGGTTCGCGCCCGAGAGTTCGGCGAGAACGTGAGGCATGGCGACGTTGGGAAAGAGGAGATTGTTCCAGCCGGAAGGCGTGGCGTCGTCCCTGTAGAAGGCGAGAAAGTAGTTGTACAGCCAGTCGGCGCCGCGAACTCGAGCCTCGACCGTCAGGTCCGGCGGCGGCGCGCCGAACCAGGCCTTGGCATCGGCCGTCGTCATCGCGATCGTCATCGTTTCGCCGATCTTGTTCGTCGCAAACATCAGATTGTCGCGAATCTGCGCCTCGGTGAGACCGAGGTCGGTCAGCCGGTTGTAGCGCATGAACCGGGCGCTGTGGCAATTGAGGCAGTAGTTGACGAACGTGCGCACGCCCCGCTGCTGCGATTCGAGGCTCAGTCGGTTGATCGGCGAGGGCTCCATCCGGATGTCGGAGCCGCCCGACGCCGCCACGGCGCCGGCGGCGGCGAAGAGAAGCACCGCGCAAAGCGTCTTGAATTGGTTCATGCTCATCATCCCGTCACGCGTTCCGGCACCGGCAGGGTCGCGTCGCGCGCGGTGTACCAGGGCATCAGCAGGAAGAACAGGAAGTACACGACCGTGAGCACGCGCGCGACGACTGTCGCGCGATCGGCGGATCCCAGCAGCGGCCAACCGTCCGGGAACTGGCCCCAGATCGTGATCGGGACGACGCCAAGGTAGCCGAGGATCAAGAAGCTTACGACGAAGGCCGCGAGCCAGATCTTGTACTGCCGGCCGCGGTAGCGGATCGACTTGACGGCGCCGCGGTCGAGCCACGGCAGCGCGAAGAAGATCATCACGGCGGCGCCCATGACGATGACGCCCCAGAACTGGCTGCCCAGGAAGGAAGGCACGGCGCGGAGCATCGCGTAGTACGGCGTGAAGTACCATACCGGCGCGATGTGCTCCGGCGTCTTCAGCGGGTCCGCCGGGATGAAGTTGTTGGCCTCGAGGAAATAGCCGCCCATGTCGGGCACGAAGAAGACGATGGACGAAAACACCGCGAGGAAGACGATGACGCCGACGATGTCCTTCACCGTGTAATACGGATGCGAGTAGACGCCGTCCTGCGGCAGGCCGGTCACGGGGTCCTTGGGCTGCTTCTTGATCTCGATGCCGTCAGGGTTGTTCGAGCCGGTCTCGTGGAGCGCCGTCAGGTGCGCCGCGACGAGTCCCAGCAGCACCAGCGGCACCGCGATCACGTGGAACGCGAAGAACCGGTTCAGCGTGATGTCGGAGATCGTGTAGTCGCCGCGGATCCAGACACCGAGGTCCTCGCCGATGACCGGCACGGCCGAAAACAGGTTGACGATCACCTGCGCGCCCCAGTACGACATCTGGCCCCACGGCAGCAGGTAGCCGAAAAAGGCTTCGGCCATCAGGCAGAGGTAGATGAGGCAGCCGAAGATCCACGTCAGTTCGCGCGGCTTCCGGTAGCTGCCGTACATCAACCCGCGGAACATGTGCAGGTACACGACGATGAAGAACATCGAAGCGCCGGTCGAGTGCATGTAGCGGATCAGCCAGCCCCACGACACGTCGCGCATGATGTATTCGACCGACTCGAACGCCTTCGCGGCGTCGGGTTTGTAGCTCATCGTCAGGAAGATGCCGGTGGCGATCTGGATCACCAGCGCAAACGCGGCGAGCGAGCCAAAGTAGTACCAGAAGTTGAAATTCTTCGGCGCGACGTACTTGCCCCACTGCGACTCCCACAGCGCCGTCAACGGGAAGCGGTCGTCGATCCAGGTCAGAATCTTCTGCATGGCCGGAGTCCCTTTACGCCGATCTGGCGTCGTCGCCGATGATGATCCGGGTGTCCGTCACATACCTGTGCGGAGGCACGGGGAGGTTCGTCGGCGCCGGCACACCCTTGTAGACGCGGCCGGAGAGGTCGAACTTGGACTGATGGCACGGGCAGAAGAATCCGCCGAGCCAGTCGGGACCGAGGTCCGCCGGCGCGACATCCGGACGGTAGGTGGGCGAGCACCCCAGGTGCGTGCAGATGCCGACCATGACCAGCACGTTGTCCTTGATCGAGCGGTGTTCGTTCTTCGCGTACGGCGGCTGTTGCGAGTCGTTGGAGTTCGGGTCCGCGAGCTTCGGGTCGAGCTTGGGCAGCGAATCGAGCATCGGCTTCGTGCGATTGATGATCCACACGACCTTGCCGCGCCACTCGACGTCGATCTTCTGCCCCGGCTCGAGCTTGCCGATGTCGACATCGACCGGCGCGCCCGCCGCTTTCGCGCGTTCGCTCGGAAAGAACGACATCACGAACGGCGTCGCGGCCGCCAGCGCGCCGACACCGCCGACGACACCGGTCGCGCCGATCAGGAAGCGGCGCTTCCCCTGGTCCATCGTGCGTTCCGCCATGACCACCCGTCCCCTGTTGCCGTTTCCGGCTGTTTTCCGGCTTTCGCGCCATGCATTTCCTGCGCCGGCTCGCAAACCTGTCGATTATAAGGGATTTGCGGGCCCGGCCGGAAGCCTGACGTCGGCCGGACCGGGGAAATCCGCCCGGAATCAACCGGTTGGCTCCCGTTCGGGCAAAGGGCCCACGATCCTTCGCACCGCCGAAAATACCGGCGCATTGCGTCGATTCGTGTCGGTTGCGCGGCGCAGCAATTGTCTATAATTGACCGCGCTCTTTCCCCGGGGACCGTCTTGCTCCGCAGAATCTGGCTCTTCTTCGCGCAGGCCTGCACGCTGTGCCTCGCCGCGCTGTTCGTCGTCGCGACGCTGCGGCCGGATCTGCTCGCCCGTTTCAGCGACAAGGGCGGGAACGTCGTGCTGCTGCAGGAAACATCGACGCCGGTCACCACGCCGATGGTCGCGACCTTCTCCGACGCCGCGAAGAAGGCGATGCCCGCGGTCGTGAACATCTACACGAGCAAGGAGATGCGGCAGCGCGGGCCGCTGGCCGATGACCCGCTGTTGCGCCGCTACTTCCCGGATCTCGCCGAGCGGATGCCGCGCCAGCGCGCGACGAGCCTAGGTTCGGGCGTCATCGTCTCGCCGGAAGGCTACGTGCTGACCAACAACCACGTGATCGAGGGCGCCGACGACATCCAGCTCATCCTTGCTGACGGGCGGCGGATCGGCGCCCACGTGCGCGGAACCGATCCGGAGTCGGATCTCGCGGTGCTCAAGGCGGACGGCGAGAATTTTCCGGCCATCACCTTCGGTGCGCTCGACCGCGTCCAGGTCGGTGATTTCGTGCTCGCGATCGGCAACCCGTTCGGCTTCGGCAACACCGTGACGCTTGGCATCGTCAGCGCGCTCGGGCGCAATCATCTCGGCATCAATCGTTTCGAGGATTTCATCCAGACGGACGCGGCAATCAATCCCGGCAACTCCGGCGGCGCGCTCGTGGACGCGGCGGGAAACCTGATCGGCATCAACAGCACGATCTTCTCGCAGTCGGGCGGGTCGCTCGGCATCGGATTCGCCATCCCGATCTCGCTCGCGCGCACGGTGCTCGAGCAGATCATCAAGGACGGATCGGTGACGCGCGGCTGGTTGGGCATCGAGCCGCAGGAAGTCACCGCGGAAATCGCGCGCGCGCTCGCGCTCGAAAGCACGGGGGGCGTCCTGATCCGCGGTGTCGTGCGCAACGGACCGGCCGAACGCGCCGGGATTCAGGCGCGCGACGTCGTGCTAGAACTCGACGGCACGCCGACGCGCGACACGCCCGCGCTGCTCGCGCGGATCGCCGACCTTGTCCCGGGCAGCGCCGTCAAGGTCAAGGTATGGCGCGACCGGAAGCCGCAGGACATCGACGTCACCGTCGGCCGCCGGCCGCAGTCGCAGTAGCTCGCGCCGCGGCCTCCGTGCGCTGCCCGCGCATGGGGCCCCTGCTCCCCGGCTCGCGCCGCTACTTCGAGGCTTCCGGCTCGGTCGGGGCTTCGGCGCCGGCGGGCGGCACGAGAAAGCGCGCCATCAGCATTCCGAACTCGTAGAGCAGCCACATCGGGACCGCGAGCAGGAGCTGCGACACGACGTCAGGCGGCGTGAAGATCGCGCCGACGACGAACGCGCCGACTATCACGTACGAGCGGATCGACCGGAGCTTCTGGAGGCTGACGATCCGCATGCGCACCAGCACGATCACGACGACGGGAACTTCGAACGTGACGCCGAACGCGATGAACATCGTCAACACGAACGACAGGTACTTGTCGATGTCGGTCATCATCGTGACGCCCTCCGGAGCGTAGGCGGCGAAAAAGCCGAACGCGATCGGGAACACGAGGAAGTACGCGAACGACATGCCGATCAGAAAGAACACGCAGCTCGACACGATCACGGGCAGGGCGAGCCTCTTTTCGTGGTGGTAGAGGCCCGGCGCGACGAACGCCCAGACCTGCCAGAGCACGTAGGGCAGGGCGATCAGGAACGCCGCCATCAGCGTGACCTTGAGCGGGACGAAGAACGTGCCCGTGACGTCGGTTGCGATCATCGTCGCACCCTTGGGCAGGACCCGCAGCAGCGGGGCGGCGAGCGCCGCGTAGATGTCCTTCGCCCAGGGAAACAGGCAGAGCAGCACGATGACGACGGCGACGATCGCCTTCATCAGCCGCGACCGCAACTCGATCAGGTGCGAGATGAATGTCTCTTGCGGGCCCTCCCGCGGCGGGATCGGATCGCTCATCGCCACGCGGCGGCGCGCGGTTCAGCCACGGTCAAAGCCGGGAAGCGAGGCCTGCCGTGCCGGGTCCGGTGCCGGCGCCGCCGGCGCGGCAACGGGCGCCGTTTGCGGCAGCGCCGCCGGCGCGACAGGGACTTCGCTCGTCGCGGCGCTGGCGGCGGAGTTCAGTTCCGTACCGATGTCGCGCACGCTCGATTCGACGCCCTGCGTGGCCGAAACCATCGACGTCTCGAATTCCTTCGCGGTGGTCTGGACGTTCTGCTGCAGTTTGCGCAGCTCGTCGAGGTCGATCTCGCGCTTGATGTCGCTCTTGACGTCGTTCACGTAGCGCTGCAGGCGGCCGAACAGGTGGCCGAGCGTGCGCGCGGTCTTCGGCAGCTTCTCCGGGCCGAGCACGACCAGCGCCACGACGGCGATGACGACGATTTCGCTGAAGCCGATATCGAACATGACGTAAAGGTCTGGCGCCGGGCGCCGTGTGTGAGCGCTCTAACCGGCGCCCCGCGGGTATGCGCCGAACCTCCTACGACGTCTTCTCCTTTTTGATCTCGCCTTCGATCGTCGTGCCGCCGAGCTGCTGCGCGGGCGCGTCCGCTTCCTTCGCGGCATTCGCGGCCTCGTCGCCGGTCTTCATGCCGTCCTTGAAGCCTTTCACCGCGCCACCGAGATCCTGCCCGATGTTGCGCAATTTCTTGGTGCCGAAGATCAGCACGACGACCAGCAGGACAATCAGCCAATGCCAGATGCTCAATCCGCCCATACGAATCTCCTCGAGTAGTCAGGTCGCGCCGCGCGCGATCATGGCGCCAAGCGGGCTCGGCCCGCCGAGCACGTGCACGTGCATGTGCATGACGTCCTGCCGGCCGATACGACCCGTGTTGACGATCGTCCGATAGCCCTCCGGCGAGCCCTGCTCGCGCGCGAGGCGGCCGGTCAGCACCATGATCCGCCCCAGCACGCCGGCGTCCTCCGCCGTGGCGTCGGCCAGCGTCGCGATGTGCTTCTTCGGAATCAGCATGAAATGCGTCGGCGCGACCGGATGAATGTCGTGGAAAGCGAGGATCTCGCCGTCCTCGTACACCTTTCGCGACGGGACTTCGCCCCGCGCAATCTTGCAGAATATGCAGTCCTGCACCGTTTTGTCTCCGTCCGTCGCTCGCCGGCGCATCTCGCCGCGGCGATCAGGCCTTCCGGGAGGCTTTTTCGGCGATCCCGGAGGTCCCTTCGCGGCGCGCGAGCTCGGCGCGCACGTCGTCGGGGCCGAGCCCGTGCCGCGCCAGCAGCACTAGGCAATGGAACCAGAGGTCCGCGACCTCGGCAGTGATGCGGAGTCTATCACCGTCCTTCGCCGCCATGACGGTCTCGGTCGCCTCCTCGCCGATCTTCTTCAATATCGCATCGTCGCCCTTGGCAAAAAGCGCCGCGACGTAGGATGCGGACGGATCCGCGTCCCTGCGCGAGGCGATCTCGGCCGCGAGGCGGTCGAGAACGTCCGCGCGCTTCGATGCGGCGGAGTCAGCGGCGGCCATAGATGACGCTCGGGTCCTTGACCACGGGTTCGGTAATCACCCAGCGGCCGTTTTCGAGCCGCTGAAAGTAGCAGCGCTCGCGCCCCGTGTGGCACGCGATGCCGCCAGCCTGCTCGACCTGGAGCAGGATCGAATCGTCGTCGCAATCAAGCCTGATCTCGCGCACCCGCTGCACATGACCCGACTCCTCGCCCTTTCGCCAAAGCCGGCTGCGCGAGCGCGACCAGTAGTGCGCCTCTCCCGTCTCCACCGTGCGCGCGAGCGCCTCGCGGTTCATCCAGGCGAGGGTCAATACCTTGCCCGATGCGGCGTCCTGCGCGATCGCCGCGACGAGGCCATCCGTTGCCCACTTCACCTGGTCGAGCCAGTCCATGTTGCGTGTTGAAGCCCGGCGTTAAACGCGAAGATTCGAGTGTTCGGTGTCCGGCCCCGTTCGTCAAGGGCGGACGGGACGACGGCGCGCCACCAAACGTTCAGCGAATTTCGATCCCGGCTGCGGCCATCGCGGCCTTGGCCTCGCCGATCGTGAATTCCCCGTAGTGGAAGATGGAGGCGGCGAGCACGGCGTCGGCACGGCCGGCGACGATTCCATCGACGAGATCCTGCAGCGAACCCACGCCTCCGGAGGCGATCACGGGGACGTCGACCGCCTCGACCACCGCCCGCGTCAGCTCGAGATCGAACCCGGTCCGTGCGCCGTCGCGATCCATGCTCGTGAGGAGGATCTCGCCGGCGCCGCGGGCGACGACTTCGCGTGCCCAATCGACGACATCGAGCCCCGTCGGCGTGCGACCGCCGTGCGTGTACACCTGCCACGCCTCGGGCGCCGACTGCTTGGCGTCGATGGCCGCGACGATGCACTGCGCGCCGTAGCGTCCGGCGGCCGCCTCGAAGAGTCCCGGATTTCGCACGCCCGCCGTGTTGATGCTGACCTTGTCGGCACCCGCGTTGAGCAGCGCGCGCACGTCCTCCACCGCGTTGACGCCACCGCCCACCGTGAGCGGGATGAACACCTGCGACGCCACGGCCTCGATCATGTG
>JANMBN010000246.1:0-1794 GCA_031360485.1 Betaproteobacteria bacterium | reverse complement strand
CTTCTTGCCGAGCACGCCGCCCTTGGCATTGATTTCGTCGATCGCCATCAGCGTCACGTCCTTCAACACCGTTTCGCTGATCGCCATCGTTCCCGACAGCGAGTGAAGGACGCCGACCTTGATGGTGTCCGCGGCGAGCGTCTGCGCGCTCATCGCGAAACCGGTGACCACAAGCGTGGCGGACAATGCCAGTCGCTTCAGAATGGTTCTGCGTTGCATGGATTTCCCCGTTTCGATGGATTGACGATGACTGCACCGGCCGATTCGAGTCGCCGCGAACGGCGTCCCTGGTGTGTTGCATCGCACAATCCATGCCATGCACGGTAGACCTCGATTAATGCTTTGTTTCTCAAGCGCTTGGGGGAACGATCGGCCGGGAGTCGATCGCGCTTGATCGTGCGTTGCGCACCGCGGACGGTCCAAAATAGTGCGTCGCGCCTGGCCACGCACCGGTTTGGCTCGTGCGCCATTGTGGAAGCGGCCTGCTAAGCACCGGAATCGGCTGCGCACGATCGATCGCAATCGTCCGCCTTGTCGCGCCGTCAGCGCGGCGGCGCCGTTGCCGCACCGACCATTCCGCGCTCGACGACAAAGCGCACGACTACATCGAGCCCGTGCCCGGTCTTGAGATTCGTGAACACGAACGGCCGCTCGCCGCGCATCCTGCGCGCATCGCGATCCATGACGTCGAGCGACGCGCCCACCATCGGCGCGAGATCGATCTTGTTGATGACGAGGAGGTCCGAGCGCGTGATGCCGGGGCCGCCCTTGCGCGGGATCTTGTCGCCGGCGGCGACGTCGATCACGTAGAGCGTCAGGTCGGACAGCTCCGGCGAAAAAGTCGCTGCGAGGTTGTCGCCGCCGCTTTCGACGAAGACGATGTCGAGATTGCCGAAGCGCCGCGCGAGCCGGTCGACCGCCTCGAGGTTGATCGACGCGTCCTCGCGGATCGCCGTGTGCGGGCAGCCGCCGGTCTCCACACCGATGATCCGGTCCGCGGCGAGCGCCTGGTTGTCGACGAGAAACCGCGCGTCTTCCTCGGTGTAGATGTCGTTGGTGACGACGGCGAGCTGGTAGCGATCGCGCAGCGCGCGGCACAGCGCCAGCGCGAGCGCCGTCTTGCCCGAGCCGACGGGTCCGCCGATGCCGACGCGCAACGGTTGGCTGAGAGGCTTTGTCATGGGAACGGGATCGATCCTCGTGGTGTGGGTGCAGTCGGCGCCGTCGCGCGCCCGGCGGCCGTCGCCGCCGCTACGATCGGAACAAACGCGTGTACTGCGTCTCGTGCCGCGCGCTCGCCAGCGAAAGTCCCGGCGCGAACGTCGACAGGTCGTCATCGGCAAGCGTCATGGCGTTCGCGACGACCGCGGGAATCTTCGTGCCAAGCGCCGCCAGCAGCCGCTGCCCCGCGACCTGGCCGAGCGGCACGAGCTTCATCGCCGCGAGCACCTGATTTTCGAGCCATGCCCAGACATATGCCGCCAGCGCGGCGTCGACCGGCACCGCGAAGCCGCGCGCGGCAAGCGCATACGCCGCCGGCAGCGTGACCGGTGCAACGCGGTCCAATGCATTGCGGGCGGAATCGTCGAGCAGATCGAGATCCCCCGAGAGCTTCGCGAGCGAACCGCCCATCTGCTCGGTCTCCGCACGCAGCTCCATCGTCTCGCGCGATGCGCGAAACCAGGCGTTCCACGCGGCGAATTCGGGCCAGTCGCCGCGCTGCGCGGCGGAGAGCAACCGCGACGCGATGGCCGCCTCGCCGCGCGCCACGACCAGTTCGAGCAGATCGCCGAT
>JANMBN010000231.1:0-7156 GCA_031360485.1 Betaproteobacteria bacterium | reverse complement strand
CTATTACAGGCGGGCGAACTAGTCCGACGTGAAGATCGTAGACAGCTTGTCCATGTTCTCGAGCGCCCTGCCGCAGCCGCGCACCACGCAGGTGAGCGGATCGTCGGCGACGATCACCGGAAGCCCCGTCTCTTCCATCAGCAGGCGGTCGACATCGCGCAGCAATGCGCCGCCGCCCGTCAGCACCATGCCCCGCTCCGCGATGTCCGCGCCGAGTTCGGGCGGAGTGCGCTCGAGCGCGCTCTTCACTGCGGACACGATGCTGTTCAGGGGATCCGTGAGCGCCTCGAGAATCTCGTTCGACGACACGGTGAAGCTGCGCGGAATGCCCTCGGCGAGATTGCGGCCCTTGACTTCCATCTCCTTCACTTCGGAGCCTGGAAACGCCGAGCCGATCGTCTTCTTGATCATTTCCGCCGTCGTCTCGCCGATCAGCATGCCGTAGTTGCGACGGATGTAGTTGACGATCGCCTCGTCGAACTTGTCGCCACCGACGCGCACGCTGCCGGAATACACCATCCCGCCTAGCGAGATCACGCCGACTTCGGTCGTGCCCCCGCCGATGTCGACGACCATCGACCCGGTCGCATCGGAGATCGGCAGGTCCGCGCCGATCGCGGCGGCCATCGGCTCCTCGATCAGGTAGACCTTCGACGCGCCGGCACCCAGCGCGGACTCGCGGATCGCGCGGCGTTCGACCTGCGTCGATCCGCACGGCACGCAGATGATGATCCGCGGCGATGGCGAAAACAGCCGCGACTCGAGCACCCGCTTGATGAACTGCTTCAGCATCTGCTCGGTCACGGTGAAGTCGGCGATCACGCCGTCCTTCATCGGCCGGATCGCCGTGATGTTGCCCGGGGTGCGGCCGAGCATCTGCTTCGCGGCGAGACCGACTTCCTGGATCACGCGCTTGCCGTTCGGCCCGCCTTCCTGCCGGATCGCGACGACGGAGGGCTCGTTCAGGACGATGCCCTTGCCGCGCACGTAGATCAGCGTATTCGCCGTGCCGAGGTCGATCGCGAGATCGCTCGAGAAATAGCCCTTGAAAGACTCGAACATGTAAGCGGTGGCCTGCGGCAGTGCGGGACGCGCGGAAACGGCGGCGGCCCGTAGGTCAAAAGGAATGGCGGCTGCCCGAAAATATGACATTATGATAACCTATTGTGCATTGCTCCAGCACTGATTTCGTGCGGAAATTCGGCCAATTCGGGGTGCGCCGCCGGCCCGGTCCGATCCGCGCAATTGTCCTGGATCGGGCGCCTCCCGACTCCCTGGGCCGCCCCAAGCCGCAACCTGACCGCCATGCCGATCTCACTCGCCGACGTCCACCGGATCGCTCACCTTGCGCGGATCGAAATCGATGCGGGGCAGGCCGAGGAGGTGCGCGCGAAGCTCGACGCGATCTTCGGCTTGATCAACCAGCTCGCCGCGGTGGATACGACCGGTGTCCGGCCGATGGCGCACGCGCAGGACGTGATGCTGCCGCTGCGCGCGGACAGCGTCACCGAGACCGATTGCCGCGACCTCTACCAGAGCGTCGCGCCGGCCGTCGAGGACGGGCTGTTTCTCGTGCCGAAGGTCCTCGAATGAGCGACATCACGGCGCCCATCGCCGCGCTTTCCGAGGCACTTCGCGCGAGGCGCCTTTCCAGCGTGGAGTTGACTCAGGGGCTGCTCGACCGGATCGCGAAGATCGACCCCGCGTTGAATGCGTTCATCACGGTCGACCGCGAACGGGCGCTCAGCGACGCGAACGCGGCCGACACGGCGATCGCCGCCGGTAACGCGGGGCCGCTCGTCGGCATCCCAATCGCGCACAAGGACATCCTCGTCACCGCGGGCATGCGGACGACCTGCGGGTCGCGCATGCTGGCGAACTACACGTCGCCCTTCGACGCGCACGTCGTCGCGGGCCTCAGGCGCGCGGGGACCGTGCTCGTCGGCAAGACGAACATGGACGAGTTCGCGATGGGATCGTCGAGCGAGACGTCGCACTACGGCCCGGTGAAGAACCCGTGGGATCTCCGGTGCGTGCCCGGGGGAAGTTCCGGCGGCTCGGCCGCCGCCGTCGCCGCGAGGCTCGTGCCCGGAGGCACCGGCACCGACACGGGCGGCTCGATCCGCCAGCCGGCCGCGCTGTCCGGCATCTGCGGACTGAAGCCGACCTACGGCGTCTGCTCGCGCTACGGGCTCGTCGCGTTTGCGTCGAGCCTCGATCAGGCGGGGCCCTTCGCGCAAACGGCACAGGACCTCGCACTGCTGCTGAACGCGATGGCCGGCCACGACCCGCGCGACTCGACATCGCTCGACCGACCCGCCGAAGATTACACACGCACCCTGCGGGAGGGGCGCGGCGCGAAACCGCTCGCCGGACTCAGGATCGGCTTGCCCCGGGAGTTTTTCGGCGACGGCATCGACGCCGATACCGCGAAGGCCGTCGACGAAGCGCTCGCGGAATTCCGCAGGCTCGGCGGCACGACGATCGAGCTCACGCTTCCCAACGTCAAGCTGTCGGTGCCGGTGTACTACGTGATCGCGCCGGCGGAAGCGTCGTCGAATCTGTCGCGCTTCGACGGCGTGCGCTACGGCCACCGCGCCGCAAAGTACGACGACTTGACCGACATGTACCGGAAATCGCGCGCCGAAGGCTTCGGCGCCGAGGTCAAGCGCCGGATCCTCGTCGGCACCTCTGTGCTGTCGCATGGCTACTACGACGCGTACTACCTCAAGGCGCAGCAGGTGCGCAACCTGATCGCCGGGGATTTTCGCCGCGCCTACCAGTCGTGCGACGTCATCATGGGCCCGACGGCGCCGACGACGGCATTTCAAATCGGCGCGAAGACCGACGACCCCGTGGAGATGTACCTGAACGACATCTTCACGGTCGCGGCGAATCTGACCGGGGCGCCGGCGCTGTCGATTCCCTGCGGATTCGACAGGAGCGGGCTGCCGATCGGACTGCAACTGCAAGGCGACTATTTCGCCGAGGCGAGGATGCTCGACGTCGCGCACCGCTTCCAGCAAGCGACGGACTGGCACAAGCGCATTCCCGCGGTGGCGGCGCCATGAAGTGGGAAGTCGTCATCGGGCTCGAAACCCACGCCCAGCTTTCGACCGCGTCGAAGATCTTTTCCGGCGCCTCGACGGCATTCGGCGCCGCGCCCAACACGCAGGCGTCGGCGGTGGACCTCGCTTTGCCCGGCGTTCTGCCGGTGCTCAATCGCGGAGCGGTCGAGCGCGCGATCCGCTTCGGGCTCTCCGTCGGCGCCACGATCAGCCGCCGCAGCGTGTTCGCGAGCAAGAACTACTTCTACCCCGACTTGCCGAAGGGCTACCAGATCAGCCAGTACGAGATTCCCGTCGTCCAGGGCGGCGCGGTGGCCATCGCGACCGCGGATGGCGAGAAGACCGTGCGGCTCACTCGCGCGCATCTCGAAGAAGATGCCGGCAAGTCTTTGCACGAGGACTACCACGGCATGACCGGCATCGACCTCAATCGCGCCGGCACGCCGCTGCTCGAAATCGTGTCCGAACCCGACATGCGGAGCTCCGCCGAGGCGGTCGCGTACGCCAAGACCCTGCATGCGCTGGTGCGCTGGATCGGCATCTGCGACGGCAACATGCAGGAAGGCAGCTTTCGCTGCGACGCAAACGTGTCGGTGCGCCCGGCCGGCGAATCGAAGCTCGGCACGCGCTGCGAAATCAAGAATCTCAACAGCTTCCGCTTCATCGAGCAGGCGATCGAATTCGAGATCCGGCGGCAGGTCGAGTTGATCGAAGGGGGCGGCACGGTCGTGCAGGAGACGCGGCTCTACGATCCGGACAGGCACGAGACGCGGGCGATGCGCAGCAAGGAAGACGCCGAGGACTATCGGTACTTCCCCGACCCCGACCTGCCGCCGCTCTCGATCGACGACGCCTGGATCGAACGCGTGAAGTCGGAGCTGCCCGAGCTGCCGGCGGCGATGCGGGCGCGCTTCGAAGCGCAGTACGCACTGTCGCCTTACGACACCGTGGCGCTGACCGCGAGCCGCGACCTTGCCCGGTATTTCGAAGCGACGGCCGCCGGCGTGCCTCGTGCGGAAAAGCTGGCCGCGAACTGGGTGCTGGGAGAAGTCTCGGCGGCGCTCAACAAGGCGGAGATCGACATCGCCCGCATACCGGTAGCCGCGGCCAGCCTCGCGAGCCTGCTGCGACGCGTCCAGGATGGCACGATATCCGGCAAGATCGCCAAGGACGTCTTCGATGCGATGTGGGCCGGCGACGGCGATGCCGATGCGATCATCGCGGCAAAGGGCCTGACGCAGATCTCCGACGCGGGAGCGATCGGAAAGATCGTTGCCGAAGTGATCGCTGCGAACCCCGCGATCGTCGCCGAGTTCCGCGCCGGCAAGGAGAAAGCGTTCAACTCGCTCGTCGGCAAGGCGATGCAGGCGACGAAGGGCAAGGCGAACCCGGCGCAAGTCAATGCGCTGCTGAAGGAACAGCTCGGCGCCTGAAGCGGCGCGCGTCGCCCGCGGAACCGGGACCGTCGGCGATCAAGCCCGTCCGCCTCGAAGGCGAGCGCGCGTGCCGCCGCGGGCGTTCTAACCTTTGCGCGCCGGATCGATGTCCAGGTACTGCCACGGCGGGAACGTGTAATAGACGTTCTTCCTGTAGCCCCGCACCCAGGGCGCGACGTAAACCTGGGACCGGGCGGTCCCACAGCCGCGTTGCGGATTCTCGTCGGCCCGTCTGCCGCCATTGCCACGCGCGGTCATTAGGACTTACGATTGCGGGCCTGTACGCGATCGAACGAACAACAAACGAGTCCGGTGGAGCACATGCCCGAGTTCTTCTACGTGCTGATCAACTACCCGGCCCTGATCGCGGCCCCGATCATTCTTTTCGCAGCGCTCGCGCTTTGGAGCCGCTCGCGCACCGCGTGGGTGGCGACGGCCGCGTGGGTCGCGTACCTCGTCTACGAACTCGGCATGGGTGCCGGCGTGTTCTGCAGCGGCGACGGGTGCATCAAGCGATCGCCACTCTATGTCGTCTACCCGCTGCTCGCTTTCCTGTCGATCGTGGCACTGGTACAGGTCTATGTTCACATCCGCGACAAGCGTCACCGGGAGCGGCTGCCGACGATCCACCGCTGATTGGCTCTGTTCGCTCCGTTGAGCGCCTGAAGACCTTTGCGTTCGCTCGGGGTCGACTCGAGCCGGTCGATCGAGCGCGGGCTGCGGGCCGCCGGCACTAGCGGTGCTTTCTAGCCAAGACTTCGATCGGAACGATTCGCGACTCCGAGAGGCCGCGCGCCATATTCGACATCATCGGAGTCGCCCTTTCGCCATGAATGAGCTGGACCGCGCGGTGCGGCGGTTTCTCGCCGCGCTCGACCATCGCGCGGGAGCGGGCGCCAAAAGCCAGTGCCCGTTCGAGGGTGCTGCGCAGCTGAACAACGTCAAATCCGGCTTCCACGAGGCCGTTCCGGGTTTCTTCGGGCGTCGACAGGAAGCTGGTGTGCGCACTGTTGGCCCAAGGCGTCGGGTATTCCGGGTCCCCGCCGGCGCCCTTCGCAATCTCCGACAGCATCAGCCAGCCGCGCGGCTTCAGCACTCGATGAATCTCACGGTAGAACGCCCCTTTGTCGGCGATGTTCATCGAAACGTTCATCGAGTAAGCGCCATCGAAGCTGCCATCGGCAAATGGCATCGCCAAGGCATTGCCGAGCTCGAACCTGACCCTTTTTTCAAAATCGAGTGCTCGCGTCAGATCGCGAGCGACGGCGCAGAATTCAGCGGTTAGATCGATCCCAGTGACTTCGCAGCCGAAGCGATGCGCAAAGTAGCGCGCCGGCCCGCCAATCCCGCTGCCGATGTCCAGGATGTGATGGCCCGCGTCGATCTGAAGCAGATCGGCGATCTCCACCGTCGCTTCCAGTCCGCGGCCATGGAACTGGTCGTAGGGCGCCAGCTGCCCCATGCTTGGATGACCGAGATCGGTACCGTCCTCCGCCAACGCCGCGTTCAGGCGGTCGCGGAGATTGCCTCGGCTGTAATGCCTGGTGACGTCGAGATCGGTGTTCATTCAGTTGCTCCCTTGCCTGACGGCAGATAGGCCGTTCCCGGCCGATGCCCGCCGAACCGCGCCAATCGATGGTCGGGCGGCTCGCGCCCGATTCTCGAGCGTTCCTCGATGTGAGCGCCGTCAGGGCATAGTCCGGGAACCGCGAACTTGGCACAAGAATTGCGTCGTCACTTATACGGCAGAGGTTGCCAGGACTTACCTCGTGGCGGTCGGATTAATTGTATTCCGCATCAGGTATCTCCTGCCGTGCTGCCCGAGAGGCGCATCGCCGCAACTCCCCCGTCAATTGCAATTGAGGAGGTTCAAGATGAAACAACTATTACTCGCCCTACTCGCAGCAACGTTCGCGCTGTCGGTGTCGGCAGGCAAGCCCACCAAGGAGCAATTTGACGCAAGCGTTGCCGAGCGGGGCAAACCGAGCAAGGAGCAGATCGCCGAGTGCAACGCGAAGAAGAGCGAGAAAGAGAAGAAGGCATGCGAACAGCAGTTCGGTATCGCGGTAAGTGATCCGGGCACGCCGAGTGACAAGACCAGCCCCGCGAAACCACGCAGTTAGCGAACGAGTTGATCTAAGTGCGAGGGCGGGGGCTTCACGGCCAGGACCGGTCGCAGCACCTGCCTTCGCAAAGCGGCCATCCGGGCGCATCGCCTCGTCTGGCAGCGCGCGGCCAGCGCCCGGGAGCGTTTGCTTGAGAACTACTTTTGCAGGTTGTAGACCTCGAACGCCGATTCCTGGGGCGAGGAGGTGAAGCTACCCGCAATTCCTTTCTCAAACGCCGGACGCAGGGTGCCGTCGCGGAACTGCTCCCAGCTCGTCTTGGACTCGTGTACGGCCACGATCGTCCAGCCCCCGGCGGACGGACCGGCGGCGTGGAAGATCTGACCCTTGGGAAGAGTGTTGCGTGCGGGATGCACGGCGGCGAGAGCCGCCTCGTATTGCTCCTTCGTACCGCCCGGGAAGTGATGCACGATTGCGTAAGCCATATCGTCCTCCAGTTAAACGAATGAATGGGCGCGGGTCGCACGCGCCCGGGGAGACGACTCTACATCGCACCGGCGATCCGAACAACGCGCTCGGGAATGGC